>CACHYG010000001.1 GCA_902584015.1 uncultured Pelagibacteraceae bacterium
TACATTGCATAATTTTTGATTGTTGGCTTGATCAATTTTATTGACAAAATTCTCATAAACATTTCTTGATAATTCTGCTGTAACATTGCAAGTTGCAGTAATTATACCTGAGCATCCTAATTCTAAACCACTTAATAATTTTAATTCTGAACCAGGTAGAATAGAAAAATTTTTTAATTTTAAGTTTTTGTACAAATTGTATGTGCTGTCTTTAACTCCTATGATTTGATCTGGATAATTTTTTACAAGCTCCTCAACACATTCTACAGAAAATTTATATCCACACAATTTTTCAAAATTATATAAAATGATTTTGCACCATGGATGAATTTTGATTATCTCAGAATAAAATTTAATTGCATCACTATCTGTATAAAAGTAATATGCCGGCGGCATTATAAGAAAATTCTCAAAATTGAAATTTTTACATACATTAAGAAATGAAATAGTTTCTTTAAGTGAATTAAAACCTGTGCCAATTATAAAATTATTTTTAAATTTATTTTTTTCTATAACAGAAATTAATTGAGCTTGTCCTGTGCTACCAAAAATTACAACTCCATGACAACCCTGTAAGATTAAATTTTCTGCATGTTTAATTGTTTTATCTACATCTAAATTCAATTCTTTATCTAACACAGATACTGAAGCCGCATAAATGCCATTAATTTTACTCATAATAAAAACTTATATAAAAATAAAATTTTAGTAAAGTTGATAAAAAAATGAAAATTCTAGCTATTCAAAACAGGATGGGTATTGGTGATATGATAATATATTTACCTTTTATAGAAGCAATATCAAAAAAATATAATACAAAAGTCAACATTCTAGTTAAAGAAAACTCTAAAGCGTCAGAAATTTTAAAAGAAAACAAATATGTGGGTGAGATTATAAATTTAGACAGAAGTAACAAGAATAAAAAAGGAACACATGATGGTATTTTTGGATCAATCAATTTAGCAAATCAATTAAAAAATTATAAATTTGAAAAAGTTTTTATTTTTAATTCATCTTTAAGGTATAAACTAATATGTAAGTTGGCATATATTAAAGAAATATATCAATATCCATTATTTAAAAAAAAAAATCAGCATATTATTTTAGCAGCACAAAATTTTCTTAAAGATACAATCAGTGAAAACGTAAACAGCGAACCTAAAATCGATGTAAATAAAAAAAGTATTTCTGAAACAGCAATTAAATTTAATATAAAAAAAGAGGAAAAAAATATAATATTAGGTATCGGTGGATCTGGAAATACAAAACGAATACCATCAAAAATATTTTTAAAATTTATGGAAATGTGTGAAAACGAGTATAAGTGTAGATTTTTTTTAGCTACAGGAATTAATGAAGAGGAGCAAAGTATCTTAAAGGATATATTGAATTCGAAATATAATTCCAAATGCTTAGCTTTAGATAAAATGAGTTTATTTCAAACTTTTCCAATCATTGCAAATTGTGATATATCAATTTGTAATGATTCTAGTTTTAGTCACCTATCTGCTGCAATTGGTATACAAACTATAGTTCTAATGGCGGACACACCTTTATTATATGGGAGTTATAGTTCAAAAATGTTCCCGATAATTCCTGACGGGGAAGTAACAGTTAAACATGATACTTTAGGTAAAGATAGAATTGATCCACAAAAAATATTTTATAAGTTTAAAGAATTAATCAACTAACATCTTTCAAAACTATTTCTTTAGCCTCATTTACTATTGCAGCTAATCTAGATAACTCTGGACTTACATCTGGGTGAATTTTTTTCATAATATTTTTATATGATTTCATAACTTCTTCTTTAGAATATTTTTTTTTTGAATTTAAATTAAGTATTCTATAAGCCTCATCTACTGATATAGACTGAGTGTTTGCGGCTGCTCCCATATTATTAAAATTGAACCTTCCTGAATTTTTTAAAAATCTTAGAAGCCCCCAAATTCTTACAAACTGAAGTAAGGTCAAACCAGCTTTAGTCTTTATTAATGGCAAAATCATAAGTAAAAATGGCAGGGAGAATATATACCTACCAGCAAAGGCCATTATCACCGCAAGAACTATTGATAAAATAATAGTAAAAGATCTAATTCCCCTGGAAATTTTAGCACTTGATGTTTTAACAAACCAATTAAGTAATAAATACACTAGGACAAAAATAATTAGTGTTATGAAAAAAATATTCATGTAATAGATGTTTAAAATGAAAGTACCACAATTAAAGAAAAAAAAAGAACTAAAATCTTGTCACAATGTGAATTGGGAGGATAACTATAGCTGGATTCATCAAGATAATATTTTAGAAGTTTTAAAAGACAGCTCTAAACTCTTACCAGAAGTAAGAAAATATCTAGAGGATGAAAACAGTTATACAGAGGAGAATTTAAAAGATACAAAAGAATATCAAAAAAAAATTTTCAATGAAATTAAGGGTAGAATTAAGTTAGATGATGAGTCTTTAAGATTCACAGATAAAAATTATGAGTATTGGACAAAAACAACAACAAAAGGAAATTATTCGATTAAATTACGAAAGAAAATTGGATCTAATGACGTTGAGGAAATTTGGAATGGAGATAGAGAAAAAGAAAAACTTAAAACTGAATATTTTGGGGTTGGTGATTTAGAGGTGAGCTACAACGATAAGTACTTAGCTTATTCATTAGATCTAAAAGGTTCTGAGTATTTTACCATTCATGTGAGGGATATTAAGACGAATGAAATAATTACAGAAAAAATAGAAAATACCTCAGGTTCTGTGCAGTTTAGTCTAGATGATAAATTTGTTTTTTATTCTAAGCTAGATGAAAATCACAGACCTAAAAAAATTTTTAGGCATGAAATTGGGAAATCAGTTACGGATGACCTTTTAATATTTGAGGAAAAAACTCCTGCTTTTACAGTAAGCATAGGTATTAGTGCAGATGAAAAATACTATTTTATTAATTCATCAGATCATAATACCTCTGAAAAATATTATTTTAAGACAAATGAAAAATCACCTAAACCAAAAATTGTTAGAAAAAGAGAAAAAGGAATTATTTATAGTGTGAGTTCTTGGGGTGATTACTTCTATATTCATACTAACAAAAATGCTGAGGATTTTAAAATTGAAAGATCAAAAAATTTGGAGTCAGACGAATGGGAAGTATTTATCCCATCAAAAGATGAAAGCATGATTGGTGGGCTTACATTTTTGAATAATTGGATTATAAGATCTGAACTAACAAACGCCTTAGATAAGATTTTTGTAAGAGATATCAAATCAAATAAAGAGGAAGAGCTTATTTTTTCAGACGAGAAAGTTTATGATGCTAGTATTTCTCATACACAAAGAGATAGAAACACAGATTTAATTTATATCTCATATTCTACTCCAAAAACTCAATCTAGAACTTATTTATATAATTTAAAAACAAAAGAAAAAAAATTGGTAAAGGAACAAATTATTCCATCAGGTCATGATCCAAAAAATTATGTTGTAGAAAGAGTTGAATGTAATTCTGATGATGGGAGAAAAGTACCCTTAACAATAACTAGACACAAAGATACACCTTTAGATGGATCTGCAAATCTTCTTTTATATGGATATGGTTCGTATGGTGCATCAATGTCTCCATCTTTTTCTTCCACTAGACTAAGTTTAATTAACAGAAATATTATTTGGGTAACTGCACATATACGTGGAGGAATGGAAAGAGGAATGAAATGGTGGAAAGAAGGTAAACTTCTAAATAAGAAAAATACTTTTAATGATTACATTGCTGCTGCAAATTTCTTGATAAATAAGAAGTTTACTTCGAAAGGAAAAATTATAGGAATGGGTGGATCTGCCGGAGGATTACTTATGGGAGCAGTTGTGAATAAAGCTCCAGATTTATTTTTAGGCATGATTATGGCTGTTCCATTTGTTGATAGTTTAACAACTAATCTAGATCATTCTTTACCATTAACAATTGGAGAATTTGACGAATTTGGCAATGCAAAAGATAATAAAGATCACTTTGATTATATTTATTCTTATGCGCCATATAATAATATAAAAAAAATGGATTACCCAAATATTTTAATAACCACAAGTTTAAGTGATAATAGAGTTTTGTTTGATGAACCAGCAAAATTTACAGCAAAACTTAGAGATTATAAAACTGACAATAATCTTTTATTACTTAAGACAGAAATGAATGCGGGCCACGGAGGAAAATCAGGACGAGATGGAGCGATTGAAGAGATAGCTTTTGACTATGCGTTCATTTTAAAGATTGCTGGAAAAATTTAATCGTTACTTGAAAAATTAATTTTAGTACCTATATAAAATTTATCTAAGTCGCCTTATTGGGGCTTAAAAACAACCTTGCTAACAAAGGAGGAAATATGACAAGTAAGGATCTATCTATATTTAACTCACTTAGACCATTTTCTATTGGTTTCGACGATATGTTTGATCAATTTGAAAATATGCTAGGTAATGGTGGTTTAACGATGCAATCAAATTACCCACCATACAACATTAGAAAAACTGGAAAGGACAAATATTCAATTGAAGTAGCTCTTGCAGGTTTTTCAAAAAAAGATGTAGAGGTAGAGTTTGAGGATAATTTGTTAACAGTGAGGACTAAACAAGTTGACAAATCAGAAAATCAAAATAAAGATGGTGAAATCATTCATAAGGGTATTTCACAAAGACAGTTCGCGAGATCATTTACAATAGCTGACGATGTTAAGGTAAATGGCGCTGAGCTTAAAGACGGTCTTTTGACAATAGCCTGCGAAAGAATTGTGCCTGATTATAAAAAGAAAAAACTTATTGAAATTAAATAAGTACCAACCTTGCTTGTGGGGACATGTCCCCACAAGTCAAAAACATCCTTTAGATACAAAACCAATAATCATATCATTATTACTTATTTCAAATTTTCTCTCGCAAGGAATTCCATATTTTGTAGTTTTGTAGACAAAAACTTTTGTACCTGTGTTTGATTTTTCTTCTTTGTCAGGCAAGCCCATAACGATTTTTAATTCTGAAGCAGGTTGTCCTATAAATTGACTTAATTTTTCATTTTCTTTTTTAACAATTTCGTCTGTTTTATTTTGAACAGTCTTGCAGCTAGTTAAATTTATAAGAATTAAAAACAGGACTAAAAAAAGAGTTTTTGATTTCACAATTCATTTTAACAGAACTATTTTAATAAAAAATTAAATTGTAAGTTGTAAAATGTTAATAAAGCTTTCAATTAATAGGAATTTTCAAAGAGAATCGTTTATTGTGTAAGATTATTTGGAGGAACTAAATGTTAGATAAATATTTTAATTACAAGAAAAATAAGACAAATTTTAAAACCGAAGTAATTGCTGGAGTTACTACTTTCTTAACTATGGCATATATTATGTTTTTAAACCCGTTTATTCTATCTGGAGAATTTGCCGGACCAGAAAAAGGTTTTTTTGATTTCGGGGCTGTTTTTACAGCTACAATTTTAGCAACTTCTTTGGCATGTTTTATAATGGCATTTTATGGAAAAACTTGGCCGATAGGTTTAGCACCTGGAATGGGAATAAATGCATTCGTTGCTTTTGGCGTTGTTGCGGGGATGGGTTATACGCCTCAGGAAGCTTTAGGTGCTGTTTTAGTTGCAGGTGTATTATTTTTAATTATATCTTTAACACCAATTAGGTCATGGTTAATAAATTCAATACCAAGAAGTTTAAAACTTGGAATTGGAGCAGGTATAGGACTATTTTTAGCAATTATTGGATTAGAAATTATGGGAGTTGTTGGAGACCATCCAGTGACACTTGTAACTTTAGGAGATATAAAAAATCCATTAGTACTTCTAGGATGCCTTACTTTTGTAGCAATTATTGTAATGGAAAAGTTAAAAATAAAAGGGAATATAATTATTGGTATAATTGCGTTCAGTATTATTGCATGGGTAAGTGGATTAGCAAAATTTAATGGAGTTGTTGGAAGTATTCCTCCGATGACTTATTTGTTTGATTTTGATCTGTCAGCAGCTCTAACTGCAAGTATGTCTACAGTTATATTTACTCTACTATTTATAGATTTTTTTGATACTGCTGGAACATTAACATCAGTTGCAAACGTTGCGGGGAAAGTCGATAACAAGGGAAGAGTCCAAGATATTAATAAAGCTATGATGGCTGATAGTGTTGGCACTGTAGCTGGAGCTTTTATGGGTACCACAACTGTAACAAGTTATGTTGAGTCAGGAGCAGGTGTAAAAGCAGGTGGAAGAACAGGAATGACATCTCTGGTAATTGGTGTACTTTTTCTTGCATGCCTATTTTTTGCTCCATTGGCAACAAGTTTACCAAAAGAAATAGATGGTGCTGCGTTGTTATATGTTGCGGTTTTATTTGTTAGAAATATTACCGATATTGAATGGGACGATATTGCTGAGTCAGCGCCTGCAGTACTTGCGATGATTGCTATGCCTCTAACTTACAGTATAAGTAATGGAATAGCTTTAGCTTTTATCTCGTACGCTTTGATAAAGATATTTACGGGAAAATTTTCAACTACATCTCCCGCTATTTGGGTTATTGCAATTCTAAGTGCAATAAGTTTTGCAGTAGCTTAAAACGAAATTTTATGGGGCCAGATTTATTCTGGCCTTATTTATTTTTCTCAGCTATTTGGTTTATCGACAATTCTTCATAATGCTCAGTTGGTTGAACTATCCAAGGATCATCATCCAATTTTATTGGACAAAAATCCGGATTAAATTTTGAGGATTTTTTTTTCCATAAACATGCTGTTCTTATATCTTTAATATAACTCTTAACTGGATCATAACTTTTAAGCCAATCAATACTCTTATTTAAGGTAAGTCCGGTATCTGATAAGTCGTCGACAAGTAAAACTCTCTCGAAATCTTTTTGTCTAGCTATTGAACTTATATCTCTGGCAAATACTAAATCTCCTTGTTTATCCTCTAATCCCTTTCCTGAATAACTTTGAATTACAATATAAGCTGTGGGCAATTTAAAAATTCTTGATAAAATATCTATTATTGGTGCTGCACCTCTCATTATACCAACTAGAACTGTTGGTTTAAATTTTTTATTTACATCTATAGCCAGTTTTTCAACTGTTTCCAAATATTCGTCAAATTTAATAATTAATTTTTTTTCCATTTATAATTATTATTATAGTATTAAGTTGAATTAAATATATTTATGAAAATATTTGACTGTTTCATGTATTTTGATGAGGACATAGTTTTAGATTTAAGACTAAATCTATTAAATGATTTCGTTGACTACTTTGTAATTGTTGAAAGTAAATTTAATCATAAAGGTGAAAAAAGAGATTTAAAATTCAATATAAATCAATTTAAAGCGTTCAAGACAAAGATAATCTATTTAGTTTTTGACGAGGAGCCAAAAGATCTAGAAAAGTTTAATAAAAATGATAGTAAAAATATCACAAATGGAAAATTTATTTTAAACGCAGGAAAAAGAGAAAATGGGCAAAGAAATTTTTTATTTAACGGATTAAAAGATGCTCAAAATGATGACATAATTTTAATTTCTGATGTTGATGAAATACCTAATCTTAAAAAAGTCAATTTTTTAAATATTAAAGAAAAAATAATAATGTTCCAACAAGATATGTTTTATTATAAATTTAATTTAAAACTTCCAGAATATGTATGGGTTGGTACAAAAGGTTGCAGAAAAAAAGATTTAATTAGTCCTCAATGGTTAAGAAATATTAAAGATAAGAAGTATCCTTTTTATAGAATTGATACTTTTTTTTCAAAAAATAAGTACACAAATATTAGATTTATAAGCGATGGAGGATGGCATTTTACAAATATTAAATCTGCTAAAGAAATTGAATATAAGTTAAGATCCTATCTTCATCATCTTGAGTTTGATATAAACCCACTGACTGTAGAAGAAATTAAAGAAATTATGGATAATAAACATGCAATATATAATTTGAATGTTGATCAAAGGGCAACAAAGTTTGGGAAAGGGCCTAAGCTTTTAAAATTTGAATTTGATAGATTGCCAGACTATATAAAAAAAAATAAAAATAAATTTGAAAGGTGGTTAGATTAAATATGAAAGCTTATTGGGTATGTATATACGAAAAAATTAAAAATTCAGAAAAATTAAAAGAGTATGCTGCTAAAGCTAAGCCAGCAGTAGAAAAGTTTGCTGGAAAATTTCTTGTAAGGGGTGGAAAAAACAGAACTACTGACGGTATAAAATCTCCTCGAACCGTTGTTGTTGAATTTCCTGATTATAATTCAGCTATGCAATGCTATGACTCGAAGGAATACCAAGAGGCGCATGATATTCTTAGCGGCCATGTTATAAGGCATCACCAAATAGTAGAAGGTGATTAATACTGAATTGGCTCATCATCAATAGATCTCCACAAATACCAAGTAGCAACCGAACAATACGGTGAAAATTTTTTCTGTAGCTTACTAACAAAAATTTTTGGTGGTAAATATTTTTTTTTATAGTTGTTAGAGATTGCTCTTAAAAGACCTATGTCTTGTAAAGGCCAGATATTTTGTCTATTAAAAGTAAAAAGTAAAATCATTTCAGCTGACCATCTGCCGATTTGTCTAAGCGTTGACAGATATACTATCGCATCCTCATCATTCATTTTTTTTATTAAATTTGGATTAAAACTTTTATGATAAAATTTATAAGCTAGTTCTTTTATACCCCTAACTTTCTGTCGACTTAATCCACAATTTTTTAATTGTTGTGAACTTAATTTATTTACAGTCTTAGGTTCTATTTTATTTTTACAAAGCTTTTTAAACTTTATAAATACTGAATTTGCTGCAGCCACACTGATCTGTTGACCTATAATACTTTTGCATAGTGAAAAAAAAACATCTCTTCTGGTTGTTAAAAATGTATCATCATATTTTTTTATAAGATTTCTCATAATTCTATCTTTTGATGATAAATAACTTATTGCTTTTTTCCAATATTTCGGTGGTTTATTCATGTCTTGTAGTTGAAATTTGTTTTTTCAATAAAATTTCTCTCCTGAAGATAATTATTGATGAAACAATTACCAAAGTTGCACCTACTAAAGTTTTTATTGTTGGTATTTCATCCCAAATCAAATAACCGAAAATTATTGCAAAAACTAAAGCTAAATATTTTAAAGGTGTTACCAATGATACCTCTGAAAATTTATATGATTGGCTAAGCCATAAATTTGCAACACCTCCAAAAATTCCTATAAAGGACAAAAGTATTAGGTCTTTTAAATTTGGCATTAACCAACCGTAAGGTATCGTAAATAAACCCGCTAATGTAATTGCTGCTGAAAAATATAGCGATATTAGCCAAACTGGTTCAGTTAACGACAATTGTCTTATTGAAATAGCAACATAAGACATTCCTAATACGAAAATAACTGGGAATACATAATAAACATTTAATGAACTTAGGCCAGGCTCAGATATAATTAAAATTCCTACAAAACCGACGAGCACTGCTAGCCATCTAAAATACCCTACTTTTTCACTTAAAAAAAAAATTGAAAATATTGTTGTAAAAATTGGAGCAGCAAATGAAATACTTACAACGGTTGCCAATGGAAGATTTCTCAGTGCTGTGAAAATAGATAGTAATGCCATCAGTCCAAAAAAGCATCTTGAGAAATGTAAAATTGGCCTTTTTGTTACGTAAAAATCTTTAAGCCTTTCCTTAGGTATCACAAAATAATAAAGAACTAGGCCAAAAAAACCTCTAAAAAAGATTACTTGGCCTAGAGGATAATTATCTGACCATTTTACAATAAGATCCATCACTGAAAATGCACACACAGACAATAACATGTACAAAAAACCTAATTGATTTTTAGAAGGCATAAGTTAACTTTAGTTTAATAAACTTAATAATCAATGGAAATAGCAGTTTTAGCTTGTGGATGTTTTTGGGGGCCTGAAATAAAGTTCAGCAGGTTGGATGGGGTTTATAAAACTGAAGTAGGTTATTGTGGAGGTAATACTAGTAAAACCAACTATCAAGAAGTTTGTGAAGGAGATACAAACCATGCTGAAGTTGTTAAATTGGACTTTGATCCAAAAATAATTTCATATGAAGAAATTTTAGATTACTTTTTTGAAATACATGATCCTACAACCTTAAATTCTCAGGGACCAGACTTTGGTACACAGTATAGAAGTGAAATTTTTTATCTTAATGACGAGCAAAAAGATGTTGCAAAAAAAATAACAGAAAAATATAACAAAAAATTTTCTGGAAAAGTGGTCACTAAAATTTCACAAATAAAAAATTATTGTATTGCAGAGGAATATCATCAAAAATATCTGGAAAAAAGATAAATGTCTTTAGTTGAAACAGATTGGCTTGAAAATAATTTGAGTAATGTAAAATTAATTGATTGTTCTTGGCATCTTCCTAAAACTTCGAGAAATCCACATCAAGAATATTTAAATCAGCATTTACCAAGTGCATTATTTTTTGATTTGGATAAAAATTCTGACGAGAGTTCAGATTTACCACACATGTTACCTTCTAGTAAAAAGTGGGATAAAATTGTTTCGGGTTTAGGTATAGAAAATAAAGATAGAATTATCGTTTATGATAATTCAGATTTGATTAGCTCTTGTAGATTGTGGTACACTTTTATCTATTTTGGACATGACCCTAAGCTTGTAAGCGTTCTAAATGGTGGTTTTGAAAAATGGAAATCGGAAAAAAGACAGACAACTAAAGAATTTAAAATTGCGTCCCCATCAAAATACATATCAAAAGAAAAAAAAGATTTAGTAAAATCAAAAAGAGAAATTGAACAAAATATTTTCCAGCAGGAATTCAAAATTCTCGATGCAAGAAGTAAGGAAAGATTCGAAGGGAAAGAAAAGGAGCCAAGAAGTGGTTTGAGAAGTGGATCTATACCAAATTCTATTTGCTTACCATTCAATCAACTATTACAAAAGAATAAAACATTCAAATCAAAGGAGGAATTGGTAAAAATTTTTAAGTCGGTTTTAAAACAAGATTTTTCCTCAAAAGTTGTGTTTTCTTGTGGCTCTGGAGTTACAGCATCAGTTTTAGCGCTTGCATATTCCTTAATTGATAATAAATATAAACCTGTCATTTATGATGGTTCATGGTCAGAGTATGGCAGAATATAATTTATGAAAACCTCAAAAAAAGTTTTAATCGGTGTTGTAATTTTTTTCATAATAATTGCGATTGTTGTAATTGGAAGAACAATGATTGGAAACCATTTCAAAAAAAAATTTAGCAAAAGACCACCGCCTGGAATAATTGTCAAATTAGTATCTGAAAAAAATTTTTCAGAGAAAATTGAGAGTTTCGGCACAGCAATTTCAAAGAAAACCAAATCATATCGAATTCAAAAAAGTGACTTAATCTCTGAGCTTAAATTAGACAATTATGTAGAGAAAGGATCTTTAATAGTAAAATTAAAAGATAAGGATATTATTGCACCTTTTAGCGGTATTCTAGGTTACAGAGGTATTACAGAAGACGTTCTTGGGTCTGACAACTCCTTAATAATAACTTTAGATGATAGTTCAGTGATATACGCTGATTTAAAAATACCTGAGTCTTTCGCGCCAGTTATTAAGAAAAATTTACCTGTCGATGTAAAGTTTTCAGGATTAAAAAATAAAGTCTTTTCAGGAAAAGTGGAAGGTTACTCGAGTAGAATAAGTGCAGATACCAGGAGTTTGCTGACAAGAATAAAAATAAATAATAAAAATTATGAGCTAATACCAGGGTCGCTACTTGAAGTGAGTGTAAAATTCAATGAAAGAAGCTCTCTGTCTGTACCTGATACTAGTGTAATGTTAGAAGGAGAGAATACTTATATTTACAGAGTGCTTGAGGATAATAGTTTAGATAAAATCCAAATTCAAATAGGAAATAGAAACGAAGGATTTATAGAGGTAATTTCAGGATTAAATGAGGGAGATGTTATAGTTGCTGAGGGTCTTAAAAAAGTAAATCCAAAAGGAAAAATTAAACCAATTAAAAAATAAATGTTTATAACTGATTTAAGTATACGAAGACCAGTAGTTTCTTGGGTAATGTCTCTTATATTAGTTTTATTTGGTTTATTTGTATTTTGGAAGTTGCCTGTTAGAGAACTACCATCAGGACTTCAGCCGCCAGTTGTTCAAGTAAAAGTGGATTATAAATCTGCATCAGCACCCATAATTGATCAAGAGGTTACACAGGTTTTAGAAGATGTGATTGGTGGAGCAGAAGGTATTAAAAATATTGATTCTGTATCTGAAAATGGAAGAAGCACAATTAATATAGAGTTTGATACAGAGATGGATTTAGATAATGCTGCAAATGATATAAGAGAAAGAGTAGCTAGGGTTGCCGATAACTTGCCCACTGAGGCTGAACCTCCACAAATTTTGAAACAAGCCGCGGGTTTCACAACAACGATGTGGATAGCACTTTCTTCTCCCACATGGAGTGATTTAGAATTAGGAGATTATGCAGAGAGATATTTGGTTGATAGATTTTCAAGTATTAAAAATGTTGGAAGAATTTTGGTTGGTGGACTTAGAGAGTTAAGTGTTAGAATTTGGATAGACCCAATAAAATTAGCAGCCAATGATCTAACAATACAAGAATTAGAAAATGCAATTAGAAGTGAAAATGTAAGTCTTCCTGCTGGAACTTTAGAAGCAACTAATGTTGATCTCACTCTTAATCTTGATAAATCTTATACAACTATTGATCAATTAAAAAGCTTACCGTTAAAAAAAAACAAAGACAACATAGTAAAATTATCTGATGTTGCTGATGTTCAATTTGGTCCGGTTTCAGAAAAAACCTTATTCAAAGCACAAAGAAAAGATAATCTTGACTTAAAAACTGTAGGTATAGGAATTTATGCCAGAAGTGGTGCATCAACAGTTGAGTTATCAAGGGATATTAAAAGAAAGTTAAAAGAAGTAAGAGAATCTTTACCCGATGGATTGAATATAGAGGTGGCTTTTAATAGAGCAAACTACGTAGGGGCTGCTATAAACGAAGTATACAAAACTCTTTTCATAGCTTTTATTTTAGTAGTAATTATTATTTATTTGTTTCTTGGAAACTTAAAAGCAGTGATAGTTCCAGCTGTTGCACTTCCAGTTAGTTTAGTTGCATCTTTTTTGGGAATTTATATTTTTGGTCTGTCCATAAATATTTTTGTTCTATTATCTTTTATTTTAGCAATTGGAATAATTACAGATGACTCTGTAATTATGACTGACGCAATTTATAGAAGAATTGAAAAAGGAGAAAAACCACTTGTGGCAGCTTACAAAGGATCAAAGCAAATTACATTTGCGATTATTGCTACTACTCTAATATTAGTTGCTGTATTTTTACCACTGATTTTTATAAAAGGAATTTCTGGAACTTTATTCAGAGAAACTGCAATTGCACTATCTTTTTCTGTAGTTGTTTCATCTTTTGTTGCTCTAACCTTATCACCAATGCTTGGGAGCAGATTTTTAACACTGAAGACTAAGCAAAATAAAATTATAACTAAATTTAATGATTTCTTTAAATCGTTTTTAAAATTTTATAAAGAAAGTCTTACTTACTTTCTTGATAAACAAAGATTAATAATTACCTTTATGGTAATAGTAATTGTTTCTTCAGTATTATTGTTTAATTTTTCCAAAAAGGAACTACTTCCTCTTGAAGATAGGGGTGCATATTTAATAATTGGAATGACTGATGAAGGAAGCTCATTTGAATACACACAAGAAAGAGCTCAAGAAATAGAGTCTAAATTAATTCCTCTGTTACAAGAAAAAAACAGCCCATATAGAAGATTTATAATGCGAGTACCTGGTTTTGGCAGATCAAGTAACTCTTTTAATACATTTATTATAATAGCATTATTAAATCATTGGGATGATAGAGGTAAAAATACACAGTCAGTTA
The DNA here is from genome assembly GCA_902584015.1 of uncultured Pelagibacteraceae bacterium. Lineage (GTDB taxonomy): Bacteria > Pseudomonadota > Alphaproteobacteria > Pelagibacterales > Pelagibacteraceae > Pelagibacter. The sequence goes on from CACHYG010000001.1 coordinate 13,972, forward strand.
TGAGAGAAGCTATTGGAAAAATAGTAACTAATCCACAGGCAATTGCTTTTCCTATTTCACCACAATCAATAAGAGTCTCGAATTATAACAAACCATTACAACTGGTGATTTTAGGATCATCTTACGATGAGCTTGAACAGATACAGAATAATTTAATATCTGAATTAAGAAAAAATAAAAATTTGTCAAGAATTGAGTCAGATTATTCTAAAAATAAACCAGAGGTAAAATTAATTATTAACAAAAATAAAGCAAAAGATTTAGGGGTATCGACAGATCAAATAGGTAAGACTTTAGAAACTCTTTATGGTGGAAAAACTGTCACAACATTTAATAAACTTGGAAAAGAATATCCAATTATTGTACAAAAATATTTATCAGATAGAAGAAGTAAAGAAAGTTTAGCAAAAATTTTCGTAAGATCTGAGAATAATTCAAAACTTATATCATTAGCAAATTTAGTTGATTTTAAGGAAGAAGGATCAGCTAAAATACTTTCGAGATATAACAGACAAAGAGCAGTAACTATATCTGCCAATATTAATGAAGGATATTCATTAAGTGAAGCAATAAAGTATTTAGAAAAAACAATGGAAAATGTCTCGCCTCAGAATCAAATTTCTTGGAAAGGGAAATCCGAAGAATTAAAAGAAACTTCTAATGAATTGTTTATTATATTTGCTTTAGCATTAATAACCGCTTATTTAGTTATGGCAGCCACTTTTAATTCGTTTATTCATCCATTTATAATAATAATGACTGTCCCATTAGCTGTATTTGGAGGGTTGGTTTTCATTCTTTTTTTAAATAGTTCAATTAATATTTTTTCACAAATTGCACTTGTTATTCTGATTGGTATATCTACAAAAAATAGTATCTTGATAGTAGATTTTGCAAATCAACTTAGAGCATCTGGAAAAAGTATAGATAATGCAATAAAAGAAGCTTGTGATATGAGATTTAGACCTATTATAATGACATCTCTTAGTACCATGATAGCAATGGTTCCATTAGTAATTGGAAATATTGGACCTGGGGCTGGTGAAGGCTCTAGGCTTGCTGTCGGATCTACTATTTTAGGTGGAATGATTATATCTACTTTTTTTACACTATATGTCACCCCAACGATGTACTTAATGTTAGCTAAGAATACTAAACGAATTGATGCTGTTGATATTGAATTAAAAAAGCAACTGAATTAGAAAATAGTATATTTTCTTGTTTTTAGCGAATTTTGGCAACTTAATAACTGTGATCTATATTTTTTAGATTGCGTTTGTACTTTCTTGGCTAGAGATATTACTTTAGGATTCTTTTTATAATTTTTATAGTTCCCCCACCCTTCGTGATAGGCAATGTATTGTCTAAATGCATCTTTTTTTGAAATTTTGAGAATTCTCTCAGTTTTAGTAGTGTACCATCCTATAAAATCAACACTATCTTTGAACCTAGTTCGTGTTGCTAGTGGATTATTGGTTTCACGCTTATATTGCTTCCATGTTCCTTTAACTGCTTGAGAATATCCAAAGGATGAAGATGGTCTTTTGTATGGAATGACTTTAAAAATTTTATTTCTTTTTGGTTTTGCAAGCCAATCAAAATCTGATTCCATTTTAATTATAGCAAGCTGCAAATATATTGGGGTACCCCATTTTCTCTCGGTATTTTTTGCATGTTTATACCAAAGATATCTTTCAGAAAATATAGAGCAACCATCTGCGGTATTTTTCGGAATAGATGAACAAGAAAAAAGTAGCAAACTAAGTAATAAAAATAGCACATTATTTTTTTTTTTCATTTTTTCTCCAATCCCATGGCTTTTCGAATGTACCCTGCCATAAACCTAATTTATCCCTTTTAGCCTCTTTTTCTTGTAAAATATATTTCTTGGAGTATTTAATATAAGCCAAAGCATGTCCATTCCTTACAAGCCAAGAATTAATATTTAATCTATTCTTATAACAAGTTGCAAGTTTCCTTTTATATCTATCTATATTTTCAATTTTACATAATATCTTTTCATTTTTTAGTAATTTTTTTAATTTATTTGTTGAGATTTTTCCACACGGGTATTTTCTATTTAAAGAGAAAAACTGAATACTTATAAAAATCTTATTACATACTTGCTTTGCCTCTGGCGCATCAATACCAGATAACCTAATTTTTTTATTATTGATTTTAATTGTATCGCCATCAATCACTAAGGCTTTTCCTTCAATTACATCAGCGTAAACATAATTTTGAACTAAAAAAAATAAAATTAAAAAAGCTTTATAATTTTTTTTTAACATGAGAAAAAAGTAAAAATAATATTAATGATATTAATATACCCAATATATTTCCGTATAAATCAGAAATCTGAAAACCTCTGTTTGGTATATAAATATGGAGTAATTCATAGAAAAAAGATATCGAAAAAAAATAAGTAAGAATGATTTTCTTTTTTTTTTCATAAAAAAGTAAAAAGCCAAAAAATGATAGAATTAAAAAAGCAAAAACATGATTAGACGAGAAATTAAATATTAAAAAATTAAGGTCATCTGTTAGTTGAGGTTGTTTATTTAAATTTTTATACAATAAATAACCCAATATACTTCCAGGAAATAAGTAGAAAATTGCAAATATTGTATTTATTAAATAAAATATTGATTTAAACATGATACAACCTTCTTATATTTAAATTTTTTATATGAGTCATTTATTTTTAGTTAGACATGGACAAAGTGAGTGGAATTTACAAAAAAAATTTACTGGATGGGTTGATGTTGATCTAACACCCCAAGGAAAATTGGAGGCTTGTAAGGCAGGGGAAGTTATAAAATCAACAAATATTAATATTGACTTATTTTTCAGCTCTTACCAATTAAGAGCAATTAATACATTAAAGTTAATAAAAAATACTATAAGAAATAATTCAGAATTTATAAAAGCGTGGGAGCTTAATGAAAGACATTATGGATCGCTCACGGGTCTAAATAAAGAAGAAATGAAAATTAAACTTGGAGAAAGAAAAATACAAGATTTTAGAAGATCTTGGAACGTTAGACCTGATCCTTTAAACCAAAATAGCCCCTATCATCCTTTGAACATTGAAATTTATAAAAATATCTCAAAAGAAAATATTCCAGATACAGAATCTTTGAAAGATACCTATGACAGAGTGGTTAACTATTTTACTAAAAATATTATTAGCGAAATAAAAAATGACAAGAACATTCTTATATCAGCGCATGGGAATTCAGTGAGAGCGCTTTGCAAATTTTTATTTAAGTTAGATGAAAAACAAATACCTCAACTTGAGATACCTACTGGAAATCCACTGCATATTGAATTAGATAAAAAATTAAAGATTACTAAATGTAGATACCTTGATCAAGAGAGAACTCAAGATTTATTGGTTTTTTAATATTTTATTATAAATCTCTAAATCGGTTACATGCAAGAATTCAATATTGCTCTCATACGCAAAAAGTCGAGACTCTTTTAATTGATAATTCCATATTTCATTAATTGAAAATTTTTTTTTAGCAATTTTTGAAAAAATATTTTTATTAATTATTTGACATCCAGTATAAATAAAATTTTTATTGTTATCTTTTGTAAGCTTCTCATTAACTAAGTTAAAATCTCCCTTCAATCTCTTATCAAAACTTAAATCTTTACGAACAACTAGTAAAATATTATTAATTTGTTTTCTAAAATATAAATCAGCCATTTTAGATATATTTTTGTGATAGTTCTCATTCCATAAAGTATCTGGGTTAAAAACTAAAAAATTTTCCTCGCTAGTATCTTTTATCATATTAAAAATACCACCCCCTGTATCGAGAATCTCATTACCTTCTTCAATTAACTGGATATCTAAATTCGTATTTAATTGATCCACAAATTTTTTGATCTCTTTTGAGAGGTAAAATGTATTAATTTTAATTTTTTTTATTTGAAGTTTTTCTATTAATTTTATTGTCCTTTCTAATAATGTGATTTGCCCAATTTTTAATAAAGGTTTTGGCATGTTTTGGGTTAAAGGAAGTAGTCTTTTTCCAAAGCCTGCACACAATATAAGTGCTGTATTAATTTGCATATTTTTTCCTTAATTTTGAGGAAAAGTTTTGATTTAAAAAAAATTTTAGATCTTTGAAAATAGTCTTATTTTCAATTCGATTTTCAATTAATCTCCAAGCATATGGTATTAACTTCAAGTACTCATTTTTTTGATCTCTAACAGAAAGTCGCGTAAAAATTCCAATAATTTTCAAATTTCGAAGTACAGATAAAATATAAAAATCGTTTATAAACTCTATCTTGCTTATTTTATTTTGATTTTTCTTAATATAATAATTTAGGAGGTTTGCTTTGAGTTTTTCACTAGTTTGGAATCTTACATCATCTATTAATGAAGCTAAATCATAAGCTTTATTGCCTACAACTGCATCCTGCGAATCTAAAATGCCATAAGAATTTTTATATGAAATTATATTAGATATGTGAAAATCTCTATGTACGAATGTATCACTTTTTAACTTAATATTTCGGAGTAAAGATTTAATTATTTTTTTTAAATTTAAATTAATTCTTTTTGTCTCTTTTTTATTTTTATTAGAAGTTACATACCAATCACAAAAGATTTTCGCCTCATTAAAAATTTTCATTTTTGTGTACTTAGGAATTTTATAATAATTTCCCATAAAATTTTTTACCTTAAATGGTTTAATTCTTTGAATTTTGAGTAAATATAAAATTATGTTTTTATAAATTTTAAAAGTTTTATTATTTTTTTTATTTGAAAATATATCAAAAACTGTTTGTTTTCCTAGATCTTGTATTTCAATATAATTATTTTTATAATTTTGAAAATAAAGTTTTGGAGCAAAAATTTTATTTTTGATTAAATATTTATTAATAGCATCGTAATCCAAAAGATTTTTTTTTTTATCTTTTTTACAATAAACAATAATAGAACTTTTTTTTCCTCTGTACTTTCTCAAAAATATTCTAAATGATGCATCACCTTTAATCTGAACATATTTATTATCTCTTAAATTTTCTTTAATTTCGAGGTCAAAAATTATTTTTTTTATTTTTAAAAATCTTTTATTTGTATTTTTATTGTATTCAAAAAATAGTTCATATCTATTTTTAGGTTTAGATATTATTTTTTCAGGCCATTCAATTAGTGTGAGTTTACTTTTAAAATCTTCAAACAATCCAGTATTTTGAAGATCTTTTGCCTTTTCAATCCTAAACAAGTCAAAATGGTTTATAATTAAATTTTTTACCTCATATTCGTTCATAATATTAAAAGTTGGGCTAGTTACTTCACTCAAGGATTTTTTTGATCTTCTTTGGAAGTGGTTAATCAGATATCTTACAAATGTAGTCTTTCCTGCCCCAATTTCTCCATAAAGGAAAACCACGTCTCCTTTGTTAAGAAGTCTTGAAAAAATTTTAGCTAAAGAGGCAGTTTTTTTTTCTTTAGAAATATCAATTTTGCTACTGTTAGTAGCGATACGCATCTGGTTTGTATGGACCCTCTGGTTTTACACTTATATAATCTGCTTGATCTTTTGATAATGGTGTTAGTTTAGCTCCGACTTTTTCTAAGTGTAATCTTGCGACTTTTTCATCAAGATGTTTTGGCAACACATAAACTTTTTTCTCATATTTTTCAGAATTATTCCATAATTCAATTTGAGCTGTAACTTGGTTAGTAAATGATGCACTCATAACAAAACTAGGGTGGCCAGTTGCACATCCTAAATTTACTAATCTTCCTTCAGCAAGCAAGATTAATCTTTTATTATCTGGAAAAGTAATCTCATGAACTTGAGGTTTTATTTCATCCCACTTATAATTTTTTAATGCCTCAACTTGTATTTCATTATCAAAGTGCCCAATATTACATAGGATTGACCTGTCTTTCATGGCTCTCATGTGATCAGCTGTAACTATATCTTTATTACCAGTAGCAGTAACAACAATATCTGCTTGAGAAATCATATCATCCATAAGAACAACTTCATATCCCTCCATTGCTGCTTGAAGTGCACAAATAGGATCTGTTTCTGTTATCATCACTCTTGCGCCGCTTTGTCTCAAAGATGCTGCACTACCTTTTCCAACATCACCAAACCCAGCAACAATTGCCACTTTTCCTGACATCATTATGTCAGTTGCTCTCTTTATACCGTCAACTAAACTTTCTCTACATCCATATAAATTATCGAATTTCGATTTTGTTACTGAGTCATTTACATTTATTGCAGGTACCATAAGTGTTCCCTGCTCTTCCATTTTTTTTAATGCTAAAACACCTGTGGTTGTCTCTTCACTCAAACCTTTTATGTTTTTTAATAATTCCTTATAATCTTTATGCATAAGTGCAGTAAGATCTCCACCATCGTCTAATATCATATTTGGTTTCCAGTCTTTTTTACCTTCTATGGTTTGTCTTACGCACCACCAATACTCTTCCTCAGTCTCGCCCTTCCATGCAAATACAGGAATACCTGCTTTTGCTATGGCGGCAGCTGCATGATCTTGAGTAGAAAAAATATTACATGAAGACCATCTTACCTCTGCTCCAAGATCAACTAACGTTTCAATTAACACCGCTGTTTGAATAGTCATGTGTAAACATCCTAATATTTTTGCTCCTTTTAAGGGGGATTTACCTTTGTATTCTTTTCTAAGTGCCATTAATCCAGGCATTTCTGTTTCAGCTAAAGAAATTTCTTTTCTTCCAAATTCTGCTTGGGATAGGTCTTTTACTTTATAATCTTGCATAAGAGCGATTTTGTAACAGTATAATTTTAAATAATCAACTTTTCATTACACAGAGGGGAAAATTATTTCAATTTTTGCTCCCTTTCCCCTAGAATTGTTACTTGCGCTAATTGTACCACCGTGAAGATCAATCAAATTTTTCACTATATTTAGGCCTAAGCCTGAATGTTCTCCAAATTTTCCTGGTCTATTGCTATAAAATCTATTGAAAATTTTCTTTGTGTCCTTCTCCTTCAAACCTAATCCCTCATCAATTACGTCTAACATTACATTTTTATTATTTTTGTAAAGTTTGACAGTAATATTTTTATTATCTTCACTAAAGGAAATTGAATTTTCAAGTAAGTTTGCTAAAATTTGTTCGATTCTATTCTCAATTCCAATAATTTCAATTTTATCTTTTTGATTCTTTGCATCTAATGATATTTTTATATTTCGTTTTGACATATAAATACTATTAAAATCATCTACAACAGAGTTAACAATCGGTTTAAGGTCGATTATTTTCATTTTTTCTTTTGTTAAAGCTACTTCATCTTTTAACATTTGGGAATAATCTGTGATAAGTCTTTCTATTCTTTCAACATCATGACTTAAAATTTTAACTAGTTTATCTCTTTGATTTTTATCTTCTGTCTCTGAAATAATCTCAGAAGCACTTTTTAAGGAAGCTAACGGATTTCTAATTTCATGCACAAGATCAGTAGAGAAATTTTCTGCACTATTCGCTCTTTTTTGAAGTTCATGAGTCATATCGTCTAATGAGTTTGATAAGATTCCTAATTCATCACTTCTACTTTTAAGAGTCTGAATATTTGTTTTTTTTTTGCTTTTTTCTTTAATGATCTTTGTATAATCAACAAGATTTTTTATAGGTTTTAAAAAATACCTATTTAATACAAAAGAAAATACTAATATTACTAAAGTTACTAATAAAGCAGTCCTTATAATAAAGTTTTTTCTTTCATCTATAGCTGATTTCACATCGTTTGCTTTTTCGACTACCAAAATAAAACCAACGTTTTCATCATTAATAATAAAGTTTTTTAATGTTCCAAGAATAAATAAATTGTAAGTTTCTTTTGTGTAGGTAAATGGTTTTCCGTAATCTTTAGATAAAGAATATTCTTTAACTATATCTTTAATGGTTTCTTCTTTTTCTTTTTTATAATCTTTTTTTTTATCCTGATCATTTGAAACTATATTGTCAAATTCGATTTGCTCAATCTTTTGTGAAAATGATCTGGGATCTAAATCTAATGTATCGGTATCTGCAATTATATCAAAATTTTTATTTATAAACAAAACCCTATCTAAACTTTGAAATAAAAATCGAGTCGAAAATAAAAATTTTCTTAGATCTTCCTCATTAAATTCTATTTTTAATCTTTTTATATGATCAGTTGTATTATTTATAACCTCAATGTGGTTAGACGTCTTTTTATAAATTAAATTAGGGATAGAAAATTTTAGATATACCAATGTCAAGATACCTATGATTATAAATACAATAAAATTTATGAATAAAAATTTTCTTAAAATTGATAAATTCTTTAACAACGAACCCATTAATTAACTTACATTCCATCTGTATCCACTACCATATCTCGTTTCTATAGCAGAAAAATTCTGATCAACTTTTTTAAATTTTTTTCTTATTCTTTTTACATGACTATCTATAGTTCTATCTTCTATATCAGTATCTTCTCTATATGCTATATCCATGAGTTGAGATCTTTCCTTGATTATTCCAGGACGTTTTGCTAATTCTTGCACAATTAGAAATTCAGTAGTAGTTAATTTATCAGGCAATTGTTTTCCATCCCATTCACATTCCAATTGAGATGGGTCTAGTTTTAACTTTCCATGTGAAATAATATTTTTTGTCTCTTCTACAGAATTTAAATTTTTTTTTCTCAGTTGAACTCTTATTCTTTCAATTAAAACCTTAATAGAAAAACCTCCTGATTTTTTTACAAAATCATCAGCACCCAACTTTAACCCTAGTAGTTCATCAATTTCGTCATCCTTAGAGGTTAAAAAAATTACTGGTAAAGTTGTTTTCTTTCTTAGCTTCTTCAATAATTCTTCCCCATCCATTTTTGGCATTTTAATATCTATAACTGCTAAATCGGGGGGTTGTCTTGTTAAACCTATTAGTGCACTTTCACCATCCAAATAAGTTTGAACTTTAAAACCCTCTTTTTCTAATGCTATACTTATACTAGTTAGAATATTTCTATCATCATCAATTAACGCGATTGTTTGATTCATATGTAGTTATACAAATACTAAATTGTTCTTAATTGGGCAAGGTTATGAAAAAATTAATGTAGTAATCCCCAATTATCTCCACTATTTACATCAACTGTTAATGGTGTCGAAAAAGAATGAAGGTCGCTATCTTTAACACTAGTCATCTCATGTTTGATTAAGTTTGTAAATTTTTTTTCTCTTTCCTTTGGAACCTCAAAAATGAGCTCGTCATGAATTTGGAGTAACATCTTACAATTTTCCTCTTTGGTCTCATTCATTTTTTTAAAAATTCTTATCATTGCTAATCTCATTATTTCTGCTGCAGATCCTTGGATTGGAGCATTAATTGCAGCTCTCTCTTGAAAGTTTCTAATATTAAAATTTTTATCATTTATTCCAGTTATGTGACTTCGTCTTCCGAATATATTGTTCACATATCCACTTTTTCTACAAAATTTAATAGTTTCATTCATATAATCTTTTATTTCGGGAAATTTGTTAAAGTAAGAACTTAAGAATTCTGCAGCTTCGTTATTTGATACCATAATTTGTTTTGCTAATCCGTATTGAGAAATTCCGTAAATAATTCCAAAGTTAATTGCTTTTGCCTTTCTCCTCATATCAGAATTTATTTCGCTAATATCTACATTGAATACCTGGCTAGCAGTAAGTGAGTGAATATCTTGTTGGTCGTTAAAGGCTTTTTTAATTCTTTTACATCCGCTAGATCAGCTAAAATTCTCATCTCAATTTGGTTATAATCGGCTGAAATAAGAATATTTCCTTTTTCAGATACAAATGATTTTCTAATATCTTTTCCATCATCAGTTTTAATTGGAATATTTTGTAAATTTGGATCACTTGAGGCCAATCTCCCTGTTGTTGTTGCAGCTAGCAAAAAGGATGTGTGAACTCTTTTTGTTTTTGGGTTAATATGTTCTTGTAAAGAGTCAGAGTATGTATTTTTTAATTTAGAAATTTGTCTCCACTCCAAGACAAGTTTTGGAAACTGATTTCCTTTAAAAGCTAAGTCCTCTAAAACTGATGCACTTGTAGCAAAGCTTCCTTTTTTAGTTTTTTTAAGTGATGCTATCTTTAAATCCTCATACATTATTTCTCCCAGCTGTTTTGTAGAAGCAATATTAAATTTTTTTTTTGAAATTTTGTAAATTTTATCCTCGATTAATGAAATTTTTTTTTCAAATTTTTTTGATAAAATACTTAAAAATTTATTATCTACCTTCACTCCTTGAATTTCCATATTTGCTAGTATTTCAATTAATGGTTTTTCAAATAATTCATAGATATTTTCAAGTTTTTCATTTATAAGATTTTTCTTTAAAATTTTATATAACCTTAATGTTACATCTGCATCTTCTGCAGCATATTCTGTAGCTTTTTGAATTTCTACTTGATCAAATGTAAGTTGTTTTTTTCCTGTGCCAACCAAATCTTTATATTGGATAGTTTTATGTCCTAGATGAATTTCTGAAAGTGTATCCATATTATGTCTGTTTTTTCCAGCATCAAGGACGTAAGAGATAAGCATTGTATCTTCCATAGAATTCATTCTTATTCCTTGATGATAAAAAACTATGTAATCATATTTAATATTTTGTCCAATTTTCTTTATTGATTTATCCTCTAGGATAGGTTTGATTTTTCTTATTACTTTATTTGTATCAAGTACTTCTTTACTAATATGCTTCAAAGGTATGTAGCATGATTTACCTACATCTGTAGCAATAGATATTCCCACCAATTCAGCTAAATGCGGATTTAAAGATGTTGTCTCTGTATCAATTGATAATTCTCCTTTCTCTTCAGCGTCTAACAGCCACTGGTCTATATCTTCAAGATTAGTAACTAATTTATATTTTTTTCTATCTATTTTTAAATTAATTTCTTGGTTTTTAGAAATGTTGTTATTTTCTGAGAATTTAGTTTCCCCGTACTGTGAAATTACGCTACTTAAAAGCCTGTTAAACTCCATTTCTCTTAAAAATTCATATAATTTATTTTTTTCAATATCTTTTAGTATGAAATCACTTAACTTCGCTTTAACAGGAACATCTTTTTTTAGGGTAACTAGTTTTTTGCTTATAATGGCTTTATCTTTATTTTCTAAAATAGTCTCTCTTCGTTTATTTTGTTTAATCTCATGGGCTTTAGATAAAAGTTTTTCTAAATTTCCATATTTATTTATTAACTCTGCTGCAGTTTTTACACCAATACCAGGAACACCTGGAACATTATCGCTAGTATCACCTGCAAGAGCTTGAACATCTATTACTTTATCAGATTTGACACCAAATTTTTTTATTACATCATTTTCACCTAGAAATTTATTTTTCATTGGATCATAAATTCTGACATTTCTATTATATAATTGCATTAAGTCTTTATCAGAAGAAACAATAGTAACTTTTGCCCCAATTTTTGTAATTTGATCAACATAAGTAGCAATTAAATCATCCGCCTCATAATTTATTAACTCTATAGATGGTAGATTAAATGCATTTACTGATTTTCTTATAAAATCAAATTGAGGGATTAGATCGTCAGGTGCTTCAGATCTATTTGCTTTATAATCTTTATATATTTCATTTCTAAAATTTTTTCTCGCTGAGTCAAAAATAACTGCAAAGTGTGTTGGTTTTTCAAGGTTTTCTTTTGATTTTGAGTCTTCAAGCAACTTGAACAACATATTACAAAAACCATTTACAGCTCCTGTTGGCATCCCATCGCTTTTTCTGCTTAAAGGAGGTAAAGCATAATATGCTCTAAAGATATATCCAGAACCATCAATTAAATAAAAATGATCGTTTTTTTTAATTTTATTCATTAATAAATGTTAACTTAATTTATACGAATGTTATAAATGTACAAATCATTATGAAAAAAAAAGATGTTCTATCTGTAAAAAATTTAAGCAAAATTTACTCTAAAAACAATTCGGGAACAATAAATGCACTAAATAATTTAAACTTAGACGTGAAACAAGGAGAAATTTTTGGGTTATTGGGTCCAAATGGAGCTGGCAAATCAACATTTATAAATATTTTAGGTGGAATTGTTATTAAATCTAGTGGCAGTGTAAATGTTTGGGGTTACGATATTGATAAAGACCCAAGACAAGTAAGAGCTTCATTGGGAATAGTTCCACAAGAATTAAATTTAGATCCATTTTTTAATCCAAGAAGACTTTTGGAGCTACATGCTGGTATGTATGGAATTAAAAAAAAGGACCGAATAACAGATGAAATTTTAAGATTAGTTTCTCTTGAAAAAAACGCAGAAAGCTATGCTAGAAGCTTGTCTGGAGGTATGAAAAGAAGATTATTAATTGCTAAGGCTTTAGTAAACAAACCGCCAATTTTAATACTTGATGAGCCAACTGCAGGTGTGGATGTTGAACTTAGAAAAAACCTTTGGGAAAATGTCAAACTTTTAAATAAAATAGGTGTAACAATTATCCTAACAACTCACTATTTAATTGAAGCAGAACAAATGTGTGATCGTATAGGAATTTTAAGTAAAGGTAATTTAGTTGCTCTTGATACTACTAAAAATTTAATCAATAAAATTCAAACAAAAACCGTTACATTCACGATTAATCAAAAAACAAAAATAGATAAAATACCTTTAAAATCCTTAAAAATAATATCCCAGACTGAGGATAAATTGACATTATCTTATGAGAAAAATAATCTTAAAATTGATGAAATTATCTCCTATTTTTCAAATAAAAATATTAATATTTTAGATATTTCAACGGACGATGCTAACATTGAAGATGTTTATACAAATCTAACAAAAAACTAGCTAAAATTTTAAAGAAATTGTATAATTTTCTAATGGAAAATATAAGCATATCAAATAACCAAAAATTATTAAAATATTCTGTTATTGTAATTTTTGCTTCTATTTTATTAACCATATCTGCAAAAATAAAAATACCTTTTTATCCAGTGCCAATGACTATGCAAACCTTTGTGGTTTTATTATTGGGTATGTCTTTAGGATATAAAATGGCATTAGCATCAGTTATAGTTTATTTGCTTGAAGGTTTGTTAGGACTGCCGGTATTTTCCAACTCTCCAGAAAAAGGTTTTGGATTGGCATACTTTACAGGGCCAACAATGGGTTACTTAATTGGATTTTTGTTTGCAGCTTTTTTTTCTGGTTATTTAAACTTTAAAACTAACATCCTATTTATTTTCTCAAAACTTGTTTTCTCTGTTTTTTTTATATATTTTTTTGGAGTTATTTGGTTAGGTATTTTAATTGGATTTGATAAACCAATATTTAAACTTGGTGTTGCACCATTTATATATGCCGAGCTTTTTAAAATTTTATTACTAACTTTTTTAGCAAATCAAATTATTAGAATTAGGAAAGTTATTTAGGAGATCTTTTATATAAAATTCTCTGTAAAGTACGTCTATGCATCTTTAATCTTCTGGCTGTCTCTGATACATTTCTGTTACATAGCTCAAAAACCCTGTGTATGTGTTCCCACTTTACTCTGTCTGCAGACATTGGATTTTCAGGAGGTTGAGCTTTACTTTTTGGATCAGCAAGAAGAGCTTTTTCAATATCGTCAGCATCTGCAGGCTTTGCCAAATAATCAATTGCTCCCTGTTTAATTGCTGCAACGGCAGTAGGTATATTTCCATATCCTGTAAGCATTATAATTTTGCTTTTACAATTTAATTTTTGAAGTTCTTTTACAACTTCTAGACCATTGCCATCGCCAAGTCTTAAGTCAACAACTGCAAAAGCTGGATTCTTTGTATTTATTGATGCTATTCCTGATTTTACACCCTCAGCTTGAGAGACTAAGAAACCCTTTTTCTCCATAGCTCTGGATAGCCTTTCTCTAAAGGTATTATCATCATCAACTATTAATAACGATTTATCCGCTAAATCTGTTACTTTTTGAACATTATTTGTCATGAATGCCTATATAGGATTTAAAGTAGAATTTTCAATATGTCATTTTAAGAGGAAATTTCACAGGCTTAATAACATTGAAAATTTTTCTTTACTTTAGGAGCCATTTCTCATAATGAGTGGAGAAATTACAAATTTGCATACAAGTTATGCAAATTTTTTTTGTTAAATTTTTTTTTGTGGGGTTATAAAATGGAAAAATTTAAAAGTGTTGACGAACTTGTAAGTCAACTAAAACCAGTTGAACCAATATATTGCATTAGAACAAGTGCAATAAAGCAAGCTTCAAAAATTTTCCAAAATAAATTCCCAGGTACAGTTTTATACGCAGTAAAGACCAATCCTCACCCTTTAGTAATAGATACTATTATAGAGAGTGGAATTAAAAATTTTGATGTAGCATCTTTAAAAGAAATTGAACAAATAAAAAAAATAAATCCAGAGTTGAAGTGTTCTTTCATGCACACTGTTAAATCTAGAGAAAGTATAAAAGAGGCATATTTTAAACATGGTGTAAAAACTTTTTCATTAGATACAAAAGAGGAGTTAATTAAAATAATTGAAGCAACTAACCAAGCTAAGGATTTAGAATTATTTGTTAGAGTTGCTGTTTCAAATGAACATGCAGAAATAGATTTATCAAAAAAATTTGGAGCTTTACATAGTGAGGCTTTAGGCCTTTTAAGATTAACAAAACAATACGCTAAAAAAATTGGTTTAAGTTTTCATGTTGGATCACAATGTATGCATCCAATATCATATTCGAAAGGAATAGCGGAGATTGGAAATATTATAAAAAAAACTAAAATTTCACCAGATTACATAAATATTGGAGGTGGATTTCCAACAATTTATCCTGATCTAATACCACAATCATTAGATAACTATTTTAAAGAAATTAAAATAGCCTTAGAGAAATTAAAATTTGAAAAAAAACCCGAGATTATTTGTGAACCAGGCAGAGCTATTGTAGCTGAGAGTGGATCAACTATCGTCAAAGTAATTTTAAGAAAAAAACAAAAACTATACATAAATGATGGAACTTACGGAACATTATTTGATGCAGGAGTTCCAAATATTGTTTATCCTTCAAGAATGATTCCAATAGGAAGATTGGTTTCAAAAAAACTTACTCCATTTGATTTCTATGGTCCAACTTGTGACAGTATGGATTATATGAAAGGACCATTTATTTTACCGAATAACATTAAAGAAAATGATTATATAGAACTTGGTCAACTAGGAGCTTATGGATTAACATTTAGAACTAAATTTAACGGTTTTTATTCCGATAGTATTTATGAAGTACAAGATCAGCCTATAATGAGCATGTACAACAAAGATAAAGATAAAGCATTTCTTGTTGCTTAATGTCTGATAAAAAAAATCTAGGTCATAACAGTAAAAAAGATTTTTTAAAAAATCCTGTGGAACATATTGATATTACCAAATTTGACAGTAGAGAAATTATATCAGCAATGGGAAAAATGTCATTTGTTTCCAGAGAGACTTCAAATGCAACAAATATTTATAATGAAATGCTTAAAGATAAAGATTGTACAATCTTTTTAACTTTAGCTGGCTCAACTTCTGCAGCAGGATGTATGCATATTTATAGGGATATGATTAAATATAATATGGTAGATGCTATTGTTGCAACTGGAGCATCAATAATTGATATGGATTTTTTCGAAGCACTTGGTTTTAAACATTATCAGGGTTCTCAGTTTCAAAATGACGATGAGCTAAGAAAGAATTACATAGATAGAATTTACGACACATATATTGATGAAGATGAGCTACAGAAGTGTGATAAGATTATTAGTGAAATCGCAGATAAACTAGAACCAAGGCCATATACATCTAGAGAATTCATAAAAGAAATTGGAAAATATCTAAAAACGAATGCAAAGAAAAAAGAATCTTTAATTGAAGTAGCATATGACAATAATGTCCCAATTTTTTGTCCGGCTTTTACTGACTCAAGTGCTGGATTCGGTCTAGTGATGCATCAAGAAAGAAACCCAAATAAGCATATTACCATAGATTCAATCAGAGAATTTAGGGAATTAACAGAAATTAAAATCCGATCAAAAGGATCGGGTTTATTCATGATAGGAGGAGGAGTTCCAAAAAATTTCATTCAAGACACAGTAATATGCGCTGAGCTCTTAGGTAAAGAAGTTGATATGCATAAATATGCAATCCAAATCACAGTTGCTGACTCTAGAGATGGAGCGTGCAGTAGTTCAACGCTTAAAGAGGCAAGTTCATGGGGTAAAGTCGATACATCAAAAGAACAAATGGTTTTTGCAGAGGCAACAAGTGTGCTACCTTTAATTGCAAGTGATGCTTATCATACTGGAGAATGGAAAAATAGAGAAAGAAAAAATTTTTCAGAAATATTTTAATTAAATGTTCAAAAAAACAATTATTGGTATCATCCAGAGTAAGATTTTAAATAATTATAATTCGAATCTAAAGGCTGTTATAAAAAATATAAAAAAAGCTGCTAATAGAAATGCAAAAATAATTTGTCTACCTGAGCTTTTCTTAACAAATTACTTCTGTCAAACAGAAAACCACTCAAATTTTAAATTTGCAGAAAAAATACCAGGTAAAACCTCAAAAGTTTTTTGCGATTTATCAAAAGAATTGAATGTTGTTTTAATGATATCTATGTTTGAAAAAAAAACACGTGGTTTCTATCATAATACAAGTATTATTATAAATGAAAAAGGAAAAATTTTATCAAAGTATAGAAAAATGCATATTCCTGATGATCCAGGGTATTATGAAAAATTTTATTTCACCCCGGGTGATCTTGGTTTTAAATCTATTAAAACTAAATATGGAAATATTGGTCCCTTAATATGTTGGGATCAGTGGTTTCCTGAGGCTGCTAGACTCACTGCTTTAAAGGGTGCACAAATAATTTTTTATCCTACTGCAATTGGATGGCATCCGAAAGAAAAGAAAACATTAGGAAAAGCACAATTAGATTCTTGGGTAACTATGCAGAAATCACATGCTATAGCTAATGGAACTTATGTTGTTGCAGTTAACAGAGTCGGTAATGAAAAAAAAGGAAATAAAAAAATTGAATTTTGGGGAAATTCTATGATTATTGATCCAAGTGGAAAGATAATTGGCAAATTAGGTAACAAAAAAGAGGGAATTTTAATTCGTGAAATTGATTATGATAAAATAGATACTGCGAGAGAGCATTGGCCATTTTTAAGAGATCGAAGAGTAGACTTCTATAAAGGAATATTAAAGAATCCGGATGATGACTAGTAAACTAACTGGATTTAAGATTCCTGCAGAATGGGAACCTCAAAAATCAATTTGGATCGCATGGCCTTATAATAAAAATGATTGGCCAGACCTTTTTAGTTTTATCCCACATGTAGTTGCAAAAATTGTTAAAATAATTTCAGAAAACCAAAAAGTTGATTTATTAATTGATAAAAATAAACACCAAGTTTTAAATATATTAAAAAATTATAAAGCGAAATTAAGCAATATCAGTTTTCACAAAATTAAAACAGATAGAATATGGTTACGTGACTCTGGACCAATATTTGTAATTAATAAAAGAATTAAAAAAAAGTTGATACTAGACTTTAAATTCAATGCATGGTCTAAATATTATAATTTCAATAGAGATAATCAAATTAATAAAAAAATAAGTAAAATAATAAAAGTTAAAAGAATTGAACCAAAAATTAGTTTTGGTAAAAACATTAGATCAATAGTTATGGAAGGTGGTGCATTTGATACAAATGGAAAAGGATCTTTACTACTTACTGAAGAGTGCCTACTAAGTAAGGTACAAGAAAGAAATAACGGTTTCAAAAAAAAAGATTATGAGAATATCTTTTCAAAATATTTAGGAATCAATAATTTTATTTGGCTGAAAAAGGGTATATCAGGGGATGACACTCATGGACATATTGATGATATTGCTCGATTTGTGGACAAAAATACAATAATGACTGCGGTAGAAAAAAATAAAAAAGATGCAAATTTTAAAAATTTAAAACTTAATTTCACAATATTGTCTAGAAGTAAAAATAATAATAGAGAAAAATTTCAAATAATCAAAATCCCAATGCCTTCACCAGTATTTATTAAAAAAAAAAGGGTTCCAGCTAGTTACTTAAATTTCTTAATTACTAATAAAAAAGTACTATTACCTATTTTTAATGTTAAACAAGATAAAAAAGTTATTAAGATATTTAGAAATTTTTTTAAAAATAAAAAAATAATACCAATCGACTGCAGTAAATTAATTTGGGGTTTTGGTGCAATACATTGCATGACACAGCAAGAACCGAAATTTTAATTAGGCAGATTTGAGTGTACCAAGTAATAATCTAAAAGGAATAAGCATTACTAATGCTACAAATATTTTTACAGCCAAATCTCCTAATGATAATGTTACCCAAGGTATTACTGTTCCATAGAATGAAATCGAGAAGAATAAAAATGTGTCAACAGTTGAACCTATTAACGAAGATGTTAATGGAGCTACAAACCACTTCTTCATCCTTAATTGATCAAAAATTTGAACATCAAGCAACTGAGCAATTATAAAGGCTGTACCCGAACCAATAGCTATTCTTACAGAAATTAGGTCAGAATAGTTTGTGGCAAATATCAAAGTAAATAAAATTCCTATTGTAAATCCTATATATACTATTTTTCTAGCAACTATTTTACCAAATGATCTGTTTGCAAGATCAGTTATCAGAAAGGCTATAGGATAACTGAAAGCTCCATAAGTGAGAATATCTTCAAGACCATAATATTTAATAGGGAACTGTACGAGATAGTTTGATGCTAAAACAACTAATCCCATCATAAAAGCGAGGGAAAGAAATATTTTATTCATCAAGCTGATTTATTTAATAAAGTTTTTTTAATTTTCTTTAATCTGAAAGAAAGATTTTTCGTTTTTGCTGATTTTATAAATTGGTCAAAACTTCCTTTTTTATCGACTGATCGTATTCCAGAGTTTGAAACAGTAAGTTTTAAACTTTTATTTAGCATTTCACTCTTGAATCTTACTTTTTTCAGGTTTGGTAAAAATCTTCTTTTAGTTTTATTATTAGCGTGACTTACCTTATGTCCCTTTAAAGGTATTTTTCCTGTTAATTCACATTTTTTCGACATAAAAACTAAGAATGTATATGCGTAGAAAATTACTCAGTCAAGTTTATTTTTAGAACCTACTAATTCAGAAATATTATTTACACCTGTTTTTTTTATTATTTCTATCAATTCATCATTTATTTTAGATACTATATTTGGACCTTTAAAAACCATTCCAGTATATAGTTGAACAAGTTTTGCACCATTTATTATTTTTTCGTAAACTGATCTACCGCTATCAACTCCTCCAACTCCAATAATTGTAATATCTGTTTTAAAACTTTTAAAAAATTCATTTATTAGAAAATTTGACTTATTTTCGAGAGGTTTGCCCGAAAGACCTCCCTTTTCTAATTTATTAATATTTTTTAAATTTTCTCTCGTCCTATCAGTTGAGTTTGAGATGATTACTGTTGTGATTTTATTATTTGTTATAATCTCACATATTCTATCAATATTTTTATTTTCAATATCTGGAGAAATTTTTAAGGCAATAGGTACGTTTGTTTTCAATGTAGTCTTTTCGGCTTGAATCTCTTTAAGAAGTTCATCTAGCTCTTCATCCTTATGGAAGCTTCTTAAATTTTCAGTATTAGGAGATGAAATATTCACAGTTAAATAGTCACCAATGTCATGGAATTTTCTTAAACCTACTAAATAGTCATTTACCCTATCTTTTGTATCTTTATTAGGTCCAATATTTATTCCTAAAAGACCAGAAGGGGAATTTGATAATATTCTTGATCTCACCTTATCAGAGCCAGAATTATTAAATCCCAATCTATTTATCAGAGCTTCATCTTCCTCAAGTCTAAACACCCGAGGTTTAGGATTACCGTATTGCTTAAGTGGAGTGACCGTTCCAACTTCAACAAAACCAAAACCTAGTTTAAATAAAGAATTATACACCTCAGCATTTTTATCAAAACCTGCTGCGATACCAACAGGGTTTGGTATTTTTTTACCAAGGATATCTAATTCAAGAATTTTGTTTTTCTGATTTTTTTTATAAGGGATATAGTTAAACTTTAAGGCTTTAATTGCCAAATTATGCGCTGTTTCAGGGTCTAATTTAAAAATTAATCCTCTTATTTTTTCAAACATTATTTATTTTTTCTTTTATTAGATTTTTAGTTTCGTTAACTCCAAAAAAACTTATAAAAAAACCCATTCTTGGACCATTTTCAACTCCAAAAACAACTTGATAAATTAATTTAAACCAATCACGTAAATTTTCCTTATAGCCATTTTCTTTTCCAACAGAATAAATTTTTGTTTGTATATCCTCTGGCTTCATATCATCACCACAATCATTTAAAGCTTCTATCAATGATTCTAAGGCAATTTTTTCATTCTTGTTTGGTTTTTTATATTTTTTTGTTTTCTTTATGACATCGTTAAAATATTTAATTGCATATCCAACTAAACTATCAAAAATAGTTTGATTATTCTCAGAAATGTTTTTTTTATATTTTTTAACAAATTTCCAAAGTAGATCTTTTTTTTCAGCATTGCTTGTTTCAACAAGATTTAATAACATTGAAAAACTCATTATATAGTCCTCCTTGGGCATTTTAGAATTATGTACATGCCAGACTGGGTTCATAAGAATTTGCAGATCGTTCTGAGATTTTCCTTTTTCAATCAAATCTAAGTACTCGTCTACGGATTTTGGTATTATTTCTTTATAAAGTTTTTTTGCTCTTTTGGGATTTTGGTACATAAATAATGATAAACTCTCTGGTGAGGCGTACTCTAACCATTGATCAATCGTTATACCATTACCTTTTGACTTTGAAATTTTTTCACCATTTTCATCTAAAAATAACTCATAAGCGAAACCACTTGGACTTTTTTTTCCAAGCAAATTAATAATCTTGGTAGATAAAATTGCACTCTCAATAAGATCTTTTCCATACATTTCAAAATCAACATCTAATGCGTACCATCTCATTGCCCAATCAACTTTCCATTGTAATTTACAATTTCCATCTAAAATACTAGACTCAAGTTTTTGACCTTTGTTATCAAAAACAATTTTTGAGTTTTTTTCATCTATCTCAATTACGGGTATCTCTAAAACTTTTTTTGAATTCGGACAAATGGGTAAAAATGGCGAGTAAGTTTTTTGTCTTTCTTTTCCAAGAGTTGGTATTATTATATCCATAATTCCATTATAATTTTTCAAAATTAGTTTAAGTGTTTCGTTAAAAAAACCTGACTTATAAAGACTAGTTGAACTTTTAAAAATATATTTAAACTTAAATTCATCTAAGAATTTTTTTAGCATCTCATTGTTATGTTCACCAAAACTATCATATTTTTCAAATGGGTCAGGGACAAGCGTTAACGGTTTTTGTAAGTTATTTTCTAGTTTTTTTACATTAGGGATATTGTCCGGAACTTTTCTTAGACCATCCATGTCATCTGAAAAGGTAATAATTTCTTTGGGAATATCTATGATATGATCCAAAGCATTTACTATCATAGAAGTTCTGGCTACTTCACCAAAAGTACCGATATGTGGTAGTCCACTTGGACCATAACCTGTTTGTAATATAATTTTGCCTTTCTTTTTTATTGATGACCCTCTTTCTTTGAGAATTTTTTTTGCCTCGATAAAAGGCCAGGCATTTGTCTTATCTAAATTAGCTTTATCAATCACAAAAATTCGTATATTTGGTTGTTTTTATTAATTCTTATAGTGTTGATATTTATTTACCATAAAATAATGTTCAAACAAAATGTCCAATTATAAAACAGTTTTTTTCATTATTGGTGTACTACAAATAATTCTTGGAATATTTATGACTATTCCAATTTTATTACAGTTAGTACTTGGTGAACTTGACTCTTCATTCATAACATCCACTGTAATTACATTAGTATTTGGAGTTTTATTCGTTTTATCAAATCTAGATTATAATAAAAAAATTAATCTGCAGCAGGCGTTTCTTCTCACCACGCTTTCTTGGTTAACAATTGCTATTTTTGGATCTTTACCTTTTTATTTTTCAAATTTGAGTTTATCTTTTACAGATTCATTTTTTGAGAGTATGTCTGGACTTACAACGACAGGTTCTACAATAATAACAAATTTAGAAATTGTACCCAAAAGTATTTTACTATGGAGGGCACTGCTTCAATGGCTTGGGGGTATAGGTATTATTGTAATGGCAATCACTTTAATGCCTATCATGAATATAGGTGGCATGCTTTTATTTAAAGTTCTAAATACAGATTCATCTGATGAAACTTTGCCTTCCTCAAAAGAAATCTCATTAAAATTAGTTTTTATTTATTTTGTGCTCACTATGATATGTGCATCCACATATAAAATATTTGGAATGAGTTTTTTTGATAGCATTACACATTCAATGACAACAATTGCTACCGGTGGCTTCTCGAATTATAACGAGTCTATTGGATATTTTAATAATGCTAAAATAGAAATTACTGCAATGTTATTTATTATATTGGGTAGTTTACCATTTATAGCGTATATAAAATTTTTAAATGGTAATAAAAAAGTATTTGTAAATGATACTCAGGTCGTCACTTTTGTAAAATTAATAATTTTTTCGATTTCTATAATTTTAATATATTTGTTTTTCAAAGTTGAAAATATCAGCTTAACAGATTTACGATCAGTGAGTTTTAACTCAATATCAATTTTAACAGGAACAGGTTATATAACCGGCCAATTTGATCAATGGGGAAGTTTTTCATTGTTTTATTTTTTAATTTTAATGTTCATTGGAGGTTGTGCAGGGTCTACAACATGTGGAATAAAAATTTTTAGAGTTCAAATTTTATATGAATTTGTGATTACACAGCTAAAAAAAATAATATATCCAAGAGGCATTTTTGTAATTAAATATGAGAATAATAACGTGAGTGATAAATTTTTAGCTTCAATAATATCTTTCATATATTTATATATATTAATTTTCTTTTTAATCACAGCGCTTTTATCTTTGACTGGTTTGGATTTTATTACCTCTATTTCTGGAGCGGCAACATCAATATCTAATGTTGGACCAGGTTTAGGTTCTATTATTGGTTCTAACGGAAACTTTTCAATACTACCGGATAGTTCCAAGTGGATTTTAAGTGCAGGAATGATATTAGGGAGATTAGAACTGTTTGCTATATTAGTTTTATTTTTACCAACTTTTTGGAAAAAATGATTGAAATAAAAAAAGAAAAAAATTTTTTTGATACTGTAAAATTTTATTTTGACACGAGAATGTTAAAAATTTTACTGTTAGGAGCCATCAGTGGTTTTCCATGGGTAATTATAGGAAGTAGTTTAAGTTTATGGTTAAAAGAAGAAGGTCTATCAAGATCCACTATTGGATGGGCTGGATTAATTTTTGCAGTTTATGCTTTTAACTATTTTTGGGCACCATTAATTGACAGAATTCAGATACCCTTTTTAACAAAAAAAATTGGTCATAGAAAATCTTGGATTTTTTTAATGCAGATAATAATTTTAATTGGATTAATATTCTGGAGCCTTATAAATCCAGTACAAAATTTAAATCTAGTCATTGGTGCAGGATTAATTATTGCTATAGCCTCAGCAACACAGGATATAACAGTGGATGCTTTGAGAATTGAGCAAATAAAAAAAGAGGAAAAAGAAGCAATGGCTGCAGGAGCGGCGGTAGCAGTGGTTGGTTGGTGGTCAGGTTATAAATTAGGGGGGGTAATCGCTTTAACGTTGGCAGATTTTTTAGAGAATTTAGGAATTGAAAACTATTGGCAATTATCTTTTTTAGGTTTGGGTGTAATTATTATTTTATTAAATATAGGAATTTTATTTATTAGAGAAGGAAATTTTTTTAATATAAAAAATTCTCATCTTGAATTAGATGAAAAGATTTTAGATAAATTAAATTATAGTAATATATTTACTAAATTTTTAGCTTGGATTACCTCTACGATTTCTGGGCCTTTAATTAGTTTTTTTAAAAAAAATGGGAAAGGAATAGCTATTGGAATTATAAGTTTTATTTTTCTTTTTAAAATTGGAGAGGCTTTCTTAGGAAGAATGTCAGTAATTTTTTATAAAGAAATTGGTTTTTCTAAATCCGATATAGCGCTTTATTCAAAAACTTTTGGTTGGATAACTACAGTAATTTTTACTTTATTAGGAGGAATGTTTGCAATCCGGTCAGGCGTTATAAAATCGATGTTTTTGGCAGGAATATTGATGGCATTAACGAATGTTCTTTTTTCTTTTTTAGCATGGAGTGATAAATCATATTTATTATTTGCAATAGCGGTTATTTTAGATGATATGGCGGCTGCTTTTGCAACAGTAGCTTTTGTTGCTTTTATATCTTTATTAGTAGATAGAAATTATACTGCTACACAATATGCTCTGCTTGCTTCTTTAGGTACAGCAGGAAGAACTACACTTGCTTCTTCCTCAGGTGCATTAGTAGATTGGTTAAATGGTGATTGGGGTATATTTTTCATAATTACGGCTTTAATGGTAATTCCATCACTTATTCTTCTATATCTGATGAAAAATAAAATTAAACTTAATGACTAATTTATTTTCAACATCATTAATAAGAAATATTTATAAAAAACCATCGAAAAAATCAGAGGTTACAAGTCAAATAATATATGGAGAAAAAATAAAAATTATTAAGATTAAAAATAGATGGTTAAAAATTAAGACATATAATGACAATTATTCTGGTTATATTAAAAACGAAAAACTTAAAGAAGGCTTAAAAATTATTTTTAAAACTAATAAATCGAAAACTAGAATATTTTCTCAAAATAAAAAAAAAAACTTTCTTACATTTAATAGTAGATTGCCAATCATTTCGAAAAGTAAAAAATTTATAGAATTTGAGAAGGGAAAATGGGTAAAAAGGACAGATATTAAACCAATAAATCACAAAGACAGAAATTTTGTTAAAATTTTAAAGTCTTTTATAAATTGTAAATATACCTGGGGTGGCAAATCATACAAAGGTATAGACTGCTCGGCACTTGTTCAATTGTACTATCTTTATAATAATAAATTTTTTCCAAGAGATACAAAAGACCAAATATCTTTTAAAGAAGGTAAAAAAAAATTAATCAAATTTTCAAGAGGCGATATTATCTACTGGAAGGGTCATGTAGCTGTTTGTCTGAATAGAAATAAACTTATTCATGCGTATGGACCTAGAAAAAAAGTATTAATAATGAATATAAATAAAACTATTGAATTAATTAACGAAACAGCAAAACTCAAGGTAAAAAAAATAATAAAAATTTAAAAAATGAATTTAGAAGAAAAATTTAATATTTTAGTAAATAAAATGAATTTTGGTAATTATGATGAGGTTATTTTTGAAACTAACTATTTAATTAAAAAATTTCCAAAACAGGAAGCATTATATAATCTTTTGGCTCTCACTTACCAGGCGAAAGGTGAATATGATAAATCAATTGACCTATTAAATGCTGCATTAAAAAGAAGTAAAAATAACACAAATTTCTTAAATAATATTGGATTAGGGTATTACAGAAAAAAAGATTACATTAAAGCAGAAAGTTATTTTAATAAGGTTTTAGAATTAAATCCAAGATTTATAAATACTATTAATAATCTTGCTGGTTTATACAATGAACTTAATAATACAAACGAAAGTGAGAAGCTTTACTTAAAGGCTTTGAGTATTAATGGCAATGTTTTGGAGACAAATTATAATTATGCATCATTTCTTCAAACTATAGGAAGATATACCGAAGCAGAAAAATATTACCAAAAAACTTTAGATATTAATAAAGATTTTACAAGAGCTGATAAAAGTCTAGCAATGTTAAAAAAGTATAAAAAGGGTGATAAATATATTTCTTCTTTAGAAGAAAAAATAAAAAATAAAAATCTTCATATATCAAATATAAAAGATTTATCTTTTGCTTTAGGAAAAATATACGAGGATATAGGTGAATACAAAAAATCTTTTGAGTATGTTAAGATGGCAAACGATATTAAAAAACAGTTAACAAAATTCGATATTAATAACGAAATTAAATTTTTTACGAAAATTAAAAATTTTCATGAAAATACTAAAATAAAAAATTTACAAATAGCTGAAAATGAAAAAAAAATAATATTTATTTTAGGTATGCCTAGAACAGGAACATCTTTAGTGGAACAAATTATATCTAGTCACGACAAAGTTTATGGTTCTGGAGAATTACCATTTTTAGACCAGTACTTCAGAAGATATATAGAAAATTTTGAAAAACATCAAAATATAGGGGAAGATCTTACAAAATTTAAAGAAAATTATTTGAATATAATTGAAAAGATGACAAGTTCTGATGTTGTTACAGATAAAGCACCACTTAACTTTAGATGGATAGGAATAATTAAATTAATATTTCCAAATGCAATTATAATTCATTGCAAAAGAGATCCTCTTGAAAACAGTTGGTCTATTTATAAAAATGATTTTGAGGGAGGAATGTTATTTTCCAATAATGCCCAAGACATAGCAAGTTATTACAATATTTATCTAAATTTAATGTCTTATTGGAAGAGTACTTTTAATAAAGATATTTATGACCTAAATTATGAAGACTTAATAAATAATCCCGAAAGCAAAATTAGAGAAATAATTACTTTTTGTGGGTTAGATTGGCAAGATGTATGTTTAGAATATTACAAAAATAAAAAATCAATTAAAACTGTAAGTTTTAGCCAAGTAAGAAAACCTATTTATAAAGACTCATTGAAAGGTACTGCAAAATTTAAAAATTATATTCAAGATTTAGAAAATGCGCTATCTTCTTCCAAAGTCAGGTAAATTAACGTCTTGTTTTGAAGAAACTATTTTTTTTCGAATTTTTTTAGACTCTTGCATTATTTTAATTAATTTTTTCTCATTTTTTGTGTTAATTAATTTTTTTATTTGACGCATATTTTTTAAAAAAAGGTCAATTCCCTTAGTAATGTTTATATGATTATTTAGGAAAATATCTTTCCACATAATCTCATTTGAAGCTGCAGTTCTTGTAAAATCTCTCAGACCACCTGCACTAAATTTAACTATATTTGATTTTTTTTTCTTCTCAAAATTCATTGCCGTTTTTACCATATTATATGCAACAAGGTGTGGAATATGGCTTGTAATTGAAAAAATATGATCGTGCTCTTTAAAATTCATGTAAACTATATTGCATCCAATTTTGACCCAAAATTTAGATAAAATTTTCATATGTTTTTTATTTATATTTCTATCTTTTATTAAAACACACCATTTATCAGAAAATAATTTTTCGTTCCCAAACTTAGGACCACTTACTTCAGAACCTGCAATTGGATGGCTCGAAATCCAACTTATATTTTTTTTAATTCTAGGTTTTATTTTTCTAAATATTGTTTCCTTTGCTGAACCAACATCAGTAACTATTGTATTTTTATTAATATACTTTTCTATCTTGTTAAAAATTTTTAAATACTCGCCTAAATGTGTACAAATTATTATCATATCCATTTTGGGAATTTGTTTTTCGGAACCTTTTAAAACCTCGCAACTGTATCTTAGTTTTTTAATTTGATTTATATGTTTTTTTGATTTTTCTAAAATAAAGATTTTTTTTGATATTTTTTTTTTAATTGTAGCTCTTAAAATTGAAGAGCCAATTAAACCACAACCAACGATTAAAATTTTTTTAAACATTTTCAAATATTTGTTTTATCTCTTTGAGAAACAATTTATTTTCTGAACTATTTCCAATAGTTAATCTCAAATGGTTGTCAATCCCGTAAGTATTCATTTCTCTGAGTATAATTCCTTTGCTTTCTAATTTTTTTTCAACTGAAATTGCTGTCAGCTTACAACGATTAAAATTAAGTAAAAGAAAATTTGCACTTATTTTATTTGAGTAAATATCAAACTCTTCCAGGCTTTTTTTAATTTTTTTACTCCAATATAAGTTATGTTTAATTGATTTATTAATAAATTTATTATCTTTTAAAGCCTCAATTGCACATAGCTGTGCAATTTCATTAACATTAAATGGTGGTTTAATAAAATTCAAAGCTTGAATAATTTTTTTATCTCCATAACCCCACCCAATTCTTAAAGCTGCTAATCCATAGATTTTCGAAAATGTTCTTAATATGAAAACATTTTTAGAATTTTTAAAAATCTTTAATCCTGACGCATATTTATTATCCTTCATATATTCATAATACGCATCATCTATTACTAACAAAATATCTTTTCTTAATTTTTTTCTTAAATTAATTAATTCATTTCTGTAAAGATATGTACCTGTAGGATTATTAGGATTTGCTAAAAAAACTATTTTTGTTTTTTTATTCACTTTATTAATTATATTATCCATCGAAATCTTAAAATTTTTCTCTTTTGAAAAAACTACTTTAGCACCTGAAATAGATGAATAAATTCTGTACATTAAAAAACTAAATTCTGGAACAATTACTTGATCGCCTTTGCTTAAAAATAATTGGCATAGCATTTGAATAATCTCATCAGACCCGGATCCACAAATTACTTTATTGGCATCACAATTAAATTTAATTGAAATTTGTTTTCTTAATAATTTAGAGGTGTAATCTGGATATTTTGAAGTGCTTACATTTTTTCTTAAGATTGCTTTCACTCTTGGACTTGCACCTAACGCAGACTCGTTTGCGGATAATTTTATTATTTTTCTAGTTTCTTTTAAATTTGGAATTTCGTATTTTCCTGGCTTATAAGATTGAAATTTAAGTTTTTTAAATTTAGCTAACTTCATAATTTTTATTTTTCTGGTATATATAGTTGAATTATAATTTATTTAAATTAAATAAGTAAAATTCTTATTAAAATTTGACATATAAAATACTATAATGTAATAACTATTTGCGCTGATTTAAACTGAATTGCGAGCGCTTAAAAAAAACCGCTAAATAAGTTTTTTTTCTCCAATTCATCAGCATATAAATATGAGCAAATTTAAAGATATAAAGAAAATAATTGTTGAAAAACCATTAAAATTAGATTGTGGACAGACAATAAATAATTACCCATTAGCATATGAAACATATGGAAAATTAAACGACGACAGAAGTAATGCTATACTGATTTTTCATGCTTTGACTGGGGATCAATTTGCATCGGGAATAAATCCAATTACAAAAAAAGATGGTTGGTGGAATTATGCTCTTGGACCCGGAAAGGCAATTGATACTGATAAATATTTTGTAATTGCAGCAAATGTTATAGGTGGATGTATGGGTTCTTTTGGTCCAAGTGATATTAATCCTGAAACAAAAAAACCTTATGGTACAAACTTTCCAGTTATCACAATTAATGACATGGTTAATGCTCAATATAATCTCTTAGATTATTTTAAAATCGAAAAATTATTCAGTGTTATTGGAGGATCTATGGGTGGAATGCAAGTACTTCAGTTTGTATCCAACTTCCCTGATAAAGCACTTACAGCAATTCCAATTGCTTGTACTGCAAGTCATTCAGCTCAAAATATAGCCCTAAATGAACTTGGCAGACAATCAATAATGGCCGATAGAAACTGGCAGGATGGATTTTATGAAGAACAAAATAAACAGCCAGATAAAGGGCTTGCTGTTGCAAGAATGGCAGCTCATATTACTTATTTATCTAAAGCTGGACTACAAGAAAAATTTGGGAGAAAATTGCAAGAGAGAGATGATTTAAAATTTAGTTTCGATGCTGATTTTCAAATAGAAAGTTATTTAAGATATCAGGGATCAGTTTTTGTTGATAGGTTTGATGCAAATAGCTATTTGTATATTACAAGAGCTATGGATTATTTTGATTTAACAAAAAAATTTGGTGGAAATTTATCAAAAGCTTTCGAGAAAAGTAACACTAAGTTTTTTATTATATCGTTTACGTCAGATTGGCTTTACCCAACTTCTGAAAATAGAGATATTGTAATTGCCTTAAATGCTATTGGTAAAAATGTTGGATTTGTCGAAATTTCCTCTGATAAAGGTCATGATTCTTTTTTACTTGATGTCCAAGATTTTTTAAATACAGTCAAAAATTTTTTAAATACCTCTTATAAGCAAATTAAATGAAAAAAGAATTTTATAATATTGCAAAATTGGTAACTCAAAACTCCAAAATTTTAGATGTTGGATGTGGAAATGGTGAACTTATGAAATATATTACAGAAAATATTAGCAAAGATATTAGAGGAATTGAGTTATCAAAATCAAATGTCCAAAAGTGTGTAGAAAAAGGTTTAACAGTCATCGAAGGTAACGCAGAAAAAGATTTAAAGCAATTTCCAGATGGTACTTTCGATTTTGTAATTCTTAGTCAAACTTTACAGGCTTTCTTAGATCCAGAAAATGTATTGAATGAATTACTAAGGATTGGAAAAAAAGCAATAGTATCAATTCCTAATTTTGGACATTGGAAAGTAAGATTGCATTTACTTTTAAAAGGTACAATGCCAGTAACTGAAAACTTACCAAATGAATGGTACAACACTCCAAACCTACACATGTGTACAATTAAAGATTTTGAAAATTATTGTAAAAAAAGAGATATTAAAATTAATTTAAAAAATTTGAGATTTCATAATTTTTTCTCTGAATTAGGAATTTTTGTATTGGAAAAATAAAATGAAAATAGAAATAATCAAATGCCTTCAAGATAACTTTTCATATTTGTTAATTAATGAAAAAAATTCTGATGCATGTGTAATTGATCCAGGAGAAGCCAAACCAGTTTTGAAATACATTGAAGAAAATAAAATAAATTTAAAATATATTCTAAACACCCATCATCACGGGGATCATATTGGTGGTAACAAAATTTTAAAAGATATGTTTAAAGCGAAAATACTTGCTTCTAAAGATGATAGAGAAAAAATTCCTATGATTGATATTTTTTTAAATGACGGTCAGGTTTGGAAAGATGACATATTTGAGTTTAAAGTTATTCACGTTCCAGGGCATACTTTAGGACATATATGTTTTTACTTTTTTAATGAAAAAACAGTTTTTACTGGAGACACATTATTTTCTTTAGGATGTGGAAGGGTTTTCGAAGGAAGTCATAAGGATATGTTCAATTCATTATTAAAATTAAAAAGCTTACCTCCAGTTACCAAAGTATATTTTGGACACGAATATACATTAAATAATTCTATTTTTTGCAACAAATTTGATGAAAATAATCCTGAACTAAATAGAAAAATTATTGATATAAAAAAGAAATTGAATAATGGACTTCCTACTGTTCCATCCTCAATAAAAGATGAATTAGATTGTAATATTTTTTTGAGAGCAAAAAACTTAAAAGAATTTTCAAAATTACGGGATTTAAAGGACAATTTTTAATCGATATTCCTTGACTAAAAATACCTTAGATCTATATTGCAGCATTATTTAGGATAAATTTTATGTCATTTGCAGTCATACAAACTGGTGGAAAACAGTACAAAGTTAAAGCTGGAGAGATACTTAAAGTTGAGAAATTGATCGACAAAGACAAAGTTGAGTTCAAGAATATCTTAGCTTATGGAGATGAAAAAAATGCTGAAGTTGGCTCTCCAAAAATTGAAGGTGCGAAAGTTGAAGCTGAAATTTTAAAAAATGGTAAAAATAGAACTGTTTTAGTTTTTAAGAAAAGAAGAAGAAAAAATTCAAGAAGAAAAAATGGACATAGACAAGAATTTACATTGGTAAGAATAAGTAAAATTTTTGCTAAAGATGGCAAAGTACTCTCAGAAGCTGAGAAATATAAAAAAGTAGTAAAAGAAAAAACTAAAAAAGAAGAAGCTAAAAAGTAAATATAGAGAATAAATTATGGCAACAAAAAAAGCAGGTGGATCGTCAAGGAACGGAAGAGATAGTGCTGGTAGAAGACTTGGTGTCAAAATTTATGCAGGTCAAAAAGTCATTCCGGGTAATATAATTGTAAGACAAAGAGGTACAAAAATATTTCCTGGAGAACATGTAGGAATGGGAAAAGATCATTCAATTTTTTCAAAAATTAAAGGAACAGTTAAATTCAAAAAAACAAAATCAGATAGAACTTTTGTATCTGTAAAGCCCAATTAATATACAACATATTAAAATAAAGGTGTTGTATTATGAAATTTTTAGATCAAGTCAAAATATTTGTTAAAGCAGGTGATGGTGGATCAGGATCTCCAAGTTTTAGAAGAGAAAAATTTATAGAATTTGGAGGACCAGATGGTGGTGATGGCGGCAAAGGTGGATCAGTAATTTTAAAATCTGAAAGAAACTTAAATACATTAATCGATTATAGATATCAGCAACATTTCAAGGCCCAAAGAGGAGAAGATGGTAAAGGAAAAAAAATGACTGGCAAAGGTGGAGAGAACCTTTATTTAAAGGTCCCAATCGGAACTCAAGTTTTTGAGGAAGATAATAAGACACTTATTTTCGATTTTAAAAAGAATAATGATGAATTTGTCGTTGCGTCTGGAGGAAAAGGAGGTTTTGGAAATACTAAATTTAAATCATCAACGAACAGAGCACCTAAAAAATTTACCAAAGGTATAAAAGGTGAAGAATTCTGGATTTGGCTTCAATTAAAAACAATTGCTGATATTGGTATTATTGGGCTACCTAATGCAGGAAAATCAAGTTTGCTTGCTTCAATGACAAGTGCAACACCAAAAATTGCAAATTATAAATTTACAACACTAAATCCTAATCTGGGGGTCGCAGTTTATGATGACAAAGAAATTACTCTTGCTGATATACCTGGTTTAATTGAAGGAGCTCATTCAGGTGTAGGTTTAGGAATTAAATTTTTAAAACACATTGAAAGATGTAAAACACTTCTTCATTTAATAGATATTAACGAGGAAGATCTTGTATCATCGTATAAACAAGTAAGGAATGAGCTTAAAAATTATGGAAAGGAATTGATTAAAAAAAAAGAAATTATAGTATTTAATAAAATTGACTTACTTCAAAAGAATAATATAGACAAAAAAGTAAAAGATTTTGAAATAAAAATAAAAAAGAAAACATTTAAAATGTCAACAATTCAGTCAAGAAGTGTTTCAAATATAAAATCTAAATTATTAAATTATGTATATTAAAAATTCAAAAATTGTTGCTGTAAAAATTGGATCATCTTTATTAATTGATAACAATATGAAAATAAGGACAAAATGGTTAATCGAATTCTCTAAAGATGTTAAAAAACTGGTAGATCAAGGTAAGAAAGTGATTATTATTACTTCTGGCGCTATAGCTTTAGGATGTAAAAAATTAAATTTAAAAAAAACAAGTTTAAAATTAGATAAAAGTCAAGCAGTTGCATCAATTGGACAAATAGAATTAATGAACCTTTTTAAAAAAAGCTTTAATAAGGTAAAATTAAATCTTTCTCAGATACTGCTAACTCTTGAAGACACTGAGCAAAGAAGGAGAGCTATCAACGCTAAAAGAACGATAAATAATTTATTTCAACTTGGTTTTGTACCTATAGTTAATGAAAATGATAGCATCGCTACATCTGAAATAAAATACGGTGATAACGACAGATTAGCCTCTAGAGTAGCTCAAATTTCAAGTGCGGATTGTTTAATTTTACTTTCAGATGTTAATGGCCTATATACAAAAAATCCTAAATTATTTGAAGATGCAACCTTAATTAAAGAAATTAATAAAATTGATGAAAAAATTGAGAAAACTGCAAGTAATGAAAGTGGTATATATGGGACCGGTGGAATGAAGACCAAAATTGATGCTGCAAAAGTCTGTCAAAAATCTGGATGTCAAATGGCAATTGCAAATGGACTAATTTTAAGACCTCTAGACCAAATTCAAAAAAAAAATAATTGTACCTGGTTTATTACAGAAGTGTCTAAACTTGATGCAAGAAAGAAATGGATAATAAGCTCAATTTCTCCGAAAGGTGAATTAATTATTGATGATGGTGCAATTAAAGCTTTAAAGCAAGGTAAAAGTTTGCTTGCAGCTGGTATTAAAAAAGTAAATGGAAAATTCAATAAAGGTGACCATATTAAAATTCTTAACAAAAATATGATAGAATATGCAAGAGGTTTAAGTTCTTTTACTTCTGGAGAAATTATAAAAATAAAAGGTCAACATTCAAATAAAATACAAGAATTATTAGGATATACTGCAAAATCTGAGGTTGTCCATAAAGATGATATGGTTGCTATATGATAAAAAGATATCTTGAAATAATTGGAAGAAAATCAAAAAAGGCTTTTGAAAATAAAGTTAAAAACGAGTTGAAGAATAAAGTTTTAAATCATTTTGCACTTTCAATTAAAAAAAATAAAAAATCTATATTATCACAAAATAAAAAAGATATCGATTATGCAAAAAAAATTGGATTAAAAGATAACTTTATCTACAGATTAGAATTAGATGCAAAAAAACTTGGAGCCATTACAAGTTCGATTAATTCAATATCAAAATTAAAAGATCCAACTGATAGAATATTAGAGCAGTGGAAAAGACCAAACGGGTTAAAAATCAAAAAAGTTTCAGTTCCAATAGGAGTAATAGGAGTGATTTATGAAAGTAGACCAAATGTTACCTCGGATGTTTCTTGCTTATGTTTTAAATCAGGCAATTCTGTTATTTTAAAAGGAGGCTCTGAATCTTATTTTACCAATAAAATTTTATCTAACTTGTTTAGAAGATCTTTAAAATTTCATAAAATTGATCCTAATTTCGTCCAATTTGTAGACTTGAGGAGTAGAAAGGTTGTTGATCACATGCTTTCTAAAATGACAAAATATATTGATATAATAATCCCAAGAGGTGGAAAAAGCTTAGTTAAAAAAGTTCAAGATACTTCAAAATTGCCAGTTATTGGTCACTTAGAGGGGTTGTGTCATACCTACATTGACAGTAGTGCAAATTTAAAAATGGCTCTAAAAGTAGTTTTAAATGCTAAACTGAGAAATACTGCAATTTGTGGTGCAACAGAAACTATTTTATTAAATGATAAGTTAATTAAAAAATTTTCTAAATTACTAATCACCAATTTGGAAAATAATGGATGTGTGGTTTATGCAGATAATAAAATTAGAAAAGTTTATAAAGGAAACAGTTTTTTAGCATCTGAAAAAGACTGGATGACTGAATATTTAACATCAAAGATATCTATTAAATCAGTTAAAAATGTTATTGAGGCTATAAATCATATAAACAAATATGGAACTCAACATACCGATGCAATAATTTGCAAAAATAAAAAAACGTCTCAAATTTTTTTAAAAAATGTAAAAAGTTCAATAGCTATGCATAATACATCAACCCAATTTGCAGATGGTAGTGAATTTGGTTTTGGGGCAGAGGTAGGAATTTCTACAAACAACTTACCACCAAGAGGTCCGGTTGGATTAGGCCAGCTGGTATCGTATAAATATGAAGTTATTGGATCGGGACAAATAAGAAAGTAAATTGAATAAAAAATTGAAAAAAAGAATTGGAATATTAGGAGGTAGTTTTGATCCAGCACATAAAGGTCATATTAAAATTTCAAAAGAGGCAAAAAAAAGGTTTAATCTAAAAAGTGTTTTTTGGGTTGTCACAAAAAAAAATCCCTTTAAACAAAAAAGTTTCTATAGTTTATCTCGTAGAATAGCCACAGCAAAAAAATTAAGTATCAAAAATAAATTTATAAAAGTTATTTTCTTAGAACATAAATGTAAATCTAATAGAGCCTTTAAATACATAAATTATTTGGACAGAAAGTACATTAATAATGATTTTTATTTTATCATGGGCGCTGATAATCTTATTAATTTCCACAAATGGAAAAATTGGAAAGAAATTCCAAAAATTTGTAACATATTAGTTTTTGACAGAGAAAATTACAAGCAAAGGTGTCTTAAATCTGTGGCTTACAAAAAAATTGACAGAAAAAGGCTGAAATTTATTAAATTCAATAAAGTTAATATTTCATCTTCTCAATTAAGAAAAATTTGATAGTCTAGTTTATAATTGATGGATAAAATATCAAATCTAAAAGCATTAATACTCAAAACATTAGATACCAATAAAGCATTAGATATCGTAAGTATTGATTTGAAGAATAAAAGTTCAATTGCAGATTATATGATCATTGCTAGTGGCACCTCATCAAGGCATATTCAGGCCTTATCTAAACAGGTAGTTGATAAAATCAAATTAAGTGGAATTAAAAATTGTAAAGTTGAGGGGAGCGATAGCAGTGATTGGAAACTTATTGATGGCATTGATATAATAATTCATATTTTTAACCCTGAAAAAAGAAAGTTTTACGAATTAGAGAAAATGTGGTCAGAACTTATTCCAAAAGAAAAATTAATTATATGAAATTATTAAAATTTGCTGGATTATTATTCTTAATATTATTTATCAATTCAAAATCTTTATATGGTGCAAATGACGAAACTACTATTTACGAGAAAATAGATATTTTTAGTGATGTTCTAGATAAAATTAATAAGGAATATGTAGATGAAATTAACCAGAACGAAGTTATGGATGCAGCAATAAATGGAGTACTTCAGTCTTTAGACCCCTATTCTGCATATATGTCTCCGGAAAGTTTTGATAGCATGAGAACTGAGACAAGTGGTGAATTTGGTGGTTTAGGAATTGAAGTCAGCATGGAAGCTGGTGTTGTCAAGGTCATTTCACCTTTGGACGAGTCACCAGCATACGAGGCTGGAGTAAAAGCAGGAGATTATATCGTAAAAATAAATGAACATCAGGTTCAAGGTAAAACTTTAAGTGAAGCCGTAGATTTGATGAGGGGACCTGTTGGTTCAGATATAGAAATTACTGTTAGAAGAATAGGGGAAAGGAAGGCTTTAGTTTTTAATATTACAAGAAAGATAATCAAAATTCAGTCTGTTAAGTCAAAAAAGATAGATAAAAATATTGGATATATAAGATTAACAGCTTTTAACGAAAATAGTAGTTCGCAAGTAAGAAAAAAAATAAAAGAGTTTGATAAAGATAAAAACATAAAAGGATATATATTAGATTTAAGAAATAATCCTGGAGGATTGCTATCTCAAGCAATAAAAATTTCTGACTTCTTTCTCTCAGATGGAGAGATTGTTTCTACTAAATCAAGAAAAGAGAATGAAAATAGAAAATGGTTTGCAAATGAAGGTGACAT
The DNA here is from genome assembly GCA_902584015.1 of uncultured Pelagibacteraceae bacterium. Classification (GTDB taxonomy): domain Bacteria; phylum Pseudomonadota; class Alphaproteobacteria; order Pelagibacterales; family Pelagibacteraceae; genus Pelagibacter. The sequence goes on from CACHYG010000001.1 coordinate 51,294, forward strand.
ACTAAATGGAAAAACTTTAGTAGTATTAATTAATAATGGTTCAGCTTCTGCATCTGAAATATTAGCCGGTGCTTTAAAAGATCATAAAAGAGCTATACTTATTGGAGAAACCACTTATGGCAAAGGCTCTGTACAATCAATTATTCCATTAAAAAATAAAGGGGCTATAAGATTAACTATTTCAAAATATTATCTTCCATCTGGAGTCTCAATTTCTGAAGTCGGAGTTGATCCAGATATTGAAGTCTCGGAAAGTTCTGACGAGTTTAGAATTGATACTGAAAGTGATAATCAATTAGACTTTGCTATAAAACTTTTAAACGGCTAAAATGAAAATCGATTTTCAAAAACTGCCACTTAGAGATGGTGTAGGGATAGTAGTATTAAATTCAAAAAATAAAGTTTTTGTGGCAAAAAGAATCGATAATCCTAAAAATTTCTGGCAAATGCCTCAAGGAGGTAAAGATGAAAGTGAAAATTATTTTGAGGCAGCAATAAGAGAACTTCAAGAGGAAACAAGCATTAAAAATGTTACTTTAATAAAAGAAATAGATGATTTTATTACGTACCTACTTCCAAATCATCTTTTAGGGATCATATGGAGAGGAAAATTTAAAGGTCAAAAACAAAAATGGTTTATAATGAAATTTAATGGATCAGACGATGAGATTAATGTAAACACTCCTAAACCTGAGTTTCTAGAGTGGAAATGGGTAGAAATTGATCAATTAATTGATGTTGTGGTTGGCTTTAAAAGAGATGTTTACAAAAAAGTTACTATTGAGATAAAAAAAGTACTTACTAATTAGAGGTTATAGATTTTAGTACATCGATTTTTTGAGATATTAAAAATCTATTTTGATCATCTAAATCTTCTTTGCTTAAAAGTTTTTCTGTATCACTTAATGACTGTGATAAATAACTTCTATCTATTTTGTCTACATTAAATATTGAACTTGTCAAAATTGATAATATATTATCTTTAAACTCTATTATGCCATCTTCAACATAGTATTTATCTTCTCCATTCTTTGAAAAAACTTTTAGTATTCCTGGTTTTAGAAACGAAATAATAGAAATATGATCTTTTAATATACCCATATCTCCTTCATAAGCAGGTACCAAAACCTCTGTAACATCTTCTTTGCTGAGAAATGATTTTTCAGGGTTAACTATTTCCAATTTAAATTCTTCACTCATTATGCAGCATCTTTTGACATTTTTTCTGCTTTTTCTATGGCTTCTTCAATAGTTCCTACCATATAAAATGCTGCTTCAGGTAAATGATCATACTCACCTTTGCAGATTGCATCAAAGCCCTTAATAGTAGCTTCTAGCTCTACTAATTTCCCTGGTGATCCTGTGAAGACTTCAGCAACAAAGAAAGGTTGAGATAAAAATCTTTGAATTTTCCTTGCTCTTGCTACTGTCAATTTATCCTCCTCAGATAACTCATCCATACCAAGGATCGCTATAATATCTTGTAGAGACTTATAAGTTTGTAAAACTTTTTGGACTTCTCTAGCAACTCTATAATGCTCATCTCCTACAATTCTTGGATCTAAAATTCTTGACGTCGAATCTAGTGGATCAACAGCTGGATAAATTCCTAGTTCAGCTATTTGTCTAGATAAAACCGTTGTTGCATCAAGGTGTGAGAATGAAGTTGCAGGGGCAGGGTCTGTTAAGTCATCAGCAGGTACATAAATCGCCTGAACTGATGTAATAGAACCTTTATTTGTAGTTGTTATTCTTTCCTGAAGATTTCCCATGTCGGTAGCTAATGTGGGTTGGTAACCTACAGCAGATGGAATTCTCCCTAATAATGCTGAAACCTCTGAGCCAGCTTGTGTAAATCTAAATATATTATCAACGAAAAATAATACGTCTTGACCTTCTTGATCTCTAAAATACTCGGCAACTGTAAGCCCCGATAAAGCAACTCTTGCTCTAGCTCCAGGAGGTTCATTCATTTGACCGTACACTAAAGCAGCTTTTGATCCTGCTCCATCTGGCTTTATTACACCAGACTCAATCATTTCGTGATAAAGATCATTTCCTTCTCTAGTTCTTTCTCCAACACCAGCAAAAACTGAGAAACCACCGTGAGCTTTCGCAACGTTGTTGATTAATTCCATAATTAAAACTGTTTTTCCTACCCCTGCACCACCAAACAATCCAATTTTTCCTCCTTTTGCGTAAGGCGCTAAAAGATCAACAACTTTTATCCCTGTAACTAAAATTTCTGTTTCAGTTGACTGATCATTAAATTCAGGTGCTGCTCTATGGATTGGCCAATTTTCCTTCGTTTTAATTTCACCTTTTTCATCAATTGGTTCTCCAATTACATTTACTATTCTGCCTAGAGTTTCAGGACCAACTGGTACCTTTATAGGAGCCCCAGTATCTGTTACCTCATCTCCTCTTTTTAATCCTTCTGTAGCATCCATTGCGATGGTTCTCACGCTTGTTTCTCCAAGATGCTGCGCAACTTCTAAAACAAGTCTGTTATTACCATTTTTACACTCTAGTGCAGTTAAAATCTCAGGTAGTTCTCCATCAAATTTAACATCAACTACCGCTCCAATAATTTGTGTAATTTTTCCTTTTCTCATAATTATAAACTCTCCGCTCCTGATATTATTTCTATTAATTCCTTTGTAATGGCTGCTTGTCTACTTCTATTATATTGTATAGTAAGTTTATCAACCATTTCTCCTGCATTTCGTGTCGCATTATCCATAGCGCTCATTCTAGATCCTTGTTCACTGGCAGAATTTTCCAACATCGCTTTGAAGATTTGCGTAGAAATGTTTTTTGGCAACAGATTGCCTAATATTTCATCTTCCTCTGGCTCAAATTCATAATTATCTTTTTCATTTTCATCACCAGTTTCAGAAGATTTTAATGGAATAATTTGCTGAGCCTGTGGTATTTGAGTAATTACATTTTTAAATTTATTATAAAAAATGATACATACATCAAATTCATTTTTTTGAAAACTTTCAATAATTATTTTAGATACTTTCTCAGCATCAAAAAAGTTTATATTTTTTGATTCTTTAAAAGATATTTTATTCACAATTTTATCATTATATTGCCTTTTCAATTGGTCATAACCCTTTGATCCAACAGTAATTATTTTTAAATTTTTTCCTTCACTTGTAATTTTACTAAAATAGGCTTTTGCTTTTTTGATGATATTTGAGTTAAATCCTCCACATAAACCTCTGTCAGAAGTTAAAACTACACATAAATGAACTTTGTCATTCCCTGTTCCAGCTAAAAGTTTAGGTGCATTTTCTTTATCTGATATTCCACTAGATAAATTTAAGATTATATTATTCATTTTTTCAGAATAAGGCCGACCTTTTTCTGCATTTTCTTGAGCTCTTTTAAGTTTTGCTGCAGCTACCATTTTCATAGCTTTTGTTATTTTTTGTGTGGATTTAACACTTAAAATTCTCTTTTTTAGGTCATCTAAGCTTGCCATTTTTACTTGAATCCTTTTTTAAATTCGTTAATTAGATCAATCAGCATTTTTTCTGCATTTTCTTCTAATTTTCCTGAATTTGAAATTGAATCTAAAATTTCTGGTTTATCAGATTTGCATTTTTGCAGAATTTTATTTTCAAAATCAGATATATCTTTTTGCTCAATATCATCCAGATATCCTCTAACACCGCAGAAAACAGAAACTACTTGTTCAGCAACTGTCATTGGTGAGAATTGTTTTTGTTTTAAAAGTTCTGTTAATTTTGATCCTCTGTTTAACAATTTTTGTGTTGATGCATCTAAATCAGAACCAAATTGTGCAAATGCAGCCATTTCTCTGTATTGTGCTAATTCCAACTTCATTGATCCAGAAACTTTTTTCATTGCTTTTGTTTGAGCGGCTGATCCCACTCGTGAAACCGACAAACCTACGTTAATAGCTGGTCTTATACCTTGGTTAAATAAGTTTGTTTCTAGAAATATTTGTCCATCAGTAATAGATATTACGTTTGTTGGAATATAAGCAGAAACGTCTCCTGCTTGTGTTTCAATTATTGGTAATGCTGTTAAAGATCCTCCCCCATGTTCATCTCCAAGTTTTGCAGCTCTTTCAAGTAATCTGCTGTGAAGATAAAATACATCTCCAGGGTAAGCTTCCCTTCCAGGAGGTCTTCTTAATAATAATGACATTTGTCTATAGGCAACTGCTTGTTTGGAAAGATCATCGTATATGATCAAAGCGTGCATGCCATTGTCTCTAAAAAACTCTCCCATGGTACATCCTGTATATGGCGCTAAAAATTGTAAAGGTGCAGCGTCTGATGCTGTAGCTGCAACTATAGTTGTGTATTCCATAGCGCCAGCTTCTTCTAAAGTTTTTTGAATTTGTCTTACCGTTGATCTTTTTTGTCCAATTGCAACATATATACAATACAATTTTTGTTTTTCATCTCCACTTTCATTTATTTTTTTTTGATTTATTATTGTATCTACAGCAACCGCTGTTTTTCCTGTTTGTCTATCACCTATGATTAATTCTCTTTGTCCTCTTCCAATTGGAACTAAACTATCAATTGCTTTTAAACCTGACTGCATTGGTTCACTTACAGATTTTCTTGGAATAATTCCTGGAGCTTTTACTTCAACTCTACTTTTTTTTACATTTTTATCTAAAGCACCTTTTCCATCAATCGGATTTCCCAAACCATCTACTACTCTACCTAGCAACTCTTTTCCAACAGGAGTGTCAACGATTTCTCCTGTTCTTTTTACTGTGTCACCTTCTTTAATTGCCTTATCATCTCCAAATATAACAACTCCAACGTTTTCACTTTCTAAATTTAAAGCCATGCCTTTAGATCCGTCTGCAAACTCTACCATTTCACCTGCTTGGACATTATCTAAACCATAAACTCTAGCGATACCATCTCCAACAGATAAAACCTGGCCAACTTCTGTAATTTCTGCTTTGTCTCCAAATTTTTTAATTTGCTCTTTTAATATTTTTGTAACTTCTGAAGGATTTATTTCCATTTATGCCTCAACCATTTGTTTTTCTATTTTTTGTAATTTATTTTTAATCGATGTATCAATCATTGTACTACCAACTTGCAAAATTAATCCTCCAACTAAACTCTTGTCATTTTTATAAGTAAGTCTTATCTTTGAGTTAAAGGAGTTTGATAGATCATTTGTAATATTTTCTACATCACTTTCACTTAAATTTTTTGCTGAAATTAATTCTGCTTTTATTTCTCCTCTTTTCTTTGAACAAGTTTCAATAAATTCTCTTAAAATTTTATCAACATAGAAAAATCTTCTTTTATGAATAAGAAAAAATAGAAATTTTTTTAACAACTTATTCATATTAGTTTTTTCTGAAATAGAATTGATCAAATTTTCCAACTCATTCTTGCTTATTGTGGGACTTTTAATGCAAAACTTTAAATCTTCGCTTTTAGATATCAGATCAACTATTGTTAATGCTTGTTTCTCTATTTCATTTACAGCGTTTGATTCATGAGCTAACTCATAAAGAGCCAGAGAATATCTGCTAAAAGTTACTTCAGAGAGACTATTTTTTTTGCTCAACTTAGATCCTTTATGAATTGATGAATTTAAAATTCGAAAATTAAGTAACATATGAGACTATTGTCTTCAAGTACCTCATTGTCAAAATAGGTTAAATTTTGCTTATTAATTGAAGTTTATTGGGTCGACATCAACCGTCAGTTTTATTCCATTTAAAAATTTGAAATTTGAGATCAAAGTTGCCAATTTTTTTTGAATATTTAAAGATTTTTTTGATCTAATTAATAGTCTTACTCTAAACTTTTTTCTGATACGAAATATTGGCGAATTTACTGGTCCTAATACTTTACCATCTAAAATTTTTTCAATGTAAATTTTAAATCTCTTAGCTTCTTGCTCGGTTTTTTTTTCGTTTGAACCGGTAACTATCAAAGAAATAAATCTTTGAAAAGGTGGTAATCCATTTATTTTTCTCAACTCCAGCTCTTTTTCTAAAAAAATTTCTGGGTTTTCATTTGTAATATCCAAAATCATATTTTTGTTTAAATTATAAGTTTGAAAATATACCATTGCAGGTTTTCCTGCTCTGCCTGCTCTGCCTGAAAGTTGATGATAAAGTTGTAAATTTTTTTCGGTACCTCTTAAATCATGTCCTTGGGAGCTAAGATCGATATCTACGACGACAATACAATTTAAATGTGGGAAATGAAAACCTTTAGAAATTAATTGTGTTCCTATCAAAATTTGAATTTTATTATCGACTATTTTTTTTAATATATCCTTAGAATTTTTTTTATTCATTGTGTCGCTGGAAAAAATTAATTGATTTTGTGAAGGAAATTTTTTTTTAACTTCCTCAGCAATCCTCTCAACCCCAGGACCATAAAAAACTAAATCACATTTTTTATTATCCTTACATTCCAAATTAATTTGTGATTTGAATCCACAATAATGACATAACAAAATTTCTTTTATTTTATGGTAAACGAGATTAATTGAGCAATTTGGGCAAGCAAATATTTTTAAGCATTTTTTACAAAAAACGTTTGGTGCAAAACCTCTACGATTTACAAAAAATAATACCTGATCATTAATTGACAAATGATATTTTACTTTTTCAATTATCTCTTTAGATAACCAGCAATTAGGTTCTAACTTTGTTTTGTTTAAATTAACAATTTCATAATTTGGTAAAGAAGCTTTTTCAAATCTTTCTGATATTTTAGAAACAGAAAATTTTCCTTTTTTTATGTTATTAAAAGTTTCTAACGAGGGAATAGATGTAACTAAATTAATTGGAAAATTTTCAAAGAAAGCTCTTGATATGGCCATATCTCTTGCATTGTAAATTACTCCTTCATCTTGCTTGAATGACTGATCATGCTCTTCATCAACAATAATAAGTCCTAAATCACTAAAAGGAAGAAATAAAGAGGACCTTGCTCCAATTACTATTTTTATTTTATTATTTACAACTCCGTTCCAAATAATTTTTCTATTCTTTTGGCTTATTCCAGAATGCCATATCGCAGGATAAAAACCAAAAAACTCCGTAAATTTTTTTTCAAATTGTGATATTAATCCTATTTCTGGAAGTAAAATTAAACACTGTCTAGACTTGTCGAGAATTTTTTTTATCGCATGGAAATAAACAATAGTTTTGCCTGACCCAGTAACTCCTTGGACAACGTGAACCCTAAAATCATTACTTTTTTTTTCTATTTTTTTTAAACTTTCTTTCTGTGTTTTGGTTAAATTAAATATTTTTTTTTTTAAATTTATAGAATAATTTTGTAGTTCATTTTTTGGAAATTCCTCTAAATTACTATTATTTAATAAAGTTAATTTTAAGGCCATACCTTTAGGAATAATATTATATTCCGCAAACCAATTTATAAAGTTGACCATTTTTTTATTAAGATTTGGTATCTTAAGCTTTTTGATAATTTTTTTTGTTTGAAATTTTTTTTCTGTATTCTTTTCAAATTCATCCCACACAACTCCAACTGTTTTTGTTTTTCCGAATGGCACCTCTACATAATCTCCTAATCTTAATTTTAAATTAGTTTCGTAGGTGAAAGGATGATTAAATATTTTTGGTAAAAGAATCGGAACTTTCATTGATTTATATTATGTTTTTTTTTAAGAGTGTATTGCTCTTTTTTCTACAGATAAAGCTGCTTCTTTAATTGCTTCTGAAAAAGTGGGATGGGCATGGCAAGTCCTAGCAATATCTTCTGAACTTGCACCAAATTCCATAGCAACAGCCATTTCTGCAATCATTTCTCCAACGTGCGATCCAATCATGTGAACACCTAATACCTTGTCAGTCTTTTCATCTGCTAATATTTTAACAAAACCTTCTGCATTATTAACAGTTTTAGCTCTTGAATTAGCCATAAAAGGAAATTTGCCGACTTTGTATTTTATATTACCTTCTTTTAATTGCTCTTCAGTTTTTCCGATAACAGCAACTTCAGGAGATGTGTAAATTACCCCAGGAATTAAGTCATAATTTACATGGCCCGATTGACCCGCTATCAATTCTGCAACCGCTATACCTTCTTCTTCAGCCTTGTGTGCTAACATTGGACCTGAGATCACATCACCTATTGCAAAAATATTTTTTGTGCTAGTTCTAAATTCTTTATTTACTTTAATTCTTTTTTTATTATCTAAGCTCACGCCAATTTTTTCTAAATTAAGATTTTTCGTATTTGCTTTTCTACCAACAGAAATCAAAACAGCATCTGCAATTAATTCACTATTTTTGCCAGTTTTATCTTGTATTGAAACTTTTGCAGAATTTTTTTCATTTTTAATGTTTTGTACTTTTGTCTCAAGATGAAAAATAATTCCTTGCTTTTTCAGAATTTTTAAAAACTCTGAGGAGATTTCTTTATCCATTCCTGGTGTAATATAGTTTAATGCTTCGACTACATGTACTTCCGAACCCAGTCTCGACCATACAGATCCCATTTCAAGACCAATATATCCACCTCCTACTATAACCATTTTTTTTTGGTACACTTTTAAGATCAAGAGCACCAGATGAAGATAGAATAATTTTTTCATCAAACTTAATTCCTGGCAACTCAACTGGTATTGAACCTGTAGAAATAATTATATTATCTGTATTTAAAGAAATTTTTTTATTATCTTTTGTTGTTACTAAAACTTCGTTTGCAGATGCAATAGAGCCAGTTCCATTGAAATGAGAGACTTTATTTTTTTTGAACAAAAATTCGACTCCTTTTGTAAGAATGGAGACTGATTTTTCCTTATTTTTCATCATCTTTTCTAAATTTAATTTAACCTCACCTACTTCGATTCCTAGATTTTGTAATTTTTTTGCTTTTTGAAAATTTTCTGACAGGTTCAGTAAACTTTTTGAGGGTATACATCCTACATTAAGACAAGTGCCACCAAGTGTATTTCGTGCCTCTACACATGCCGTTTTAAAACCTAATTGGGATAATCTTATTGCGCACACATAACCACCAGGGCCACCTCCAATTACTACTGCTTGAAATTTTTCAGCCATTAAATTTCTAAAAATAATTTTTCTGGATTCTCTAATTTTTCTTTTATCAATTTTAAAAATGATACAGAGTCTTTGCCATCGATTATTCTGTGATCATATGATAGCGCTAAATACATGACAGGTCTAACTTTAATTCCGCCATCAACTACAACAGGCCTATCAACAATATTATGCATGCCTAGAACTCCTGATTGGGGTAAGTTTAGAATTGGCGTAGAAAGCATTGAGCCGTAAACACCACCATTGCTTATAGTAAATGTACCACCTTGAAGATCCTCTATAGTTAGCTTACCGTCTCTAGCTTTTTCAGAGATTGTTTTAATTTCGTTCTCAATTTGAGCAAAAGACATTTCATCTGCATTTTTTAAAACAGGAACCACTAATCCTTTATCTGTAGCAACTGCGAAACTTATATTATAGTAATTTTTATAGACTATTTCTTCTCCGTCTATTTCAGCGTTAACAGCTGGAAATAATTTTAGAGCTTCAATGCTTGCTTTTACAAAAAAAAGACATAAATCCAAGCTTAACTCCGTATTTTTTTAAAAAATCATCCTGATAATCTTTTCTCATTTTAATAACATTTGACATATCAACTTCATTAAATGTGGTTAAAAGGGCAGCATTTTCTTGTGCTTGTTTTAGTCTTTTTGCGATTGTCTGTCTCAATCTGCTCATTTTAATTCTTTCTTCTTGTCCAAATTTAATTTTTCTTTCTGAGGGTTTTGGAGATTTCGACATTAAATTTATTAAATCGCCTTTTAGAACTTGGCCATCTTTTCCCGATCCTTGTATTGATTTTAAATCTATCTTGTTTTCAGCAACAATTTTTCTTACTGACGGAGAAAGTGTATTTGACAAATTATTTTTTCTAGAACCATTTGTAGGTATTTCCTCTGTAAGAACCAAAGGATCTTCTTCTAAAGATGTTTCATCCTCTACTTCTTCCTCTAATTCTAAAGGTTTGACTTCCTCTACAATCTTTTCAACTTTTTTCTCTGGTGGGTCTTTTACCTGCTCAATTTTAGCATCTGGTTCTATCTTTTTTATTTCTTGAACAGTCTCATTACCATTAGCTTGGATTGACCCCAAGACGGCTCCAACTTCTACTACTTCACCATCTTTATGTTTGATGTCACCAATTGTTCCGCTTACAGGAGATGGTACCTCTAAATTTACCTTGTCAGTTTCTAATTCTACTATAGGTTCATCAACTTCTACAGTATCACCAACACTCTTTAGCCACTTGGCTATTGTTGCTTCTGTAACACTTTCACCTAAAGCGGGTACTACAATTTTTTCATTCATTTAATTAAACACTTTTTCCAAAATTTCTTTTTGTTGAGCAACATGTCTTTTAGCGTATCCAGTCGCTGGAGAGGCAGCTGGAGCTCTTCCAATATAAGAAACATTTTTATTATTAGCTTTAATAAAGTCCAATGTCCATTGTATATAATCTCTCACATGCGACCATGCCCCCATATTTTTTGGTTCTTCTTGGCACCATATAAATTCAGCATTTTTAGCATATGGTTTAATAGATTTTACTAATGATTTAGCTGGAAAAGGATAAAGCTGTTCAATTCTCAGTAAAACGACGTCTCTTCTTTTGTATTTTTCTCTTGCCTCTAGTAGATCAAAATATATTTTTCCTGAGCATAAAATTACCTTGTTAATATTTTTTGATTTTTCTAATTCTAAAAAACCATTTTTCTTCTCAAAAGCGTGGTCTACTAAAATTCTGTGAAATGAGTTTTTCTTACTAAAATCATCTAAATTTGAAACACAAATTTTATGTCTTAGTAATGATTTAGGTGTCATGATGACGAGTGGTTTTCTAAAATCTCTGTGTATTTGTCTTCTTAGTGCGTGAAAGTAATTTGCTGGAGTTGTACAATTCATAACTTGGAGATTTTCCTGACCACATAATTGTAGAAATCTTTCTAATCTAGCTGATGAATGTTCTGGACCCTGTCCCTCATATCCGTGTGGTAAAAGCAAAACTAGCCCAGATGCACGTGACCATTTCCTTTCTCCTGATGATATGAATTGATCAATAATAACTTGAGCTCCATTTGCAAAATCGCCAAATTGTGCCTCCCACATCGTTAAGGTTTCAGGTTCGACTAAACTGTACCCATACTCAAAACCTAAAACTGCTAATTCAGATAGTAGACTATCTACTACCTCAAAATTTTTTTGCTTTTTGGAAATATTGTTTAAAGGAATAAATCTTGTATTGTCCTCTTGATTTCTTAAAACTGAATGTCTTTGGCTGAAAGTACCTCTACCTGAATCTTGTCCAACTAGTCTAACAGGATAACCTTCGTCTAAAAGCGTTGCAAAAGCTAAACTTTCAGCACTTGCCCAATCAATGTTTTTTTTATCCAATATACATTTGTGTCTATTGGTTAATATTTTTTGAATTGTTTTATGTATATTTATTTTTTCACTAACTTTATTTATTTTTTCTGAAATCTTAATTATTTTATCTATATCAACTCCAGTCGCTCCTATTCTATCTTTGCCTTTTTTTGGTTGATACCTCGACCAAGTACCCTCGAACCAATCTAGTTTTGGTTTAATATCTTTTGCTGTTTTAAATTGTTCATCTAATAGAGATCTAAAAGATATAATTTGATTTTCAAAATCACTTTTACTTATGGTTTTTTCTTTTATTAATTTTTCACCATATATTTTTAATGTTGATGGATGTGACCTGATTTTTTTGTACATTAATGGTTGAGTGAAAGAAGGTTCATCTCCTTCATTATGACCAAATCTTCTATAACATATCATGTCTATCACTACGTCTTTGCTAAATTTTTGCCTAAACTCTATTGCAATTTTAGCACAGTGCACAACAGCCTCTGGATCATCTCCATTACAGTGTAAAATGGGTGCGTCTACTATTTTTCCTAAATCAGATGGGTAAGGACTAGAACGTGCAAATCTAGGACTAGTCGTAAAACCAATTTGATTATTAACTATAATATGTATCGTGCCACCTGTGTTATGTCCCTTTAGTCCAGACATGGCAAAACATTCTGCAACTATACCTTGTCCTGCAAAAGCAGCATCACCATGAATTAGAATTGGAATAACCTTTTTTCTTTTTAAGTCTTTATGAAAAAATTGTTTGGCTCTAGTCTGTCCTAACACGATAGGGTTAACAGCCTCTAAATGTGAAGGATTATCAGTTAAACTTACGTGAACAGAATTTCCATCAAACTCTCTGTCTGAAGAAGCACCTAAATGATACTTCACATCTCCAGTTGAATCTTCTTTTCTAAGATTGGAAATTTCTCCAGCGAATTCATTAAATATCCGTTTGTAGGATTTTTGTAAGACATTTGCCAGTACGTTCAATCTTCCTCTATGGGGCATTCCTATTTTGATTTCTTTTACACCTAATTGACCACCTCTTTTAATTATTTGCTCTAAAGCAGGTATTAAGGATTCTGCACCATCAAGACCAAATCTTTTTGTCCCTACATATTTTTTTGCTAGAAATTTTTCAAAACCTTCTGCTTGAACTATTTTATTAAAAATTGCCTTTTTTCCATTACTTGTGAAGTTAATTTGATTTTCCTCTATTTCCATTCTCTCTCTAAACCAAATTTTTTCTACAGGATCTGAAATATGCATATATTCCACTCCTATATTTGAGCAATATACTTTTCTTAATTTTTGTAAAATTTCATTTATGGATGCAGAGGTACTATTGAGATAGGATCCTATAAAAATTTTTTTACCATAATCTTCTTTTTTGAAACCATGATCTTCGGGATGAAGCTCATGGATATAATTTCTTTCCATCATTCCTAATGGGTCAAGGTTAGCTATCAAATGGCCTCTAATTCTATATGCTCTAATAAGTGCGATCGCTTTAATTGATTGTGTTATTGAGCTTTGCGAAGTTGAAATATTTTGATTTTGTCTAGCTAATTCGTTAGTTATTTTATCTATATTAACTTTTTTTCTTTGAGCCCAAGAAGGTCCCTCTACTTCTTTGATTATTGACTCAATATCATCGTTTAGATCTTTAAAATATTCTCTCCAACTTTTAGGTAAATTTGGATCTTTTTCAATATACTTGATGTACATTTCTTCAATAAAAGCACTATTTGATTTATTTAAAAAAGATGTTTTTTTAAATTCAATATTTTTACTAGAGGTCATTATTATTATCTTATTATAATGTTTAACTATAGATTTTAAAGTGACAATTTATTAATTAAGGTTTTTCCAATATCTGCGGGCGACTCTGTAATTGTAATACCTGCTTTTTGCAAAATTTTTATCTTTTCTTTGGCTCCACCTTTCCCACCAGAAATAATAGCTCCGGCATGTCCCATTCTTTTACCTTTGGGTGCTGTGAGACCGGCAATAAAACCAACCATTGGTTTTTTTATTTCATGTTTAGAGATAAATTCAGCTGCCTCTTCCTCAGCACTTCCACCAATTTCACCAATCATAACAATCGATTTTGTACTTTCGTCTTTCAAAAATAAATCCAAGCAATCTATGAAATTTGTCCCATTAATTGGGTCTCCTCCAATACCGATGCATGTTGATTGACCTAGTCCATTAGCTGTTGTTTGTGCAACAGCCTCGTATGTTAGTGTTCCAGATCTTGAGACTATTCCAACTGATCCTTTTTTATGGATATTTCCAGGCATGATTCCAATTTTACATTCATCGGGTGTAATTATGCCAGGACAGTTAGGTCCAATTAATCTTGAATTGGATTTAGATAAAGATTTTTTTACCTTCAACATATCAATAATTGGTATTCCCTCAGTAACACAAACTATAATTTCAATTGATGCCTCTATTGCTTCAATGATCGCATTTGCTGCGAACTTTGCTGGAACATAAATCATAGTGGCATTTGCACCAGTCTTTTCTTTAGCTTCCTTTACTGTATCAAATACTGGTTTACCAAGATGTGTTTGGCCTCCCTTTCTGGGTGTCACTCCTCCGACTAAATTAGTACCATACAAAATTGACTGTTCAGAATGAAATGTTCCATGAGAACCAGTGAAACCTTGACAAATAAGTTTCGTATTTTTATTCACTAATATTGACATATTATTTAGTAATCTCTACAACTTTTTTTGCAGCCTCAGATAAATCCGAGGCAGAAATAATTTTTAATTTGGAATCGTCTAATATTTTTTTTCCTTTTTCATAATTAGTACCTGCTAATCTGACAACTAATGGGGTGTCTATTTTCATTTCTTTTGCAGCTTCAACTACTCCTAAAGCTAATACATCGCATCTCATGATGCCTCCAAAGATATTAATTAAAATAGCTTTTACATTTTTATCACTGAGTATCATTTTAAAAGCAGCTACAACTTTATCTTTTGATGCTCCGCCGCCAACATCTAGAAAGTTTGCTGGGCTGCCACCAAATAATTTTATTATATCCATTGTTGCCATAGCTAGTCCTGCACCATTTACCATACATCCAATATTTCCATCGAGTTTAATATAAGAAAGTTCTTTTTTATTTGCTTCAATTTCAGTTGGATCTTCTTCATTTAAATCACGTAGTTCATAAATGTCTGGGTGTCTAAAAATAGCGTTATCGTCAAAATTAATTTTTGCATCTAAACAAAGAATATTGTTTTCTTTTGTTAAAACTAAAGGGTTTATCTCAATTAAACTTGCGTCTTTTTCTATAAATAATCTATACATAGATTTAATAAGTTCAATTGCTTGGTCTTTAGCATCATATTCTAATTTAAAAACATCTATTACTTTCTCACAATCTAAATCAGAAATTTCTTTTTCTACATCAATTCTTGTTGTAATTATTTTTTCAGGATTTTTATTTGCTATTTCTTCAATGTCCATTCCTCCTTCTAAACAAGAAATAAATGCAATCTTAGATTTTGCTCTATCTACCAAGCACGATAAGTAAAATTCTTTATCTATTCTAGATGACTCCTCTACATATAATTTTTTAACTTTTTTGCCTTTTGGTCCTGATTGATTAGTGACTAAAGTTTTACCTAGCATTTGATCAGCAGCTTGCTTTAATTCCTCTAAGGAATTAGTAATTTTAATACCTCCAGCTTTTCCTCTTCCACCAGAGTGAATTTGGGCTTTTAAAACGTATTTTTCAGTCTTGAGTAATTTTGATTTATTTAATAGATCTTTAGATGTATCGCCGTGAACTCCATTTGGAACTGGAGCGCCAAATTTTTTAAGTAATTCTTTTGCTTGGTATTCATGAATATTCATCAATTATTCAATTCAGGATCAATTTTTACGGCTGCCTCCCAAAGCTTTTCAACCGCACTTACCGAATTTAAAAATTCTTTTTTTTCTTTTTCATCGAGCTGGATTTCCTCAATTTTTTCGACACCTTTATTTCCTATCAAAACTGGAACACCAGCATAAACGTTTTTAATACCATACTCGCCGTTTAAATGTGCTGCACATGGTAAAACTTTTTTTTCATCATTAAGAAAAGATATAGCCATCTCTACGCCCGAAGCTGCGGGAGCATAATAAGCTGATCCTTTCTCTAAATATTTTACTATTTCTGCACCCCCATCTCTTGTTCTCTGATTAATACTTTCAACTTTATCTGCTGAAATTTTTCCCTCACTAATTAAATCATTCAGCATTTTACCGTTAACTTTAGTAAATCTAGGAAGCGGGACCATTGTATCTCCATGACCACCCATAACCATTGCATCGATTTGTTTTACTGGCACACCTAATTCTAAAGATAAAAAAAGTTTAAATCTCGAGCTATCAAGAATACCTGCCATTCCAACAACTTTATTTGTTGGTAATTTTGAGTACTTCTGAAATGCCATGACCATAACATCTAACGGATTAGTAATACAAATTACAAATGCCTCTGGGCAGTTATTTTTTACACCAATAGCAACTTGCTTCATGATTTTTAAATTAATACCTAATAGATCATCTCTGCTCATTCCAGGTTTTCTAGGTACGCCTGCAGTAATTATTATAACGTTGGAATCTTTTATATCCTCATACTTGTCTGTACCTTTAAATTTTACATCGAAACCATCAACTGAGGATGATTGTGCAATATCTAATGCTTTACCTTTTGCAACACCTGGGGCAACATCAAACAATACAACTTCAGAAACAATTTCTTTAAGCCCAATTAAATGCGCTAGCGTGCCTCCTATTTGACCAGCCCCTATAAGTGAAATTTTTTTTTTCATGTTATTTCATTGTAGGCATAACAAACTCTGGGTTTGATCTTATGCCTGATGGCCATCTCGACGTTACAGTTTTAAGCTTTGTGTAAAATCTGACACCCTCTGGTCCATGCATGTGTTGATCGCCAAAAAGAGATCTTTTCCAACCTCCAAAACTATGAAACGCCATTGGTACAGGTATCGGAATATTTATTCCAACCATTCCAACTTTTATTTTACTGGAAAAACTTCTCGCTACATCACCATCTCTTGTAAAAATACTTACTCCATTTCCAAATTCGTGATCATTTACTAATTGTGTAGCTTCAGAAAAATCATTTGCACGTACTACTGATAATACTGGTCCAAATATTTCCTCATTATAGATTCTCATATCTTTTTTAACATCGTCAAACAAACATCCTCCAATAAAGAAACCTTTTTCATATCCTTGTAGTTTTAAGTTTCTTCCATCTACAACAAGTTTTGCTCCTTCTTTAATACCTAAATCAACATATCCTTTGACTTTATCTAAATGTTCTTTTGTTACCAATGGACCCATCTCAGAATTTTTATCCATGCCAGGGCCAACTTTTAAAGCTTCTACTTTTCTTGATAATTTTTCAACTAATTTATCGCCAATACCACCAACTGCAACTGCAACGGATTGAGCCATACATCTTTCTCCTGCAGATCCATAAGCTGCTCCCATCAAGCCATTTACTGCTTGATCTAAGTCGCAGTCAGGCATTACAACACAATGATTTTTAGCTCCGCCAAGGGCCTGAACTCTTTTTTCATTTTTAGCGGCATTTTCATAAATATATTTTGCAATTGGAGTAGATCCAACAAAACTTACAGCCTGAATATCTTTGTTAACTAAAATTGCATCCACAACTTCTTTATCTCCATTAACAACATTAAATACACCATCTGGTAAACCAGCTTCTTTAAATAGTTCCGCTAGTTTTATTGAACATGATGGATCTTTTTCAGATGGTTTTAGTATAAATGTATTTCCGCATGCAATTGCCATTGGAAACATCCACATGGGAACCATGGCTGGAAAATTAAATGGGGTAATACCAGCACAAACCCCCAATGGTTGTCTTATAGACCAGCTATCAACTTCAGAGCCAACATTCTCAGTAAACTCTCCTTTTAAGATTTGGGGAATTCCGCATGCAAATTCAACAATTTCTAAACCTCTTGTCAAAGAGCCCTTTGCATCTTCATAAACTTTTCCATGTTCTGCAACGATCATTTTTGTTATCTCATCAGAATTTTTCTCGATTAATTCTTTAAACTTAAACATTACTCTTGCTCTTTGGAGTGGTGGCTTAAGTGACCAACTTTCAAAAGCTTTTTTTGCGATTAAAACCGCATTATCTAAATCTTTTTTGGATCCTAGTATCACTTCAGAAGTTTGTTCTCCAATTGCAGGATTGAAAACTTTACCTCTTCTCTTGGAATCACCTTTAGATAAATGTCCATTTACAAAGTGTTCAATTAAATTCATTGAAAAATTATTTAAATAACTAATTAGCTTGTTGCAAGCATTTTCTTAATAGACGCAATCGCTTTTGCTGGATTTAAACCCTTTGGGCACGCGTTTGTACAATTCATGATGGTATGACATCTATATAATTTTAACTCATCTGCAACTTTTTTAAGTCTCTCTTTTCTATCTTCATCCCTACTATCTATGATCCATCTATAAGCTTGAAGTAAGACGGCTGGTCCTAAATATTTTTCTCCATTCCACCAATAACTTGGGCAAGACGTTGAACAGCAAGCACACATTATGCATTCATACAAACCATCTAATTTTGCTCTATCTTTTTTGGATTGTAGATTTTCTTTTTCATCGTTTTTTTTTGAGGTTTTAAGCCAAGGTTCTACTGACTCGTATTGCTTGTATAATGTGCTTAAATCTCCAATCAAATCCTTTAACACTTTTAAATGAGGCAAAGGATAAATATTTATATCACCTTTAATTTCAGAGTGTGGTTTGGTACAAGCAAGCCCATTTTTTCCATCCATATTCATTGCGCAAGAACCACAAACTCCATGAGCGCAAGATCTTCTATAAGCAATAGATGGATCGATTTCGTTTTTAATTTTATTTAAGATGTCTAAAACTTTAGAAGGACAATTGTCCATATCAACTTCATAAGTGTCTATTCTTGGATTTTTTCCAGTGGAAGGATCCCATCTGTAAACGTTTACTTTCCTTAAATTTTTCGATCCTGTTTTATCTTTAAAATAGTTTCCTTTTTCAATCTTTGAGTTCTCAGGTAACCTTATTTGAACCATTAATATACTCTTTCTCGTGGAGGAAAGTACTGAACATCACTTGTGAGTGTTGAAATATTTACTGGTCTGTAGTCAATTTTAGTTTTTGTACCATCACACCATGACAATGTATGTTTCATAAAATATTTGTCGTCTCTTTTTGGAAAATCTTCTCTTGCGTGAGCACCTCTGCTCTCTTTTCTGCTATATGCAGAGTCCATAGTTGTGATTGCTTGTCTAATTAAATTATCAAATTCAAGTGTTTCAACTAAATCTGTATTAAAAATCAATGAATTGTCTTTTACAGAGATATTTTCCATTTCTTCAAAAGGTTTTCTAATTTCATTTACACCTTCTGTTAAAGTTTTTTCGGTTCTAAATACTGCACATTTTGATTGCATAGTTTTTTGCATTGCCAACCTTAATTCTGCAGTGGGATTTGATCCTTTAGAGTTTCTTAATTTATCAAATCTCTCTAGGCATTTATCTGTTTCACTTTGAGGTATGTCTTCATGTTTCATACCAGGTTTTACTAGTTCAGCGGCTCTTTTTGCTGCTGCTCTGCCAAATACAACTAAATCAATTAAAGAATTTGATCCTAGTCTATTTGCACCATGAACAGAAACACAAGCAGCCTCACCAATTGCCATAAGTCCTGGTACAGTTTTTTCTGATCCATTCATTGTTATTACTTCCGCTTTATAATTAGTAGGTATTCCACCCATATTATAATGAACTGTCGGTACCACTGGAATTGGTTCCTTAGTTACATCAACGTTTGCAAAAAGTCTTGAAGCTTCTGAGATACCTGGCAATCTGTCCTCAATTACTTTTTGGTCTAAATGATTTAGATGTAAATGAACATGATCTTTATCCTTACCAACACCACGTCCTTCATTAATTTCGACTGCGATTGATCTACTTACAACATCTCTGGAAGCAAGATCTTTTGCTTTAGGCGCATATTTTTCCATAAACCTTTCACCCTTAGAGTTTACTAAATATCCTCCCTCACCTCTAACACCTTCAGAAATTAAAGTTCCATGACCATAAATTCCTGTAGGATGAAATTGTACAAATTCCATATCTTGAAGTGGTAATCCAGCTCTTAAAACCATTGCATTTCCATCGCCAGTACAAGTATGAGCAGAAGTTGCTGAATAATAGACTTTGCCATATCCACCAGTTGCTATTATTGTAATATGTGATCTGAACCTATGAATTGTTCCATCATTCAAGTTCCATGCTATCAATCCTTTGCACTCTCCATTTTTCATTAATAAATCTAATGCAAAATATTCAATAAAAAATTCAGTATTGTGTTTCAAAGCTTGACCATAAAGCGTGTGCAAAATTGCATGGCCTGTTCTATCAGCTGCCGCACAAGTTCTCTGCACCGTTCCATTTCCATAATTTTTTGTCATACCACCAAATGGTCTTTGATAAATTTTGCCATCTTCTGTTCTACTAAATGGCACTCCATATTTTTCAAGCTCTAAAACTGCTCTTGGTGCTTCTTTACAAAGATATTCTATACAGTCTTGATCTCCCAACCAATCAGATCCTTTAACAGTATCATACATATGCCATCTCCAATCGTCTTCACCCATATTTCCTAATGCTGCTGAA
This sequence comes from uncultured Pelagibacteraceae bacterium, assembly GCA_902584015.1. Lineage (GTDB taxonomy): Bacteria > Pseudomonadota > Alphaproteobacteria > Pelagibacterales > Pelagibacteraceae > Pelagibacter. The sequence continues at coordinate 71,484 of CACHYG010000001.1, forward strand.
ATGCCTCCTTGGGCTGCAGATGTATGACTACGTGTTGGGAATACTTTTGAGATACATGCTGTCTTTAATCCAGCTTCGCTTAATCCAACTGCAGCTCTAAGACCAGATCCTCCTGCACCCAAAACTACAACATCGTATTCGTGATCTATTATTTTATAACTACTCATAAACTTAATTTGTATAATATAAATATTGTAAAAATTGGCATTATAATAGCAAATAAATAGAGTATTTTGTTTGCGACATTTTTTAATTTTTCACTCACTATATAATCCTCAAATACCTCACTTATGCTTAATGCTGAGTAAAAATAGGCAATTACTACAAATAAAGAGAACAAAAACTTATTTGGCTGTTTTGCAAAAAAAGAATTAATGTCCTCAAAACCCATATTATATATAGAAACCAGCTGAAATACGAACCAGATCATCAGAGGCAACATAATTACAGCACTCACTTTTAGAAAAATCCACTTTTTTGTTGCAGTAATCATAATAAAAAGTTTTTTCCTAATATGTAAATAAAAAGAGTTAATATAAATGAACCAACTATCACTAATGACCCTGTAATATTTGCAATTTTTAGTTCAAATCCAATGCCGTAGTCCCAAAACAAATGTCTTATTTCACTTAATATTTGAAAAGAAAAAGACCAAACAATTCCCAAAATTAAAAATTTTCCAAAAAAAGAATTTAAAAAAATAAAAACAAGTTCATAATTATCTTTTCCTAAAAGCAGACAGGAAACCCAGAAACATATTAAAGTTAAGGATGCAAAATTTATTATTCCTGTAATTCGGTGTGAAATTGAAACTAAAGAGGATATATGCCAGTTATATATTTGAATGTGTGGTGATAATGGATTGTCATTTTTCATTTTCCCATCCTAAAATATGTTTCTGCAATTTCTACAGCATTAAGAGCCGCACCTCTTAATAAGTTATCTGAAACAATCCATAAATTCAAAGAATTATTTTTTGAATTATCCTCTCTTATTCTTGAGACAAAAGTCTCATTTTTACCCACTGCATCTACTGGGGTAATGTAACCTGCATTTTCTCTTTTATCAAAAACTTTACAACCTGGTGAGTTATTTAGAGTTTCACTTATTTTTTTTACAGTAAAAGGTTTTTCAAATTCAATATTAACAGACTCAGCATGAGAAACTTTTACTGGAATTCTCACACATGTTGCTGTGAGTTCAATTTTATCATCCAAAATCTTTTTTGTTTCACGAGTCATTTTTAACTCTTCTTTTGTGTATCCATCCTCTGCAAAATCATCTATGTGAGGTATTGCGTTAAAAGCTATTTGTTTAGTAAAATTTTCTGAAGAAACATTTTTACTATTTATTATGGACATTGTTTGCTCAACCATTTCATCCATCGGAGCTTTCCCTGCGCCAGAAGTTGATTGATATGTAGATACAACAACCCTTTTTATTTTAAATAAATCATGAAGTGGTTTTAAAACTATAACAAGCTGAGCTGTAGAACAATTGGGATTAGCAATTATATTTTTAGGTGTATTCTTCATGTCATTAGGATTAACTTGTGGAACTATAAGTGGAACCTCTGGATCCATTCTAAAGAAACTTGAATTATCAACTACTATAGAATTTTTAGCAGCTTTTGGAGCAAACTTTTCTGAAATTTTTCCTCCAGCAGAGAAGAAAGTCAAATCAACTTTTGAAAAATCAAAATCTTCTAGTAATTCAATTTTAACATCTTTGCCTTTAAAATTCAAAGATGATCCCAAACTTTTAGTTGAAGCTAATAAATATAAATTATCCACCCTAAAATTTTTTTTTTCTAAAACCTCAAGGATCTTTCTTCCTACATTTCCAGTAGCTCCAACGATTGCAATATTCATAGTATATTTTGTGAATTTATACTAAATGAAAGGTAAATCGCAAACTTTTCCGCTTACGTTTTTACCGTTAATATTAACCTTAAATTCTTGAGATGGTTTAAAGTAAGGTTTTTTGATCATAGCTATTCCAATTGCTTGTTTAAACATTGGGTTATATGATCCTGACCTAAGTTCGCCAATTAGTTCCTTTTTGCTATCGTACAAATTCATTGATCCAGTAACGGAAATATTATCAATATCAAGTTTTACTCCCATTAGTTTTTTCTTAACACCCTCTGATCTTATTCGCTTAAGTGCTTCTTTTCCTAAAAATTCAATATCGTTATCAAGATTTATATATTTATCAAATCCACATTCATATGGATTATCGCCTAAATCCATATCATTTCCGTAAGACAGCAATGAACTTTCTAACCTTTCAATTAAGTTCGGACATCCTGGTTTTAAATTAAATTCATCACCTACCTCAAACAATTTATCATACAAAGCTAAACCAGCTTCAGTGTGCTCCATGTAGACCTCGTAGCCACCTTGTTTTGACCATCCTGATCTAGCAATAAGATGTTTTGCTCCACCAAATTCAAAGTAATCAAACCCAAAAAACTTTAATTGAGTAATTTTAGGACCTAATACTTTTTCCATTAATTTAAATGATTTTGGTCCTTGAACTGAAAATATATCTACATCAGGCTCTGAAATATTTACATCAAAATTTCTTCCTATTGCAAGTCCTTTTGCGAATAGTCCAACATCAGAATCTGATAATGATATCCACCAGCGTGTATCCGAAAGTTTTAAAATAACAGGATCGTTTATTAAACCTGCATTATCATCAATTATCGGACAATAGTAGCATCTACCTACTTTTGATTTTGATAAATCTCTACAAGTCATTAACTGTACAAGCTTAGCTGAATCTTTCCCTGAAATTTCAAGCTGTCTTTGTACTGCGGCATCCCAAACTTGAACATGCTCTTTAAGATGATGATATAATTTATCTAGCGGTCCAAATGCAGCTGGTAAAAGCATGTGATTATAGACTGTGTAATGAGTTACACCTTGTTTCTCAACTCTTGAGGTATATTTTGTTCCTCTAAGTCTTCTTGATTTTGCAATATAAAAATTACTCATCAATTTAATAAAAATTCTTTAACTAGTTTTCTCATTTCGAAAGCTTTCTCATAAATAATCATATGACCACAGTTTTGAATTACTTTTACTTGTGAATTTTTTATACTTTCAGCCATTTGATTTCCTACTTTAAGTGGTACCATTTTGTCTAAATCTCCGAATATACATAGAGTTGGACATTCTATTTTATCTAGAGATTCTTTTCCGGCTTTATAGTTGTTGCATGCGCTTAAGTCTACAGACAAAATTTCTCTTATTTCACGTGTTGAATTAATAATTTTTTTTACTGGGTTTCCCCCAATGAAGGCTTTTGAGCCTTCATATCCCCATTTCATCATTAAATGAATGGCTTTATCATCTCCCGATTCTGCTAAATCTAACAAATCTTGGTTTACTGGCAGCATATAAGATCCTGCAACAAGAACTAATTTATTTATTAATTTTGGGTATTTTGATGCAAAATCTATTCCAATTAGGCAGCCTTGGGAATGACCAATAAAATTAACTTTTTCTAACCCTAGTTTATTAATTAAACCTGAAACCCAATCGGATGTTTCTTCAATCGATTTTATAGCTGGACCATCTGAATTTCCATGGCCAGGTAAATCTACTGATAAAACATTAAATCCCTGGGAAGCATAAAATTGTTCGTGAAGAGACCAAACAATATGTGTCAACCCACTTCCATGCATCAAAAGTATTGTCGGTTTAGACTTTTCAATATCCATGCCCCCTGTTGAGATAAACACAATTTTATTGTCTACCTCTAAATTCAGTTTAGCTCCTTAGCCTTTTTTCTTAATTCAAACTTTTGGATTTTTCCTGTTGACGTTTTTGGTAATTCACAGAACTCAATTTTTTTTGGAACTTTAAATTTTGCCAATGTTTCCTTGCAAAAATCAATTAATTCTTTTTCTGTCGTTGGTTTATCTTTTACAGCTTCTATAAATGCACATGGTACTTCTCCCCATTTTTCATCTGGTTTTGCTACTACTGCAGCAATTGATACAGAGGGATGTTTAGCTAATGTATTTTCAATTTCAATAGATGAAATATTTTCGCCGCCAGAAATAATGATATCTTTTGATCTATCTTGTATTTTAATATAACCATCTGGGTGCATTACTGCTAAATCACCCGAGTGAAACCATCCGTCCTTCATTGCTTTATCAGTTGCTTCTTTGTCTTTAAAATATCCTTTCATGACAACATTTCCTCGTATCATTATCTCTCCAATGGTTTTTCCATCCCTTGGAACTTCTTTCATGGTTTCGGGATCCATTATTGTAACACCTTCAGTGTTTGGATATCTGACACCTTGTCTTGCTTTTATTTCATTTTGTTTTTCTTCTTCAAATTCATTCCACTCATCATTCCAAGCACATTGTGTTACATGACCATAAGTTTCTGTTAAACCATAAACATGCATAACCTCAAAACCCAAACTTTTCATTTTTTTGAAAATTACGCTTGGGGGAGGTGCACCTGCAGTAAGAACATAAACTTTGTTTTTTAATTTTTTTCTGTCTGACTCTGGAGCGCCTGTAACCATATTTAAAACTATAGGTGCGCCACCAAAATGAGTTACATTGTATTTATCAATTAATTCAAATATTTTTTTAACATCAATATTTCTTAAACAAATTGTTCTTCCATTTAGCATTGGTACAGTCCATGGATAGCACCATCCATTACAATGAAACATTGGAACAATAGTTAAAAAATTTAATCTATTTGGCATATTCCACGCAGTAGCGCTTCCTGTTGACATTAAGTATGCACCTCTATGATGATAAACAACACCTTTAGGATTTCCTGTTGTACCTGAAGTATAACTAAGTGTAATAGATTCCCATTCATTATCTGGCATTTTCCACTTGTAATTTTCATCTCCAGAATCAAGGAATTCCTCATATTCTAGATCACCAATTTTTTCTAATTTAGATTGATCAGTAAATTTATCATGTATATCAATTACAGTAATTTTTTTATTTAAAGTAGATAAAGCTTTCTTAACCTCTGCATGTAATTGTCTATCAACAACTAATACTTTAGCTTCGCTATGTTCTAAAATATATGAAATTGTTTTAGCATCTAAACGAATATTGATTGTATTAAGAATTGCTCCAGTCATTGGGACTGAATAATGTGCTTCGAAAATTTCTGGAGTATTAAAAGCTAGGAACGAAACAGTATCTCCTTTTTTAATTCCTATTTTTTCTAGTGCGCTTGCAAATTTAAGGCATCTTTTATAAACTTGCGTCCAGGTATATTTTCTATCTTCATAGACAATAGCTTCATAATTTGGATAAATATCTTTTGCTCTTTTAATAAATGAAAGAGGTGTCAAAGGCACATGATTAGCCTTGTTTTTATCAAGATTTGTCTCGTAATGATTCATGAACTAATTAAATTTAAAATCCATTATGTAACCACTTCCAGAAATTGCACTGGAATAATGACTCTCTACTCTTGGTAACACTCTGTGAAAGTAAAATTTAGCTGTTTGTATTTTGTCTTCATAAAATTTTTTATTATTTGACACTTCTTTAAAACTAACCTCTAAAACCTTTAACCATGAATGACCTAATGCAACATAACCAAGAACTTTTAAATAATCATTTGAAGCAGCATTCGCGTCATCTTTTGAGTCCTTTATCTTTTCTTTTATCCAAGTAGTAAAATCAACAAGTTTTTCTAAATAAATTTTTAATTTTTCTTGGTAAGGTTTTAACTCTGAGCTTTCTGTTTCTAGATCTTTTCTTAAAATATTGATGTAATTTTCAACAATATCTCCATTATTATTTTTCAATTTTCTAAAAACTAGATCTATAGCTTGAACTGAATTAGTACCTTCGTAAATTGGTGTAATTCTATTGTCTCTATAAAGCTGTTCTATACCCTGATCTTTTGTATAACCATAGCCACCATGAATTTGCATTGCATCACTTGTTATCTCCATTCCTAAATCTGAAAATAGAGACTTTACTACTGGCGTCATTAGTGAAACTAAATCTGAGGCCTCCTGTTTTATTTTTGGCTCATTATGATTTAAGCTAACTTCCGTTTGTTGTGATAACCAAAAACATAAAGCTCTTTCACCCTCTATAATTGATTTCATATTAAGTAATGATCTTCTAATATCTGCATGTTCTATAATCAAATCTGCAGTTCCATTTTGAGACTTGTTGGAATTACTCTTGCCTTGCTTTCTTTCTTTAGCATAGATTAATGAATTTTGATAAGCAATCTCTGAAAGTCCTAAGCCTTGAATTCCTACAATTATTCTTTCTAGGTTCATCATAGTGAACATTGAATTGAGGCCTTTATTTTTTGGTCCAATCATATATCCAGTTGCTTCATCAAAATTTAAAACGCAAGTTGCAGATCCTTTTATTCCCATTTTGTTTTCTATTGATCCAGTGGAAATACCATTTTTTGGACCAATCGATCCATCTTCTTTAACAATATATTTTGGAACTAGAAACAAACTTATACCTTTAGTTCCTGAAGGTGAGTCTGAAGCTCTTGCAAGAACTAGATGTATAATATTTTCCGTTAAATCATGATCACCTGAAGTAATAAATATTTTTTGACCTGAGATTTTATAAGTTCCGTCCTTTTGCTCTTGTGCTTTTGTCTTTAACATTCCAAGATCAGTTCCACAAACTGGTTCAGTAAGACACATTGTTCCACTCCATTTTCCCTCAACCATTTTTGGTAAATACATATTTTTTATATCTTCGGATGCATGGTGACGAATACAGTTATAAGCACCTAATGTAAGCTCTGTATAAAGTTTAAATGCTAAACTTGCCGAAGAAATCATTTCATCAAAAAAAGCACTTACTGTTTTGGGCATTCCTTGACCACCGTATTTAGGATCACATGATAATGACATCCATCCGTCTTCAATAAATTTATTGTATGCTTCTTTGTATCCTGGTGGAGTTCTAACAACTCCGTTTTCAAGCACTGCTGGATTTTCATCTCCTGCTTTTGCTAATGGTAAAATAATGTTTTGATTAATTTTAGCCGCCTCATCTAATATATCTTTTACTAGATCTGGAGTTATTTCTTTATACTTTTCAATCTCATTGTAGTTTTTGTTATTTCTCAACTTTTCATAGAGAAACATCATATCTTCAATTGGTGCTGTATAAGTAGTCATAATTTTTAATATCTATAAAATATGTGAAATTATTTATTTTTGCAATTGTGCAATAATTGCATCTCCCATTTCACTAGTTGAAACTTCCTTATTTCCCTTAGAATATATATCTTTTGTTCTTAATCCCATGTCCAAAACGCTTTGCACTGCTAAATCAAGTTCTTTAGCTTCTTTTTCCAAATTTAAAGAATACCTTAGCGCCATAGAAAAACTTAAAATTGTTGCAATTGGATTTGCAAGACTTTTCCCTGCTATATCTGGGGCAGAACCATGAACAGGTTCATACATTGATCTCATTTTTCCATTTTTATCTTTAGCTCCTAAGGAAGCTGATGGCAAAAGACCAAGAGATCCTGTTAACATCGCAGCTTCATCAGAAAGTATATCTCCGAATAGATTATCTGTTACAATTACGTCAAACTGTTTTGGGTTTCTTAATAATTGCATAGCACAGTTATCAGCCAACATGTGCTCGAGTTTGACCTCCTTAAATTCGTTTTTATGGATTTCTGTAACTTCTTCTTTCCATAACTGCCCAGCCTCCATAACATTAGATTTTTCACATGACGTTACTTTGTTATTCCTTTTTTTTGCTAAATCGAAAGCAACTCTTGCTACTCTTGCAATTTCACTTGAGGTATATGTATGAGTGTTAACGCCTTTTCTTTCACCGTTGTCTATAGGCTTAATTCCTCTTGGCTCCCCAAAATAGATTCCACCTGTAAGCTCTCTAACTATCATAATATCAAGTCCAGAAACAATTTCGGGTTTAAGGCTCGATGCTTCTACAAGCTGACTAAAACAAATTGCTGGTCTTAGATTAGCAAATAATTTTAATTCTTTTCTCAATTTTAATAACGCTCTTTCAGGTTTTTTTGAAAAATCTAAGTTATCCCATTTGGGACCGCCGACTGCGCCTAAAATAACTGCCTCACTTTCAAGTGCTTTATAAAACACTTCATCAGTGATAGGTGTTCCATGTTTATCATAGGCAACACCACCTACAAGATCTTCATCTGTTTCAAAATCTAAGGATCTTTTACTATTAAACCAATTAATTATTTTTTTTACCTCCGATACAACTTCTGGACCTATTCCATCTCCAGGTAATAGTAAAATTTTTCTTTTCTTTACTTTAATCATTAAAAATCCACGGCCTGTTTGAGGATAATTTTTTTTCAAATTCAGTAATTTTTGGATTTTTTTCTAATGAAAGAGCGATATCATCTAAACCCTCAAGCAAACACTTCTTTTTGAATTGATCTATTTCAAAGTCAATCTCATTATTTCCAAAAGTAATTTTTTGCTCTTCAAGATTTACAATAATTTCTTCTTTTCTTTTTGAATATTCAGAGAGTTCTTTTATTTTTGCTTCTGGAAGTACAATTGGTAAAATTCCATTTTTAAAACAATTATTGTAGAAAATATCTGCATAACTTGAACTGACAACACAAGTTATTCCAAAATCAAGTAATGCCCATGGTGCATGTTCTCGTGAGGAACCACAACCAAAATTTTTTCCAGCAATTAAAATCTCTGAATTATTAAATGGACTTGTATTTAAAATAAAATCTTCAATTGGTTCACCTTTCTCATTATATCTCATTTCATAAAATAAATTTTTTCCTAAACCTGTTCTTTTAATGGTTTTCAAAAACTGCTTGGGAATTATCATATCCGTATCGATATTAACTATTGGAAGATATGCAGGTATACTTTTTATAGTTTTAAATTTTTGCATCTAATTTTGATATTTTCTCACATCGTCTAAAGATCCTGATATTGCTGCTGCTGCAGCCATTCCAGGACTTACAAGGTGTGTTCTCCCACCTCTACCTTGACGACCTTCAAAATTTCTATTTGAAGTAGATGCACATCTTTCTTCTGGTTTTAATTTATCAGCATTCATAGCTAAACACATTGAACATCCAGGTTCTCTCCAATCAAAACCTGATTCTTTGAAGACTTTATCTAAACCCTCTTGTTCGGCTTGTTGTTTAACTAATCCAGAACCAGGAACCACCATGGCATAAACGTGTTGTGCAATTTTTTTGTTCTTAATTATTTTTGCTGCATCTCTTAAGTCCTCAATTCTACCGTTTGTACAACTACCGATAAAAACTTTATCTATTTTAACATCCTTTATAGCTGTGCCAGGTTTTAAACCCATATATTTTAAAGATCTTTCTATTGAATTTTTTCTATCCTCATCTGCTTCATTGTCCGGATTTGGTATCCTTCCATCTATCGAAATAACATCTTGTGGAGAGGTTCCCCATGTTACCATTGGCATAATATCTTTTCCATCTAAAGTAACTTCTTTGTCAAAGCTAGCATCATTATCAGATTTTAATTTACTCCAATAATCTAAAGCTTTATCCCAATTTTCTTTTTTAGGTGCCATTGGTCTACCTTTTAAATAATCAAATATTTTTTGGTCAGGCTCGATTAATCCTGCTCTTGCACCTCCCTCAATAGTCATATTACAAATTGTCATTCTTTGCTCTACACTTAGTGATGAGATTAAACTTCCTGCATACTCAATTACATAACCAGTTCCACCCGCAGTACCAATTTTTCCAATAATTTGTAAAATAACATCTTTAGATGTTACACCGATGGATAACTTTCCGTCGACTTTAATTCGAAAGTTCTTTGATTTTTTTTGAACTAAAGTTTGCGTGGCTAATACATGCTCTACTTCGGAAGTTCCTATGCCAAAAGCTAAAGATCCAAAAGCTCCATGGGTTGCTGTGTGACTGTCTCCACAGACTATTATACTCCCTGGCTGTGTGAAACCTTGCTCAGGTCCAATTATATGAACTATGCCTTGTCTTTTATCATCCATTCCAAAAAGCTTTATTCCAAACTCTTCACAGTTTTTTTCTAAAGTTTCTACTTGAAGTTTTGACTCTTCATCTGAGATGCCTTTTGATCTATCTGATGTTGGCACGTTGTGATCTGCAACGGCTAGTGTTAGATTTGGTTTTCTAACTTTTCTATTTGAGTTTCTTAATCCTTCAAATGCTTGAGGGCTCGTAACTTCATGAACTAAATGTCTATCTACATAGAGTAATGATGTTCCATCTTCTTGTGCATGAACAAGATGATCATCCCAGATTTTATCGTATAAAGTTTTAGGCATTTAGAAAAAAAATTATTTTTTGTCTTCTAGATTTTCTTTTTTACTCTCTACTTTTAGAGAATCAGTTTTTTTTTCATCTTTTTTAGTTGTCTCAGTTGAAGAAGTTTCTTTATCTGCTGATTTTTCATCTTTAGAAACTACAACATTTTCTTCAGTTACAGTTTCTGGTTTTGTATCAACATCTATACCTATTTTTTTTCTAATTTTCTCAGCTATTCTTGCTGATTTACCGGTTCTATCTCTAAGATAATATAATTTTGCTCTTCTCACTTTACCAGATCTAACAACTTTAATTGAATCAACTATTGGGCTATATAATGCAAAGGTTCTCTCTACACCTTCACCAAAAGATATTTTTCTAACAGTAAATGAAGAATTAATATCTCTATTTTTTTTTGCGATACAAACTCCTTCGAAATACTGAATTCGATCTCTTTTTCCCTCAGTTATTCTAACTCCAACCTTTACTATATCACCAGTAAAGAACTCTGGGAGTTTCTTCTCAGCAGCAATTTTTTTTACATTTGCTTGGTTAATTTCTTCGATATTTTTCATGTTTAAATTAATCAATTTAATTCTTTTTATTATATTTTTGCCATAAATCTGGTCTTCGGTCGCGTGTTATAGCCTTTGATTGCGTTAAACGCCAGTCTTTAATTTTCGCATGATCACCTGATAAAAGTACATTTGGAACGCTTTTTTCCTCCCAAATCTGTGGCTTTGTATACTGAGGATACTCTAGTAAGCCATTTTCAAAGCTTTCCTCGTTTTTGGACTCTTCGTTGCCAATAACGCCTGGTATCAATCTCAAAATGGAGTCTAAAAAAACATACGAAGCAGTTTCACCTCCAGATAAAATAAAGTCACCAATACTTATTTCCTCTATTTTTCTATTATCTAAAACTCTTTGATCGATACCTTCAAAATGTCCGCAAATTATATTTACCTTATTTTCTTTAGATATTTCTTTTGCAATATTTTGATTAAATACTTTGCCCCTTGGAGATAGGTAATAAATTTTTTCTCCATTTTTAGTATTTGCATCTATAGATTTTGCAATAACATCTGGTTTAAGAAGCATTCCTGACCCACCTCCATAAGGTGTGTCATCAACTGTTTTGTGCTTATCTAATGCGGATTCTCTAATATCTACAGTTTTTAAATCCCAAATTTTTTTTTCCATAGCTTTTCCGTAAAGACCTTTGTTAAGTGGTCCTGGAA
>CACHYG010000002.1 GCA_902584015.1 uncultured Pelagibacteraceae bacterium
AAATCAACGATAATTTCAATTATTAAATAATTAACATTTTTTGTGTTAGAGTAATACTTTTTTTTGTGTTAGAGATAATTTTTTATAAAAAAATTTTTATTTTAGAGCTCAAAATTTTTAAAAAAAATGCAAAATTTGACAAATAAATTTTTTTTTTATTAAAAAGTGTTGATTTAATTAGATTTTTGCACAAATAGCTCATTTTGGTCATGCAACTTATAGTTATGTGTTAGACTTAAAATGAAATTTGTGTTAGAGATTCGTAAATTTGTGTTAGAGAAAATATATTTAAAATGATATGAGCGATCAAGACGACGAAAAAAAAATAGTTAACGAGGAAAGTTCTCAGTCAAATGACGAGAATCAACCAAAAATTGATTCAAATGATAGCACAAATTCAGAAGAGAGTTCAAATAATGAGACAACTTCTGAGGGAAATGAGAATAAAGTTCAAAATGTTGAACAAAACCAAGAATCAGGAGCTGAGAACAGCACAAACGATCAGGATTCTGGTTCTGGCCACCAAGTAATACATAAAAAAGACGGAAGACTACATATTTATGTAAGGCAAGATAAGTACAAGGGCGAATTAAAATCAAAAAATTGGGTAGGTAGACTTTATATTGATGGAAAACAAAAAATTTCCTCATCAGGAACGACAAATTTGGATGAAGCAATACCAATTCTTGAAAAATGGTATGATGATATCATTGCCGAGAGTGAAAGATTAAAAAAACAAAGTGTTCAAACAGAAAATAATGAAAATCAAACAAATGTTGACGAAAATAAAACAAATGTTAGCGAACAATCTACTCCAACAACTCCGGCTCCTGAGAATGTAATCGTAAATCAAAATACAGAAAATAAACCTGCGGAACAAACAGCTCAAGCCCAGTCAACAGAAAATTCTGATGTTTCAAAAAGTGATCAGGTAAAAAGTAAATTAACAAATATATTTGGAAAATTAAAAAATATTAAAATCAAAAAACCAAATATTCCTGGAATAAAATCTCCAAAACTTTCAATGGGCTCAAAAAATAATTTCAAATCTAAACTTGAAGGCTTTTTTAAATCTAAACTTGGAAAATCTTCTGTACAAGGTGAAGAAATACTAGGTGTAGAACTATCTAATAAAGAAATTAGACTTGCTCAAATTTCAAGTAACAAAGCTAATCAATGGGTTTTAGAAAAATTTTATACTCACAAAATAGAAATTTCAGATGAAAGTACAGTTTTAGAAAACGCTGATAAATTCACAGAAGAACTTAAATTAGTCCTTCAAAAATATAAAATTTCTACTCCTAATGCAGCTTTGTCAATACCAGTTACAAGCGCGATAATAAGAGTTGTAACCGCCCCACTTATGAAAGAAGAAGAATTACAGAAAGCTATCGAAACAAATTCATTGTGGGAAAACTTAGTTCAATTAACTGATAATCTTGATGACTATTCTATTTTTCATCAAGTAATAAATAAAAATGAAAAAGCAAATACAATGGATATATTGTTTGTTGCTTCAAAATTGGCAGACATTAATAGTTATACAACAATTATTAAAAATGCTGGATTAAATCCAGTGATCATTGATGTAAAATGTTTTGCATTAAAATCTGCAGTAGATCAAATTAACCAAATTTCAAATAAAACCGAGGATGCAAATTTAACTGCTGTCTTAGAGTTTGGTTTAGATGAAAATTATTTAATGATATTGTACGATAATAACCCAATTATTACTGATATATTTTTAAGAGGATTAGACAGAAAAATTATTCTATCCTCACAAGATGTCGAAGAGAAAGAGGGACTTGTTAGAAGGTATGTAACGCAAGTTAAACAGGCAATTCAAGATTTTGAGACTAAATACGAAAAAAGAATTAGAAATATTAAAGTTGTATCCGATATTGAAAACGTAGAAGAATATTTATCTTTTTTTAGACGCCATTTAATGAATGTTGGTTTTAATCTTTTTGACCCAATCGAGGGTTTAAATGTTCCAAAGCAATTCGAAGAAAAAGTAAATCTACCAAATAGATCATATCTTACAACAGCTATTGGTCTGGCATTTAGAAAATTAGATGTATTCGGTTACTATAAATTTGTTACTGCAGTAAAAAATATCAACTTATTGCCAAATAGACAAAGCATGTTCAAACAAAAGAAGATGAAGGCAATTTCAGGTTTCGCCTTCAAGGGCGTAGCTGCAACTGTTGCAGGCCTATACTTAATTTTATTTTCTTTATCATTTTGGCAAATTTATTCATATAACAAGCAATTATCTGATTATGAAAAAGTAAAAAAAATTCATGTTGAGAAAGGAAAAGAAGTTAAGGAAATTGATAAAGAGTTAAAGCTAATTGAGACTACATTAAAGTTGAGTAGAACTTTAAAATCAAACAAGGAGCTTACATATAGAGTTCTTGCACAAGTTGCTTCTAGTGTACCAAAAAGGGTAAGATTTGACTCTGTTGAATACAACGGGAAATTTAATATCACTATTCAGGGTATCGCGGCTACTGACCAAGACATTTTAAAATTTATTGAAAATTTAGGAAAACAAAAATTGATAGAACAAGCATCCTTGTCATCAATGAAACTTCCAAGATCAACTGTAGGAGGAGCAACAATGAAAGGATTTAGAGTTTTTGTAAAAATTAAAAGAGGCTAATTATGGACTTAAATATTGATTTAAAAAATTTAAAAGTCGAGGATATAAAAGAAAAAATTTTAAAGTTAGCAGATAAAAAAACTTTAATTAGAATAGGTATTGCGGTAGGAGCTGTAATATTTTTCTTAATCATTTACTATGCAGTTTTAAATCCAATAGTTAATAAGAAAAAAATCCAATTAGATGACATGAACAAGAAAAAACAGGAAACGGTTGAATTTGTTCAACAAATAAAATCAAAACAAAGAAAAATTAAAAAACTAAAACCTAGATATGATCAGTACTCAACGTTGTTCCATTCAAAAGCTGAGGTGGAAGGCTTGTATAACACTTTAAGTTTATTTGCTGGAGAAAATGATTTAGTTATTTCGAAAATTGAAAAAAAAGAGATAAAGCAGGTTACCAAATCAGCTGCACTTGCTAAAGTATCTAAAGGCAAAAAAAAGAAGAAAACAGCAAAGAAAAAAGGTGCAATTAAAAAAGAAAATGTGGCTTACTACACAATCCCAGTAGATTTTGAGATTACAGGTAATTTTATTGGCTATATTAAGTTTAAAAGAGCTCTATCTCTATCTAAAAAAATGTTAAACTTTGACAAAGAGTCAATCAAAGTGGTAAAAGGGAATTCAACCGGGACGATAAAAGTAAGCGGAACTTTAACTATAGTGGGGTTGGCTGATGACTTTTTTTAAAACATTAATTTCATCGATAGTAATTTTATTATTATTGGTTAGCCACTCTATGTCTGATAGCCACGATAAAGAGCAAAACATTATTGAGAAAGCTAAAAAAATTAATCAAGAAGTTAAAAAAGAACAAGCATTAAAAAGTTCAGAAGAACCATTACCGCTGAACGATCCTTTTGTAGGCGACTCTTCAATAAGCGGCAGAACAGAAGTTAAATTATTAGAAAACGATCAAACTAGTAGCGAGCCTAAAGCAGGTGAGAGCTTGTACAATTACAAATTGGTAGGAGTTGTAGCTAGCGAAGCAGATAGCTTTGCAACACTTATAAACGCTGGTGGAGACACACTCACATTAAAACTCTTTGAAGAATTAAGTCCAGGAGTAAAGTTAGTTGCACTTAATAATAATGAGGCTGTATTTGAAAGAGATGAGGACTCATATTTAGTAATAAATTTTAAAAACCAGATTGTTGAGAGGGCAAGATAAAAAATGAATAAATTAATAAACAAAACAATATTAATTTTATTTATCTCAATTATCGCCTTATCAGGTTGTCAAACCAATCAAAAAGATAAATTCAAATTTGGAAAAAAATATAAGCATAACACTCCTTTAATAAAAACTGATGTAAAAGAATTAGGAAAAAAAGAAATAGATCAAACTGTTGATATGGGACCAACTCCTGTTGAAGGTGATGTTATCAAGTTAAATAAAAGAAAAAAAATTTCCTCAGTTAAAGAAAAAAACTATCTATTAATACCTGATGATTATGATCTTCTAAAACAAAATGTAACATTTAAGTTTCAAAATTTAGATTATAAAGAAGCAATGAACTTGATGGCTAAAATTGGTGATATAAATATTTTAGTTGGTGAAGATGTTGCTGGATCTGTAACAGCTGAGTTAGTCGAAGTTCCGTGGGATAAAGCGTTTAATGCTCTTTTAGATATTAAAAGTTATGCAGCAGATATTGATGTTGCAAGTAATATTATTAGAGTTGCAACTCCTTCTACTTTAACCTCTCAAGAAAGCTACAAGTCAGCAAGAGCCTCTGCTGTTAAAAAGAAAATCGAAATAGAAGACTCTGTTGAACCTATAGTTTCAGAAATTTTTAGATTATATTATATCTCTCCTGCCGAAGCTAAAGCTACAATATTAGAACTATTTACTCAGACGGCTGGTACAGGAAGCTTTGTTCCGATCCAAGTGACTGAAGAAAGCACCACAAGATCAGTAATTGTCAGAGGAAAAGAAAAGGATTTAGATGTTGTAGATAAAGTAATTAGAGAAATAGACGTAAGAACAAAGCAAGTATTAATTGAAGCGTTTATAGTTGAGGCAACATCGACTTTTGAGAAAAGATTAGCTACAAAACTTGGTGGAGCTTATACAAGAAAAAGTCTGAGAGCCGCTGGTACTGGAGGAGATGGACCGACTATAACTTCTGGTCCAAGTGGAACTGAAGGTGCGGATTTTACTGCAGATACAGCAGCAATCACAGGTGCAGGATCTTCAGGGGCTGATGGAATATTTAATTTTAATGCTTCTGGTACCATACCAGCTACCGCAGGTTTAGGTGTGCTGAAAAAGACACCTGCTGGTATATTAAGAGTTCAGATAGAAGCTTTACAAGCAGAAGGACAAACAAAAATTATTTCAAACCCTAAACTATTTTCCTTAAACAACCAGTCAGCATCTATAACTCAAGGTATTCAAATACAAGTGCCAGGAAGCGGAGATAGCCCGGTCACATTTAAAGACGCAGCTTTAAAAATGCAGGTAACTCCAAATATAATAGGAGATGGAAATGTTCTTTTAGATATCCAAGTAAATAATGACTCTCCAGTTGGATCAGCAGGTAGCATAAATACTATGGAAATACAGACTAAATTGCTTATTGCTGATGGTGATATAGTTGTAATAGGTGGGATAAAGAAAAATGACATCTCAGATAACCTAGAAAGCGTGCCAGGTCTTAATAAATTGCCGGTTGTAGGAAAAATGTTTTCAGGCAAAGGAAAAGTGGATAATATGTCTGAACTTTTGGTCTTTATAGCACCGAGAGTACTTTAAAATTGTTATGCTAAAAATAAGTAGAGAAAGCGAAATTAATTTAATTAACGTCTTAATTGATAATGACGTTATATCTGGCAAAGATTTAATAAGTATAAAAAAAAATAGTACTGAAGGTAATAAGTCACAAATTGAAGCTGTATTTGATTTAAAACTAACTGATGAAGATAAGATTTTACAACTTTTAGTGAAAGAACAAAATCTTGAAGTGGAAGATTTATCTAAAATTGAAATTTCAGACGATATTAAATCAGTACTGCCATCTAATTATATTAAAGTAAATTTTGTTGCACCTTTCAAGATAGATGGAAAAACACTTCATATAGCTATACCAGACAGTTCCAAACTTGGCTTGATGAGAAACCTTAAAGCAATAACAAAAAAAAATATTGAATTGCATGGCGCTAAAATAACTCAAATTTCTGAATTTATAGAAAAATTAACTAGCGGAAGTGGTGAAGTTACAGCAGCAACAATTAGAGAAGAAAATAAAGAAAAGACAAAAACTTTTGATTCTGATTTAGGTGAAGCAGGAGAAGTTCTAGAAAAAGCACCAGAAGAAGATATAGAAGCAATTGAAAATGAATCTGAAGTTATTAAGTTTAGTACTGCGGTTGTGGCAGACGCAATTAAATCAGGAGTAAGTGATATTCACATAGAACCATATAGATTTTCATCTAGAGTTAGATATCGTTTGGATGGAATGCTTCAAGAACAAGAGCAGTATAGAAAATTTTTACATGATAACTATGGTGCAGTTGTTACAAGATTTAAGATAATGGGCAAACTAGATATTGCAGAAAGAAGACTTCCTCAAGATGGTGCAATAAATTTTAAGATTGAAGGAAAAGTTGTCGACTTACGATTATCTATATTACCTACTGCAAATAATGAAAGAATTGTTATGCGGGTACTTAATAAAGATGCAGGAGATATAACTTTAGAGCAGTTAAATTTTGAAGATGCAGATTTAAAAAATTTAAGAAAATCAATCCATAGTACGCAAGGATTAGTATTAGTTACTGGACCAACTGGATCTGGTAAATCAACTACATTGTACAGTATATTAAAAGAGGTAAGTAAACCCCATCTTAATATTTTAACAGCTGAAGATCCTGTCGAATATGAACTTGATGGTGTCGGACAAGTTCAAATTAAAGATGATATAGGACTAACTTTTGCATCAGCTTTAAGATCTTTTTTAAGACAAGACCCAGAAGTAATACTTGTTGGAGAAATGCGGGATAAAGAAACAGTTGATATTGGATTGAAGGCAGCATTAACAGGGCACTTAGTATTCAGCACACTTCATACTAATGATGCGCCAAGCACAATTACTAGATTACAGAACATGGGTACACCAGACTATTTAATCAGTGCAGCTTGCCAATTAGTTTTAGCACAAAGACTTGCAAGAAGAACTTGCAAAGAATGTAGAGTACCAGACGAAGATGTAACACCAAAAGTTTTACAAGATTTAGGATTTACAGCTGAACAAGCATCAAGAGCTAAAGCTTTCAAAGGCAAAGGTTGTCCTAAGTGTAAGGATACAGGTTATAAAGGTCGTCAAGGTATTTATGAAATACTGGTTGTTTCAAAACCATTAAAAGAAGCAATATTAAGACAAGCAACAACTCCCGAACTTAGAGAAATTGCAATCAAAGAAGGCTTCCAAACAATGCAAGATATGGGAAGAAGACTAATTTCTGCCGGAGATCTTAATTTTAGAGAGTACGAAAGAGTTCTCTCTTCAGAATAAAAATTTTATGGATATTTATAATTATAAAGGTATTTCGGATGGTAAATACGTAGAAGGTGATATTGAGGCTCTTAATCTCGATGAAGCATCTCATAAACTTAAAGAGCAAAAAGTTATTATTACCAATCTTATAAAAGGCAAGAAGAAAAAAACTGAAAAATCAGGGGAAAAGAAAAAAGGCTTTTCGTTATCATTTTTAGGCAAAAGTAAGAAAATTAAAGTTGAAGAAATCCTTATATTTACAAAACAATTTGCAACAATGGTAAAAGCTGGACTACCAATTCTTCAGGTTTTAGCAATGTTAAGAGATCAACTTGAAGGTCCAGCAATTAAAGAAGTTATAGAGGATATTAGGAAAAGTTTAGAAGGCGGAGTTACTTTATCAAAATGCTTTGAAAAGTACCCACAACATTTTGACAACGTTTATGTAAACTTAATTAAAGCAGGTGAGGCTAGTGGTAAATTGGATGTCTTTTTATTCAAAGTACTAGATGCCATCGAAAAAAAAGAGAAAATTAAAAAGAAAATCAAAGGTGCATTGATGTATCCTAGCATAATGCTCACAGTCGCACTTACTGTAACAGCATTCATGTTGATTAAAGTAGTTCCAATATTTGCAGAAATGTATTCTGGAATGGGATTAGAATTACCTGCTGCAACAGCAACAATTATGGGCATGAGTGATTTTTTAAGAGGTACAGGCGGTAAAGTAATATTTTTTGGTGGTATTGCTTTTTACTTTGGATTTAATTTTGCGACAAAAAAAAATGCAGCTATTAAATATAGATGGCACAAACAAGTTTTAAAGCTACCATTATTTGGAGAAATGATATTGAAATCAATGCTGGCAAGAGTTTCATTAATTCTTGGAAATTTAAGTGCAGCTGGTGTTAATTTATTGGAAAGTTTAGAGATTGCAAAATCGGTAAGTAACAATGTTGTTGTACTCGAAGCTCTTGAAAATGTTAAAAAAGGAGTTTTCTCAGGAGATACATTAACAAAATTATTTTTGAAAGAACCTCTTTTTCCACCAACTTTCAGTCAATTAATTTCTGTAGGTGAACAAACAGGACAACTCGATGAAATGTTTAATTCAGTTGCAAAATATTATGAGGAAGAATTTGACCAAACGGTAGATAATATGTCTGCATTAATTGAACCTATAATGATTGTATTTATGGGAGTTATGATTGGTGGTTTAATGATAGCTATGTATTCACCAATATTTAACGTTGGTGCTTTGATGGGAGGTTAAAATTTTACAATTGTTTAGTGAGAACTAAATGGTTAATCCAAGGTTTTTTTCCATCCTTAAATTCCACAGCATCCATTATTTCTTGAATAAAAAAAGTTCCAAGTCCACCTGGTTTCACATTATCAATTTCTCTATGTTTTACTTTTTTTGGATCAACAGGTGTTCCTCTATCATAAAAAGCAATTTGGAGCTTGTTGTTTTCGCAACTTATTTGAACAACCATTAATTCAGTTGGACTTGCGGAATTTTTAAATGCATGTTTAACAATATTTTGTGCAGCTTCTGCAATAGCTAAAACTAATTCATCTTTTAGATCTTCTTGAATATGAAGTTTTTCAAACACTTCTCTACAAAAAACCCTAACATCTTTTAGGCTAGATGAATTTACTAAAAATGCTTTTTTTTCAATGTGATCTTGGTGAGCGATTTCACTCATGAATTTATTCCAAATTTAATATTTGTTCTAATTTTGCCATCATAATAACTTTTAGAACTGACTTACTTACATCCTTAATAATAACTTTAGTACTTTTCTCAAGTGCTCTTTGATGACTTTCTATTAATACCGATATTCCTGAAGAGTCCATATATTGAACTTGACTTAAATTTAAATGAACTTCTTTACCACTATCAATTACTGGAAAAATTACCTCTTTAGCTTTTTCTGTTACATCCATATCTATTTCTCCATCAAGATGTACAGTGCTTATATTTCCCTCCTCAGTAACTTTATAACTCATAAAAATTTTCTCGCCATTGATAGAACTTTTTCTACAGGTTTACTTACCTCTATTAATTCAAATTTTGTACTTTTTTTTTCAGCAAGTTGTTTACCTTCAATGAGCACTGAAATACCAGAAGAGTCCATATAATCTACTTTGCTTAAATTTACTTGAACATTTTTTCCAATCTCAATTAATGGTAAAATAGTTTGTCTTGCTTTATCTGCAACATCCATATCAACTTCACCATTAAGATGGACAATGCTTACGTTATCTAGTTCCTCTACTTTATATGTCATAATTTACAAGTTTTGCCCAATTTGAGCATAATTCTTTTATTTTATACACTTTTTTTGATATTTACATAATCAAAATTTATTATTAATGTTTCACAATAAAAATTTATAAAAGAGGTTTTAATGAAAAAAAATAACAAAGGTTTTACTCTTATTGAGCTACTAGTTGTTGTAGCGATTATAGGAATTTTAGCAGCTGTTGGTGTTGTTGCCTACAATGGTTACATATCTTCAGCTAAGAAAAATGCAGTAAAGTCTATTCATAACAATGTTATGAAATACATTGCATCAGAGTATACAAAATGCTCGATTAATGATGGCGATACTATTATGAAAAAAGGTGGTACAGGTGGTTTAGACTGTAAAACAGGAACACAGTATTTAGCTGCGAGTGATATTACAGCCCACTTAGAAAGTACATCCTCTTCACCAATCGAAGACAAAAATCCGTACGACACAGATAGTCTTGCTGTGGACGAAGGAACTGGTGATACTTACACTGCTGGAACTGTTACTATATCACCAACAAGTGATAGCTTAATAACTATTACAACATGTTTTGGTAATGGTAAGACTGATGAGCCATGTACTGCAGCTGGTGATTTTGTTTTAAAGAATACAGTAACTGTTGAATAATAATCTAAATTGTTTTTATAAAAGCCCGGGTAAAAGCCCGGGCTTTTCACTTATAGAGCTACTGGTAGTAGTTGCTATTATTGGAATCTTAGCATCTGCTAGTGTGCTAACTTATAACGGTTATTTAAATTCTTCGAAAAAAACTACAATGAAAAGTTTAATGCAAGCAGTTGCTCTTGCAGAGGCAGAATGGTACGCAGAGACTGGTTCGTACTTAACTAATTCAGAAGACGAAACTTGTAATCCTAGTGAGACCACAGTTGCAGCATTGAATGATTCACTTTTTGATGATGAAGATGTAGTGCCTGACGATTTAGGATGGACACTTTGTGTTGCTTCAGCTGGTAGCGGAGGATCATTTCAAATTTTCGCTGAAAAAACAGGTGGTGACGCTGAAGATGTAATGTGTCTTAACAGAAATGGCTCAATACGTGAGGGTGGTGATTGTAGTTAATATTAAACGATCAATAAATATCAGATTATTTAGCTAAACTCTTCATTTATCTTAGACATTTGACGAAAAAAATTAATTGAAATTTTCATTTATTAAAATATTCTCGGTTGAATTTTGAGTTAGGAAACATGTACAATTTTAAAAAAATATCAGTAATTTTATTCATTACTTTTTTATTTTTCACGAAAGCTATTGCATCTGAAAAAAATATCACTTACATGCAAATTTTGCAAAAACCTAATGATTTAGAATTAAATATAAAGTACGCGCAGCAACAAGGAAAGATGGGTAACTTTAAACAAACTATTTCAACATTAGAAAGATTGAATATGGTTTACCCAGATAATATTGAAATTAAAATGTATTTACTTTCTGTTCTTGTTCAAGCAGACTCACCTGATAAAGCTTTGACCGTTATTGATGAAATTAAAAAAAGTGAGGATGCTACTGAAGAAGATTTATTAACAGTTGCGGATATAGAAAAAGAATTAGAGGACAGAGCAAGACCTAAGTTATGGAGTTTTGTTGCTGGAGTGAACTGGGGCTTTTCTCAAAGCAACAATGTAAACAATGTTTCAAAAACTAGATTAGGATTAACCTCAGATGCAATTGATGTATTGACATCTCCAATGCACGATAGGACTTATTCTGCCAGTACCGATTTATCAGCAGTTAGAAGAATTGGAGAAGACTCTTCGTTTTTACTTAGTGCAAGCGTTTCAGACTCACGACAAGTTATTGAAACCGGTGATGATGTTGAAGGATATACATTAACAACTTCCTATGACACAACAATAGGCAATCAAGGAATATCCATATTTGGAATGTTTAGTAAATCTGACTACATAGATGATGCTGACAGTTTCTCGACTATAGCAGGATTATCGGGCTTTTTCCCAAGCGGAGATAGAAGTACATATAGCTATTCTTACACTTTAACTGACTCTAAAGGTAACCACAATTCATCAGATACAACAGCTAATGAAACTAATGCAATTGGACATAGCATTAATATAGGTCATGATTATGCAGCAACTGAAATTGTCTCTACTAGTACAGGACTTGGATATAGTATCTCTGAGAATAAGGTTGGAATGAATGACTATGAGACCTTTGAATTTACTATGAGATTAAATCTTAACTTTCCATTCGCTTATATATCTATAGGAGATGCCCTTTCATTTAATGATTACTTTGAACCTGACACAAGTGTTTATTCAAAAAAAATAAGAACAGATGTATCAAACACTTTTGATATTATACTATTAAAACCACTTGGTGATTTTTTGCCTATTTTAGATCCTAATAAACTAATAAACTTATCTTTGTCGTATGATAAAACAGTATCAGAGGCAAATATTATCAATTTTGATTACGAGACAGAATCTTTTGCTTTTGGTATTTCAAGATCTTTCAATTTAAGGCCTTAGGAAAATCTTTTTTAAGCAAGTTTAAATAATCCCCTATTTTATTGTGTTTTTCTGGTTGTAAAAACCCAAAGTGAGTAAAAAAATGGTTTTTTAAGCCTTAAAAATTGGTATAAATTCTTCATATGAAAAGAATATTGTCTTTAATTGTTGGCTTAGTATTTTTGACTACATCCTTGCAGGCAGAGGAGAAGCTAATAATTGAAAAACAATTAGTAGGTATTGTTGGAGCTATTAATGGAACTGTTAAAACAGGTAACAGAACTCTTAAAGCTGGTGACAAAATATACTTAAATGAAACGATCTTTGCAGCTGAAAATTCAGGAACACAAATATTACTTTTAGACCAATCAACTTTTACAATTGGCGCAGAGTCAGAAGTTGTGATGGATACCTTTATATATGATCCAGAGACTAGCGATGGAAAAATTGTTGCAAGTGTAAAGCAAGGAAGCTTAAAAGTAATTTCTGGATTAATTAGCAAAAAAAATCCAGATAGTTTAACAGTAGAAGTTCCAGAAGGAACGCTAGGATCTAGAGGTACAGAATTTCAGACTAATGTAACTAAAGGAAAAACAGATACATTATTAATAGGGCCAGGAAAAAATAACACTTTAGGGTTAAGACCTGGAGCAGTACTTGTTGGTAATGATAAAGGTCAAACTTTATTAAACAAACCTTACAGCATAGCAAGTATGACAAAAGGAAAAGCACCTGGTAAAGCAAAACAAATTACAAAAGCGCAATTAAAAAAATTCAATAAAAAAATGAAAGCTTTGAGAGTAGCAAAAGCTTCTGGTGCTTCAAAAGAAGAAAAGAAAGCGCTTAGAAAAAAAATTAGACAAGAATTAAAAGCACAAGGTTTTGAAAAGGAAGAAATTAGATCTATAATAAAAGAGAACTTCAAAAAAGATAAAGAGCAAAGAATTGTTTTGCTTAACGAAAATGAACCACAAACGAATGAGTTAGAGGTTGACCAAAATATTGCTGAAGAAGTAGAAGCTCAAGAAATAGAGGTTGCTGAACCAGATGCTCCTAAGGCTACTGAAGAAAAACCAAAAAAAGAAAAAGCTAAAAAGAAAAAAGAAAAAGCTAAAAAGAAAAAAGGAAAAAAGAAAAAAGCTACTAAGAAAAAAGGAAAAAAGAAAAAAGAAAAAGCTAAAAAATCAAAAGGTAAAAAGAAAAAAGCAACTAAGAAAAAAGCTACTAAGAAAAAAGCAACTAAGAAAAAAGCTACTAAGAAAAAAGCAACTAAAAAGAAAAAAGCTACTAAGAAAAAAGCAACTAAAAAGAAAAAAGCAGTTAAGAAAAAAGCACCTAAAAAGAAAAAAGCAGCTAAAAAGAAAAAAAAGGTTAAAAAGAAAAAAGTAGTTAAGAAGAAAAAAGTAGTTAAGAAGAAAAAAATAGTTAAGAAAAAAATAGCCAAAAAGAAGAAGAAGAGAAAAAAGAAGAGAAAAAAGAAATAATCTCTAAAATCCCCTCTAATAAGTTTTATTTACTTTAATTATAATAGATATACATTCAATTAGTGAAGGCTTTATTATCAAAATACAAAAACTATTTTACTTTTTTTATTCTGCTAATTCTTTTAATTTCTATTAAAGTTTCAAATCCTAGCTTTGTTAAATCAATTTCATTTATAAGTTTTGATTTATACCAAAAAATATTCCCACTAGAAAAAAATGAAACAGAAGTTGTAATAATTGATATAGATGAAAAAAGCTTAGGAAAATTTGGACAATTTCCATGGAGCAGATCAGTTTTTGCTAAAATTTTAGAAAACGTTAATGCAACAAATCCAAAGGCAATTGGTTTTGATGTATTCTTTACTGAAAAAGATAAACAATCTCCAGATGAATTTTTAAAAGCTTATAACTTAATACCAACAGATGTAGGTGAAATCCAAAATTTAAAAGGACATGATGAAAAATTTAGCGAACAATTAGAAAAATCAAATTCAATAACAGCAGTTTTAGGAAGTAATGTTCCATCTCATAGCAACTATGATAGAAAAGCAAAAGCAAGATTTTTATCAAAAGGAGGTGACCCTAAAAAGTTTACCTACTCTTACCCTTATTCGATTGGATCTTTAGAAATGTTGGAAAAAAGTGTAAAGGGACTTGGTTCAATTTCTTTTTTAGACCAAACTGACGGAATAATAAGATCTCTACCATTAATTGTCCAATTTGATAAAAAAATTTATCCAACAATGGGCCTTGAAATGATCCGAGTTGGTGAAAAACAAAAAAATCTTTATGTTGAAATGAACGAGGTTGGTATTACCAGAATTAGTTCTAGGCCACATAAAATTTTGTCTGACCCAAACGGAATTATTTGGATTAAATTTAAAAAATCTTTAAAGAGTCAGTATATTTCTGCAAGTGCAGTTTATGATGGTAAATTTGATGACGAGAGATTTAAAAACAAATATGTTCTAATAGGAGCTTCAGCACAAGGTTTATTTGATCTAGTAAAAACCCCATTAGGCAGAACCATACCCGGTGTTGAGGTTCATGCTAATGTAATAGAAAATATACTAAATCAATCCTATTTAATAAGAAATCCAAACACTTATGTTTTCGAACTATTTTTTTCGATATTAGTGGCCTTTATAACTTTCTTTCTTTCTCAAAGAATAAAGCCAAAGTATAGCTTATCTGTATTTTTTGGAAGTTTATTAGCCACTATAGTAATTGGATTTAGTTATTTTTTATTTAAATCTGAATTAGTTGATATTAGTTATCCAATTTTTATACTTACTTTAACTTTTTTAACAGGTTTGTATTTTAGGTTTTTAGAAGAAAATAAAATTGCACTATCAAATTTACAAAAAGAGGCAAAACTTCTTAAAGAAAGGGAGCTCGCTGGCGGAGTTCAAAAAAGTCTTTTTCCTAACATCGAAAAATTTGAAAATTTTATTTATGCAAAAAATGTGCCCGCTAGAGACGTATCAGGTGACTATTTTGATGTTGTAAAAGTAAGTTCAAATGAATATTTCTTTACACTTGCCGATGTATCTGGAAAAGGAATTAAAGCAGGTATGTATATGGCCAAAGCATCTTCTATATTTAGGACCTTATCTAACTTGTCCTTTCCACTTGAAAAAGTTGTATTTGGTGTAAACAATGAACTCGTAGAAGCAAAATTTAAAGGAATGTTTGTAACTGCTGTTTTTGGTAAATTTAATATTGAAACATGTGAAGTAAATTTTGTAAATGCTGGACATGAAAGTATTATGGTATTTGATCGCAATAAAAATTTTGAATTTATTAAATCAGAAATGCCTCCTATTGGAATTATAAAGTACTTTACAGAGTCAATGGTAAAATCGAAAACAATCAATTTAAAAGATAAAACCTTTGTTGTTTATACTGATGGAGTTACAGAAGGATATTTAAAAAATGGAGAAGAACTTGGAGCAGAAGGTGTTCAAAAAATTGTAAAAGACTTAACCAACATCACACCAAAAATTATTGTGGATAGCATTGCAGAGAAACTAAATTGGGGAGCTGAAAAATTAAGAGATGACATAACCTGCTTAGCCTTAGATCTTAAAAATACAGAATTAATAAAACAAATTAAGAAAAAAAAGGTTGAAAATAAAGAAAAAAGCAAAACATAGCATAAAACTCAAATTGGTTTATAAAAAATTTTTCTTTAAAAAATTTTTTGTATATATTATTAATAGATCTTTAGGGAAACATGAAAAAATTATTTGTTATAACATTAGCTTTTTTATTTTTAAATGGATGTGCGCAGACAACATCTATGATGGGTCCAACTTATACAATGGTCAAAACTGGAAGTGTTCTTCAAGCAGGATCGTCTGCTGCAACATCATACGGGATTAAACAAGCATTAGGTCAATCTCCATCTGAATATGTAATCTCGTTAGCAAATGATCAAACTTTAGAAAATGATCAATCTGAAGTTAAAAAATGTCAAACATTTACTCTTACTGAAATATTTTTTGAGACATTAGATAATATTGATTGTTTAACAAACCCTTTCAAAGTTTTTAGATAGATTAATTTCCTAAAATATTTTTTAGCTCTCCACTTTTTTCTAAAGCTCTGAGATCTTCGTATCCACCTATATGATTATCTTCAATAAATATTTGTGGCACAGTTCTTCTACCATTACTCTTTATGATCATCTCTTCTCTAATTTTAATATCATTTCCTATGTCAATCTCTTTAAATGATGCATTGTTTCTTTTAAAAAGTCTTTTTGCTGCATCACAGAATGCACACATGGGGCCAGTGTACATAATTATATTTTTCATAATTTACATATAACAATTTATTATCTTATTACTAGCTTTGAAATTCGTTTTTATTTATTTTAATTCTGATGTTTCTTCTGTTTGCTTCAAATTTTTTTCTGTGTTTTATACTTTTTGAATGGACACGTTTTCTCCATAGTCTGAATGATGATGGTTTAAGAGACTTTCGCATAATTTTAATTACCTCATTTTCGGATTTTCCAGTTTTGCTTTTAATTTCCTCGAAAGTGATTCTGTCTGCCCAGGCTGCCCATATAACCCAATCTGGACTCTCTAGTTTTGGCTCAGGATTTTTAACCTTTGTTTGAGGTCTGTGACTTTTTTTCATAAGATTTTAAATAAAATTGATAAAATCATTAATGAAATATTTATACCATATGTTATAAAGATCAAAGATAGTCCTATCTAGCCATCTTTAGCTCCCGGTTTTATAGGGCTATCCACAATTACTATAATCAAACGTCCCATTTTTTTACTAATTATAAATTTTTGGTGTAATAATAATGTTATCTATTTTTTATGAAACTAGGCTTTATAGGTACAGGCAATATCACATCTGATGTGATAACGGGTATTTGTAGATCTGATTTAAAATTTAAACAAATAATAATCTCACCTCGAAATAAAAAAAAAGCAAAAAAACTTAAAAATAAATTTAAGAGAATAATTATTGCAAAAAACAATCAAGAAGTTGTAAATAAATCTAATTGGGTATTTATTGGACTTCTACCTAAGGTTGCTAATCTAATATTACCTAGTTTAAATTTTAGAAAAAATCAAACTGTTGTAAGCTTTGTTGCAACTTTAAATTTATCGAACCTAAAAAAAAAAATTAATTGTAAGGTAAATTTAGTAAGAGCAATACCTATGCCACCGATATCTCTTGGACTAGGTCCAGTTATAATGTGTCCACCAAATAAAAAAGTAAAGAACTTTTTCAATAAACTTGGAACAAGTATCGAAATTAAAAACGAAAAATTATCTAATAATTTTTGGGCTATTTCGGGAACAATGGCAGCATTTTATGAAACTTTAAAAAATTTGTCAGATTGGTTAGTAAAAAAGAAAACTAACAGAAAAAAAGCGCAAGAATACATTACCTCTCTTTATTTTGCTTTAGCTGGCTTAGCATTAGAAAATTCTGATAAAAATATGAAAAAATTTGTTTCTGATTCCCAAACACCCGGAGGATTAAATTGGCAAGGAGTAAACCAATTAAGAAAAGCTGGCTACTATAAATTATTACAAGGTTCACTAGACAATTTGTCAAAAAGATTAAATAAATCCTAATTTATGCAGCAAAACATAAACATTTTGCAAGTTAACGGACTTTCAAAATATTTTGGAGGTTTAGCAGCAGTATCAAATTGTACACTCAATATTAAAAAAGGTTCAATTACAGGAATAATTGGACCGAATGGTTCAGGTAAGACCACATTATTCAATTTAATTGCGGGCAATTTAAAACCAAATCAAGGCAAAGTTTTATTTAATAATGACGATATTACTGGAGTTCCTGCTTACGAGCTTTTTTCAAAAGGTATATTAAGAACATTTCAAATAGCTCATGAATTTACGAATCTTACTGTATTGGAAAATTTGATGATGGTCCCTGGAAATCAAACTGGAGAAAAATTAATGAATGTTTTAATCAGTTCCAAAATTATAAAATCAGAAGAAGAAGAAATCAAAAACAAAGCACTAGAGGTTGCTGAATTTTTGAAGTTAAAGCATTTATCAAATGAATTAGCAGGCAACTTATCAGGAGGACAAAAAAAACTTTTAGAACTTGGCAGAACTATGATGGTGGATGCTAATTTAGTTTTATTAGATGAAGTTGGTGCAGGAGTGAATAGGGCATTATTGAAAGATTTAGGAACTGCAATACTCAGATTAAATAAAGAAAGGGGATATACTTTTTGTATGATTGAACATGATATGGATTTTATAAGTCGAATGTGTGATCCTGTTATTGTTATGTCTGAAGGCTCAGTATTATTTGAGGGTACATCGGATGAAGTGAAAAAAAATGAGAAAGTAATTGATAGTTATTTAGGACGAGGAAACAAATAAATGGCATTTTTTGAGGGTAGTAAAATGACTGCTGGATATGGAGATGGTCCAGATATAATTAGCTCATGCACAATAAATGTTGATAAGGGAGAAATTGTTGCAATTCTAGGTCCAAATGGTGCAGGAAAGTCCACAGCAATGAAAACTATGCTGGGATTACTCAATTTAAAATCTGGCAGTGTTCTAATTGATGGTGATGACATAACAAATTTATCACCGCAAGACAGAGTCAAAAGAGGAATATCTTTTGTTCCTCAAAGTAAAAATGTATTTGCAGAGTTAACTGTAAAGGAAAACCTAGAAGTGGGTGCTTTCTTAAGAAATGATAACTTAGACAAAATCCTTAATGATATTTATGACTTGTTTCCTATTTTAAAAGATAAACAATCACAAATAGTTGGAGAATTATCGGGAGGTCAAAGACAACAGGTTGCACTTGGACGTGCTCTAATGATCAAGCCTTCTGTATTAATGTTGGACGAGCCTACCGCTGGTGTCTCACCAATTGTGATGGACGAGTTATTTGAGCATATAATTAAAGTAAAAGAAACTAATGTTGCAATAATAATGGTAGAACAAAATGCTAAGCAGGCTCTAAGTATATCTGATAGGGGTTATGTTTTAGTTACAGGTCAAAATAAATTTGAGGGATCAGGTAACGAACTTTTAAGCGATCCAGAAGTTAGAAGATCTTTTTTAGGAGCTTAAATGGATTTTATAAACGCAATTATATTATTTTTAAATTACACCGTAATCCCAGCACTTACTTATGGATCACAACTAGCTTTAGGCGCAATATTTGTAACTTTAGTTTACGGTATTTTAAGGTTTGCTAATTTTGCAACTGGAGACATGATGTCGTTTGGAACAATGGTTGCTGTACTTTTAACATTTTATTTTCAATCTTTTGGAATTAGTTTTGGTTTTTTGCCTACTGCTTTACTAACAATACCACCAGCAATTTTAGCGATGATTTTTTACATGTTATTTATTGATAAGTTTGTATTTAGTTATTATAGAATTAAAAAAAGCCCACCCGTTCAGCTAGCAATGGTTAGCGTTGGTGTAATGTTTGTTACACAAGCAATAATAAGAATAATTATAGGACCATTTGATAGAAGGTTTTTTGATGGGGAAAAATTTATTTTAAAAGCTAATGAATTTAAGGAAATGACTGGGCTAAATGAAGGTTTAGCAATTAAATCTACTCAAGCAATAACAATTTTTGTTACGGTAATTGTAGTTTCAATAATGTTTTGGTTTTTAAATAGAACTAAAACTGGAACAAGTATGAGAGCTTACTCTGACAATGAAGACTTAGCTTTACTCTCTGGGATAGATCCAAAAAAGGTCGTTCTAATCACTTGGATTATTGCAGGTATATTAGCCACAATCGGTGGAGTGCTCTATGGTTTAGATAAGAGTTACAGACCTTTTGTATATTTTAATAATATGTTACCAATTTTTGCAGCAGCAATTGTGGGTGGAATTGGAAATCCATTTGGAGCTTTTCTTGGAGGTTATGTAATTGCATTTGCAGAAATTTTAGTTACTTATGCTTATAAAAAATTTTTCACATATTTATTGCCAGAATTCATGGAACCAGACTCCTTGATGCAGTTAATATCAACAGACTATAAATTTGCAGTATCATTTTCCATTTTGGTGATCGTACTACTTTTTAGACCATCAGGAATATTCAAGGGTAAAACTTTATGATGCTATATAAAAATATTATTGCCGCCTATTCAATAATGATATTATTGATTATTGCTGTAGGAGTACTCCAGTCTTGGACTATAGCTCTTACAATCTTAAACTATTGTTTAATATCCGCTGTAATGACAATAGGTGCAAATATACAATGGGGTTATGCTGGTCTAATTAATTTTGGAATTATGGGTTATACCGCGTTAGGAGGTTTGGCGGCAGTTTTAGTAAATGTACCACCTGTAAAAGAAGCTTGGAAAGCTGGGGGATTGGGTATGGTTGTTTCTCTAATTCTTATAATATCTGGTGTTTATATAATCCGTACAGTTCTGAGAAAATTCGAAAATTCAAAAAAAAAAAATTATATAGTTGCTGCAATTATTATTATAGGTTTTGTAATCATAAGATATATTTCTGGTCCAGCAATTGAAAATATAGAAGCTGTTGACCCAGCCAAAACAGGGTTTCTTGGTGGATTAGGTTTACCAATAATTTTCTCATGGATAGTTGGTGGTTTATTTGCTGCAGGTATAGCTTTCATAGTCGGTAAAATTGCACTTGGACTAAGAGCAGACTATTTGGCGATAGCTACGTTACTTATAGCAGAAATTATAGTATCAATAATTAAGCATGAAGATTGGTTAGCTAGAGGTGTAAAAAATGTTATTGGTTTAAAAAGACCAGTTCCTTACGAAGTCGATTTACAAGGTTCGACATGGTTTATAGATCTAGTAGAAAAATTCCATTCAAAAAAATTGGATTTAATTACTTCCTTATCTGAAAGGCAAGATGTTCTAAATCAATTAGTAATTGATGCATCTTCAGTTTATGTAAAATTGTGCCTAGCAGGTCTATTTTTGACTGTTGTAATAATTTTATTAATTCTTACTCAAAAAGCGTTGTACTCGCCTTGGGGAAGAAAAATGAGAGCCATAAGAGACAATGAAGTGGCAGCAAATGCAATGGGAAAAAATGTTGTTAAAGAACATTTATTAATATTTATTTTGGGTTCTGCAATTGTCGGGATTGCGGGTGCTATGATGGTGACAAATGACGGCTTATTTACACCAGGCAGTTATAGACCTATGAGATACACATTTGTAATATGGGTAATGGTAATTGTTGGAGGGACAGGAAATAATTTTGGTGCAATATTAGGTGGATTTGTCGTTTGGTTTCTATGGGTTGAAGCTGCACCAATCGCTCTATTTTTTATCAACTTCTTTACATCTCACTTAGATGAAACTAATGCCTTAAAAGCGCATTTAATTCAAAGTGCTGCATATTTTAGATTTTTACTAGTTGGGATTGGATTATTAATAATAATGAGATATCGTCCAAAAGGCATAATACCAGAGAAAATAAATATTAAAAAAATATGAAGTATATTTTATTAGGAATGGCTTTAGCTTTTGCAATGTATTTATCTGATAAATACATATTTTAATGAATAAAAATCTTATTTTATTAACCCTAAGTCAAATTTTTAGTTTTACGGCGGCACCAGTAACTGTATTTTTGAGTGGAATAATAGGATCTCAAATTAGCCCTATGAAATCATTAGCGACTTTACCTATGTCAATCTCTGTTGTTGGAATAGCTATTGGCGCAATTGTAGCTACAAAAACTATGAGCTTAGTAGGAAGAAAACTTGGTTTTATTTATGCATCAATTGGCAATACATTATTTTCAATTTTGGCAGCTTATTCAATATTTAATCAGAATTTTTATATTTTTTGTTTTGCTAACTTTTTTATAGGTATTGGGATGGCCTTTACTCATCAATATCGTTTTGCTGCTGCAGAAAGTGTTGAAAAAAAAATGGCTCCAAAAGCGGTTTCGATACTATTGTTTGGAGGTATCATTTCAGCTTTTTTAGGGCCAAGTTTGGCCAATTATTCAAAAGATTTTGTTAGCGAGAATTTGTACGTAGGATCATATTTATCTTTAGCAGTTTTAACATTCATACCCACAATTCTTTTTTTGTTTTATGAAAGCAAATCAATTAATAAGGAAAATATTAATTATACTGGAAGAAGTTATTTAGAATTAATTTCTCAACCAAGATTTATTCAAGCGTTAGCAGCATCAGCATTTGGATATGCAATAATGACTTTTTTAATGACAGCAACACCTATAAGTATGCATGTTATGGAAAAAATGAGTTTAAGTAAAACAGGTATTGTAATTCAATTTCATGTTGCTTCTATGTTTTTGCCATCGCTTGTAACAGGACATCTAATTAAAAAAATTGGCCATAGTAATGTGATCTACATTGGTATATTTTTTTACAGTATTACCTTGTTTATAAGTATTTTTGATCAAAATTTTTTTAATTATATGTTTGCCCTTATTTTTTTAGGTATAGGTTGGAATTTTTTATTTATATCAGGAACAACTTTACTTGTGCTTACATACGAAGAGAAAGAAAAATATAAAGCACAGGGCTTAAATGATTTTATTGTTTACTCAGTTCATGCATTAGGCAGTTTATCAGCAGGAGTGTTTATTGCTTTAACAAGCTGGAAGATAATGAATTTAATTTGTATTCCTTTTATGATTTTAATTATTTTAGCGAGTATAAGAGCTGATATTTCAAATAAAAACACCCTAGCGTAATAAAACGCTAGGGTGTTTAAAATAAAAATTATCTTTGTTTTTTAGTTTTAAACTTACCGCCTTTAATTTCTTTCTCTAAGAAAGAACCAAAAGCTTCACCAACTTTAGTAAATTCTACTCCTGTTGCTCCTTCATAATTTACAGCTTTTCCTTTAGCTAGCAAATTAAGAGCCTTTTTAAGTTGGCCTGGATAAATTTTTGTTCCAGGTGCATTCGCAACAGACATTACATTTTTTTGAATAGTATTTCTGTCTGCTTTACCACCAGCTTGCATAGCAAGTGTGATTAATGCAGCTGCATCATAAGATTCTCCAGTATACGGTCCTGATGAGTCAATGCCAGCAGACTTAGCTACTTTGGCAAATACTCCAGCACCTTTTCCTGTTGATCCAGGTATAGATCCAAATGATTTATTTAAAGCTTTACCAAAAGAGTCTGTAAGAGAGTCTCCAATCATACCATCAGATAAAATAAATTTATCAAATGCGCCTGAATCTAATGATCCTTGAATAATACCTTTTCCACCTTGATCAAGATATCCAATAACTGCAACAGCGTCTCCACCTGCAGAAGCTAATGTTGCTACTTCAGATGAATAATCTGCTTTACCATCTTCGTGAGCCGCAACTGTTGTTACTTTAATACCATGAGCTTTTACTGCAGCTGAATATACATCTGCAAGTCCTTTTCCATAGTCGTTATTTGTATAAGTTATTGCAACGCTTTTAACTCCTCTATCTTTAGTTATATCCGCAAGAATTTGTCCTCCTCTTGCATCTGATGGTGCAGTTCTAAAAAAATAACCTCTATCAGTAATATCAGTTAGTCCTGGAGATGTAGCTGATGGTGAAATCATAACAACTCCATTTGGTACAGCAACTTTTTCTGCAATTGCTCCAGTAACTCCTGAACAATCTGCTCCCATAATTGCAACAGCTCCACCAGAAACTAATCCTTCAGCGGCTGTAACAGCTGCAGCAGAATCCACACAAGTCGAGTCTGCTCTTGTTACTGAAATTTTTTTACCACCAAGTAATGAGCCTGAGTCAGAAGCTTCTTTGAAAGCAAGTTCTGCAGATGCTGCCATTGCAGGTGTAAGTGATTCAATTGGACCAGTGAAACCTAAAATAATACCCATTTTAATTCCGTGTCCATCTGCATTAGAATTTGAGACCATAGAAGATACAAATAAAAATACAGCAATTATTAATTTTCTCATTTTTCCTCTAATTTGTTAGTATTTATAAAAAGTTAATTTAAGGACGATTAAATTTATTTTTCAACATTAAAATTATTATATATTTTGATGGGAAAATGCTGCTATTTTATCCAAAAAAGAAACTTTAAACATGAAAAAATTGTGGCGAGCATCAAAAAATCAAATTTTGAATTCAAATTTGATGCGGTATGAAAAATTTGTAAAAGATAAATATAATTTTAATTTCAAAAGCAATTACAACAAAATATTTAATTGGAGTATAAAAGATAAAGGAAATTTTTGGGACAGTATTTGGGATTTTTGTAAAGTTAAAGGACTTAAAGGTAAAAACAAAATTAAAAATTCAAAAATTTTTTATAAAAATTTATTTTTAACTGATTACAAATTAAACTTCGCTGAAAATATCTTAGTCAAAAATGACAATTCAAAAGCAATTACCTTTATAAGTGAGAATGGATTTAGGGAAGAAAGATCTTGGTCTCAGTTAAATCAAAATGTGAGCAAGATAATTACATATTTTAATAAAATTAGTATTAAAAAAGGTGATAGAGTGTCTGCATATTTACCAAATATAATTCAAACTGTTGAAAGCTTTGTTGCTACTTCTGCAATTGGAGCTATATGGTCATCCTGTTCTCCAGATTTTGGTTTAAATGGTCTGGTTGAAAGGTTTGCACAAATAAAGCCAAAAATTTTAATTATTGGTGATAGATATTATTATAACGGAAAAGAAACTAATGTTATTGAAAGACTTCCAGATATATTAAAAAAAATTAAATCAATCAAACACGTTCTTGTAATTAATTATCCTGGGAAAAAATATCTAAATTTTAAAAAGTCTAAAGGTATAAAATTTAAATTCTGGAAAGAAATTCAAAGATATTCCTCATCTTCAATTAATTTTAAAAAATTTAATTTTAATACTGAACTAGCCATCCTTTACTCAAGTGGAACGACTGGTAAACCTAAATGCATATGCCATAGATCAGGTGGTATACTGTTACAACATTTAAAAGAGCATCAGCTTCATTCAAATATAAAAGAAAAAGATAATATTTTTTATTTTACAACATGTGGATGGATGATGTGGAACTGGTTAGTAACCTGTCTAGGTTCCAAGGCGTCTATTGTTTTATTCGATGGATTTCCAATGTTTAAACAAAAAGATTTACTTTTAAAAATTGTTAGTAAGGAAAAAATCACACTTTTTGGCGTAAGTGCAAAATATATAGATGCTTTAAAAAAAAGTAATATTTCAAACAATTTTGATTTAAAAAAACTAAATACAATATGTTCGACTGGATCTCCCTTATCAAAAGAAGGATTTGAATACGTATATAAAAAAATTAAAAAAAATGTTCACCTTGCATCAATTTCTGGTGGAACAGATTTAGTTTCATGTTTCGTGCTTGGAAATATTTATAAATCTGTAATTTCCGGAGAAATACAATCAAAAGGCTTAGGAATGGATGTGGATATTTTTAATGAAAGCGGCAAATCAGTAAAGAATATAAAGGGAGAGTTGGTTTGTAAAACTCCATTTCCATCAATGCCAACAAAGTTTTGGAATGATAAAAACAATAAAAAATTTCAAAATGCATATTTTAACAGATATAAAAATATTTGGCATCATGGAGACTACGGAGAGATAAAAAATTCAGGTGGGTTTTTAATTTATGGCAGATCAGATGCTACTTTAAATCCTGGCGGCGTAAGACTGGGCACAGCAGAAATATATTCTGAAGTAGAAAAATTTAAAGAAATTAAAGAGTCGATTGTTGTAGGTCAATCTTGGGATAATGATATCAGAATAATTTTATTTATTATACTTAATAACGGAGTGATACTAAATGATCAATTAATAAAAAAAATCAAACAACAGATTAGAATAAATGCTTCACCGAGACATGTTCCATATAAAATATTTAAAGTAAACGATATTCCGAGAACTAAAAATGGAAAAATTGTAGAATTAGCAGTGAAAAATATAATAGAAGGTAACACAATTAAAAATAAAGAAGCGCTGGCAAATCCTGAAGTTTTAGAGGAATATACACAAATAAAAGAATTGTATGAATTTAAAAAAAATTGATCCGAAATTTTCAAAAAAAACAAACCCTAGGATTGGTTTGATTGCTTTAGCCTCAGATTTTATAATTGAAAAAGATTTTTCAAATGTCATCAAGGATAAAGATATAGATTTTTTTGTTAATCGTATAAAGACATATGACCCTTTAACTAAAGAAAATTTAATTAAAATGTCAGAAGACCTTACTAATGTCACTAATGATATTTTGCCAAATGAGAAAATCGATTGTGTTGTTTATGGTTGTACATCTGGCACAATTGCAAGCGGTTATGAAACTATTGAAAAAAAGATAAAAAATGCAAAACCTTCATCAAAAGTTACAACTCCTAGCACTGCAGCTATAGCCGCATTAAAAAAATTGAATATTAAAAAAATTTCTATTTTTACTCCTTATCCACAAAAATTGAATAATCAGGTTGTCTCTTTTTTCAAGAACGAGAAATTTCAAGTAACATCAAATTCATATTTAGATATTGATTCTGATAGTGATATTTGGAAAGTAGATCCAGATTTTTTGTATGAAGTTTTAACAAATATGGATCATCGAGATGCTGATGCAGTATTTATTTCGTGTACCGCTCTTCCAGTTCTTCAAATTATTCAAAAACTCGAGAAAAACCTAAATAAATTTGTTCTTTCTAGCAATCAAGTTTTAATCTGGGATACGTTAGAAAAGATTGGACAAAATAATTCTATATCTGGTTTTGGAAAGTTATTTAATTCAAATTGATCATGTCCTTTACAAAAGATGAATATAAAGAAAGATTAAGAAAGACAAAGCAATCTATGCAACAAAAAGGCATAGAACTACTAATATCCCAAGATACCAATAATATGAATTATCTTACTGGATATGATGCATGGTCTTTTTATTATTCTCAATGTGTACTTGTTCATGTTGATCTAGATGAACCGATTTGTTTTGTTAGGGCTCAGGATTCTGGAGGCGCTTATATTAAGACGTATTTAAAAAGAGAAAATATTATAGTTTATAAAGAAAAGTATATTCATACATGGCCAGCACACCCATACGACGCATTAATCAATTTTATTAAAGAGAGAAAATGGGAAAAATCAAATATTGGTGTCGAAATGGATAGTC
This sequence comes from uncultured Pelagibacteraceae bacterium, assembly GCA_902584015.1. Classification (GTDB taxonomy): domain Bacteria; phylum Pseudomonadota; class Alphaproteobacteria; order Pelagibacterales; family Pelagibacteraceae; genus Pelagibacter. The sequence continues at coordinate 27,072 of CACHYG010000002.1, forward strand.
ATTACTTTACTGCATTTTGTTACGAAAAGTTAAAACAAGGATTACCAAATGCAAACATTAAAGACTCTAAAAGATTAGTAAATTGGGTAAGATTAATAAAGTCAGATGCAGAAATAAATCTAATGAAGGTTGCTGCAAAGATTTCCGAAAATGCAATGAAAGTTGCAATGGATAGTATAAATCCTGGAGTAAGACAGTGTGATGCAGTAGCAGAAATTCAAAGGGCTTTATTTAGAGGAACTCCAGAAATTGGTGGGGAATATGCAAGTATTGCTGTTTTATTACCCACAGGCAAAGGGACATCTGCATCACATTTAACAGCCACAGATGAAAAATTTGTAAAAGGAGAGGCGACTGTTGTTGAATTATCTGGAGTAACCAAAAGGTATCATTGTCCAATGGCACGAACAGTCCATCTTGGAAAACCAGAGCAAAAAAAAATAGATGCAATGAAAGCTACAAACGAAGCTTTGAATGAAGGAATATCTGTAGCTAAACCTGGAAACACAGCAGATGACGTGGCTCAAAAATTTTGGGGAGTTCTTGATAAATATAATATTAAAAAAGAGTCTAGAACAGGATATTCAATTGGAATTGGATATCCTCCTGATTGGGGTGAACATACTTTAAATATTTACAAAGGAGATAAAACTATTCTTAAACCAAATGTTTGTTTTCATATGATTGCTGTAATGCAATTTGGTGATTGGGGCGTTGAAGCATCAGAGTCTTTAAGAATTACTGACAAAGGAAGTGAGTTATTTTGTAATTTCCCCAAAGACTTGCATATAAAATAACTTGAAAAAACATCACACAAATGTTTTAAAACACGCTTATGTCTAAGAATTCAGAATTCGTCAAATTCGATAAAGTTGATAAAAGTTATGATGGCAAAGTTTTAGTTGTTAAAGATCTTAACTTAGATATTTCAGAAGGTGAATTTATAACAATGCTTGGACCATCTGGCTCCGGAAAGACAACTTGTCTTATGATGTTGGCTGGTTTTGAAACTCCAACAAATGGAGAAATTTATTTAGATTCAAATCCAATTTCAAATATTCCTCCACACAAAAGAGGAATTGGAATGGTATTTCAAAATTATGCACTGTTTCCACACATGACTGTTTATGAAAATTTAGCTTTCCCCTTAAAAGTAAGAAAAGTTTCAAAAGACGAAATTGATAAAAAAGTTGATAAAGCACTGTCTATGGTCTCACTAATTGGTTTTGAAAACAGAATGCCAGGGCAATTATCAGGTGGACAACAACAAAGGGTCGCTGTAGCTCGTGCATTAGTTTTTGATCCAGCTGTTGTTTTAATGGATGAACCATTAGGCGCTCTAGATAAAAATTTGAGAGAGAGCATGCAGTATGAGATTAAACATATTCATGAAAGTATTGGAGTTACAGTAGTTTACGTTACACATGACCAGGGTGAAGCATTAACTATGTCAAACAGAATTGCTGTATTTAATGATGGTAAAGTTCAACAACTTTCATCACCTGACAAATTATATGAAGAACCAGTTAATTCTTTCGTAGCAGAATTTATAGGGGAAAATAATACTTTCCAGGGCGAAGTATCAGATATTTCTGATGGAAAATGCAAAGTTAAATTAAAAGAAGGCGAAATAGTAGCTAATCCAATAAATGTTAATGCAAAAGGTGATAAAACTACTGTTTCTATAAGACCTGAAAGAGCTCTTATTAACCCATCTCAAAAAATGGATAATAATTATAAGGGGAAAATTGAGGAGGTGATTTATCATGGTGATCATACCCGTGTAAGACTTAACGTTCTTGGAAATCCTGAATTTATTTTAAAAGTTCCAAATAGTTCACAAAATATCGATATCAAACTTGGGAATACAATTAATATTAGTTGGAACTCAACCGATGCAAGAGCTTTAGACCCAAAATAAACCAATTTAGAATTATTCTTAATATTATCAGCCCTAATCCACTTAATTTTTAATAAATACTTGGTTGACTCCGTTTTTTTTACTTGTTGTAATTATGTTTTTAAAAAAAACGTTTAAACGGAGGATAAATGAAAAAATTAAGTAAATTATTACTTACCCTTTCTTTTGCTCTTTCAATAACTTCATCAGCATTTGCAGTTACAGTTGCATCTTGGGGTGGAGCATACACTGAAAGTCAAAAATTAGGGTATGGTGATCCTACTGCTAAGAAACTTGGTGTACCTATTAACTGGGTGGATTATTCAGGTGGATTATCAGAAATTAAAGCACAAAAAGAAGCTGGTGCAATTACATGGGATATAATCGATGTATTTGCAATGGATACTATTACTGGATGTGACGAAGGTTTATTTGTTGAATTTGATTTTGATAAAGACTTTCCTGCTGCTCCAGACGGAACTCCAGCGAGTAAAGATTTCTTTGCTCCAATGCCAAGCAAGTGTGCTGTAGGAAATATTTTATATTCTTGGACTTACGCTTATAATACTGAAAATGTAAAAGGTACTCCAAAAACTATAAAAGATTTTTTTAACACAAAAAAATTTCCTGGAAAAAGAGCTATATACAAAGGTGCTTTAACAAATTTAGAAATTGCTTTAGCAGCCGATGGTATTAAACCAGGAAAAGGTGGAGCAAAAATCTATCAAGCTTTAGAAACAGAAAAAGGTGTTGATAGAGCAATGAATAAGATCAAAAAACTTTGCACAGACCCTCAAGGTGGATGTGTATTTTGGTCTGCAGGTGCTCAACCACCAGAACTTTTAATGAGTGGTGAAGTAGTAATGGCAACTGGTTGGAATGGTAGATTCTTTAACGCAATCGTTGGAGAAGGTGCACCATTAAAACAAGTTTGGGATGGCCAAGGTCTTGACTATGAATATTTCGTATTAGTCAAAGGTGGACCAAACGAAGCGGATGCTAAAAAAGCATTAGCTGAGATGACAAGTACTGAAGGTCTAGCAGGAAGCGCAAAGTATATTGCTTATGCTCCTTGGAGAAAATCATCTCTTAAAGTAATGGAAAAAGGCGAACCATGGTACAAAGATGGTAAAACTAACATGGTTCCAGAAATGCCAACTGCTCCAGGAAACACAAAAAATTACTTCTTAGTTGATCCAATTTACTGGGCCGATAACGGTACAGAGCTTGGAGAAAAATGGGAAGCAATGAAAGCTGGACTATAATTTAAGTTTTAAAGACTAAAATTATATAATATATTTAGGGCGGTTTTAATAACCGCCCTTTTTATTTTATGAGCAGTGAAACCAAACAAATATTAACTACTGACGGAACTCCCTTAGAGGTTAGCTTAAAAAAAGCAGAGAAAAAAAATAAAATAAAAGCGTTTCTTTTAGTAGCTCCATTATTACTTTTTTTAATAATTACCTATATTTTTCCGATAGGAGAAATGCTTTTTAGAAGCGTAGATGATCGAATGGTCACAAATATGCTTCCAAAAACATTTAAAGCAATGGAAAAATGGGATGGAAAAGAATTACCTTCCGAGGAAGTTTTTGAGGCATTTTATTTAGATTATAAATTTCTTGTTGAAGAAAAAACATTCGGAAAATTAGCTACTCAGTTAAATTATGAAAAAAATGGTTTTAAAAGTATTCTTAAAAAACTTAAACGTAAAATGAAAAAGTTTGAACAAGGAAATTATAAAGAGCAAATCATGAATGTGCACAAACGTTGGGCGAACGTTGAATATTGGAGAGCTATAAAGAGAAGAGCTCCGGATATTACTTATTCCAAATATTTAAAAGCAATGGATATGTTTAAAAATGAAGAGGGTAAAATTTCACAGGTTTCAGAAGATAGAAGGGTGCATAGAATATTATGGTTAAGAACTTTAGAGGTTGCTTTTTTTGTTACTATATTATGTTTTTTAATGGCTTATCCGATTGCACATTTACTAGCAACCTTGCCGATGAAATATAGTAATCTATTAATGATTTGTGTTCTGTTACCTTTTTGGACCTCTTTATTAGTAAGAACCGCAAGTTGGATGATACTTTTACAACAACAAGGAATTGTAAATGATTTCTTTGTGTGGATTGGCCTTGTTGGCGACGAAAATAGACCAGAAATGATGTACAACAAAACAGGCACATATGTTGCCATGACCCAAATTTTGTTACCTTTTATGGTGTTGCCACTTTATAGTGTTATGAAAACAATTTCCCCAAGTTTAATGAGAGCAGGAAAATCACTAGGAGGAACTCCTTTTGTAGCTTTTTGGAAAGTTTATTTTCCTTTAACAATTCCTGGAATTGGGGCTGGTTGTTTATTGGTTTTTATACTTGCAATTGGATACTATATCACACCAGCACTTGTTGGAGGTGCCTCTGGTACTTTAATAAGCAATCAAATAGCTTTTCATATGAAAAGTACATTAGATTGGAGTTTTGCATCTGCAATGGGTCTTATGCTCCTGACTGGAGTTCTTGTAATTTATTGGATTTATAACAAACTTGTTGGAGTAGATAATATAAAGTTAGGATAATTATGGCATTACCAAAATATACAGAGACAAGATATAGAATTTGGCACTATTTTTATCTTTTTATGTGTACTTGTGTTTTTTTCTTTTTGATTGCACCTTTGTTTGTAATTTTTCCATTATCATTTAATGCAGAAGAGTTTTTAGTTTTTTCAGATGGAATGAAAAGATTAGATCCAGATGCATTCTCATTAAGATGGTATAAAGATATGATATATGGAACTAAAAATCCTTGGGGTCTTGCAACAAAAAATAGTTTTATAATTGCGACTTTTGCCACAATAGGCTCAGTGATACTTGGAACAGTTGCAGCATTAGGATTGAGCAGCAGACATATGCCTTATAAAGGAATAATAATGGCTACATTAATATCTCCAATGATCGTACCTTTGATTATTTCTGGTGTTGCAATATTTTTTTTTATGGCAAAAGCAGGTCTGGCTGCAACACATACAGGAATAATTTTGGCACACATTGTTTTAGGAACTCCATTTGTAGTAATTACAGTGACTGCTACACTATCTGGTTTTGATCATAGCGTAACTAGAGCTGCATCAAGTTTGGGAAGTGATCCTGTTAATACGTTTATGAAAATTACATTACCTTTGATTTTACCAGGAGTAATATCTGGTGGTTTATTTGCATTTGTAACTTCTTTTGATGAAGTAGTGGTAGTTTTATTCTTAGCAGGATTAGAAAATACGACTATTCCAATTCAAATGTGGACTGGTTTAAGAGAACAATTAAGCCCAACTATTTTGGCAGTTGCCACATGTTTAATTGTTTTATCAACTCTTATTTTAGTTACAGCTGAACTTTTAAGAAGAAGATCAGAAAGAATTAGAGGAATAAGTAGATAATTAATCTACGGACTCAATTACAGTAGCAATTCCCATACCAAGACCGATACATTGAGTTGAAAGTGCATATTTTTTATTTTCTCTTCTTAGAAGATCAGCAGCTTTTCCAGTAATTCTAGCTCCTGTAGCTCCAAGCGGATGTCCTAAGGCTAATGCACCTCCATCAATATTAACTTTTTTTTGGTCAATACCTAAATCTTTTATACAAGCTAAAGATTGCGATGCAAAAGCCTCGTTAAGTTCAAAAATATCAATTTTATCAATTGATAAATTTGCACGCATAAGTGCTTTTTTTGATGCACCTATTGGACCAAGTCCCATGTAATCTGGATCACAACCTTCAACAGCTGTAGAAACTATTCTACCCAATATATTAAGATTATTTTCTTTAGCATAATTTTCTTCACAGATTATGGTTGCCGCTGCTCCATCAGTTAATGGAGACGATGTTGCTGCGGTGACTGTTCCTTTTGTATCAAAAGCAAGTTTTAATTGATCTAATTTTTCTTGAGTGCTATTGGGTCTAATATTTCCGTCTTCTTTACATTCACCTATTGGAATTATTTCTTCAGATAACTTTCCATTTTTTTGAGCTTCATGTGCTTTATTATGACTTGATATTGCAAATTCTTGTTGCTCTTCTCTTAAAATATTAAATTTTTTTGCTACGTTTTCAGCTGTAGTACCCATTGAAAAATATACATGAGGGTTTTCTTTTTCAGTATAAGGATAAGGGACTGGGTCAAATCCAGTATTTACTCTAGACATACTTTCTACTCCACCACAAATAAAAACTTTGCCTGACCCCATTGCAATTTTACCTGACGCTATATGGATAGCCTCCATTGAAGATCCACACCACCTGTCAACGGTCATACCTGACGTTTTAACATTCATATCCGCTAAAAAAGTAACTAATTTTCCAATGTTGAAACATTGTTCACCAACTTGAAAAGCACAACCGACTACAATATCTTCAATATCTTCCTTATTAATTTTACTTGTTGAAACTAAATTTTTTACAACTTCGGATAATAAATTTACTGGCTTAACATCAATAAGTGCACCCTTCCTTGCCATAGTGAATGGCGAACGAGCATATCCAACAATAACAGGTTTAAACATATTAATATGTATATATATTTATTTAGGAAATGGCAAAGAGGTAATAGTACCTTTTACTAATTTGCCGTCTAGGGTTTCTACTAAAACTTTTTGATTTTCTTTCCAATAATCTTTTGAAATCATTGAAAGACCTATATTTTTTTTTATTCTTGGTGAAAAAATTCCAGATGTAATTCTTCCAATAATTTTTTTACTTAGTGAAAGCACTGGCAAAAGCTTACCATTAGGTTTATAGGGTTTTCCACCAAACATGACCCCTCGCATTTTTTGTTTTAATTTACTTTTTTTAATTTTTTCAAGAGCTTTTTTTCCAATGAAATCATGATCATCAAATTTACAATATTTTTCTAAATTACATTCGTAAGGATTATTTTCTTTAGTAAAATCGTTTCCATATGACATTAGCCCACCTTCTATCCTATCTATTAGATTAGGACATCCCGGTGAAATATTAAATTTTTTTCCAGCTTTCCAGATTGTGTCCCAAAGCTTTTGTCCCAAGTCTTTACTATCAAAATATTTTTCAAAACCTTTAAAGTAAATTTCAAAACCATCTTGTTTACTATAGCCTGATCTTGCTATTATTTGTTTTGTTCCCATAAAGTCAAATATTCTAAAATTAAAAAATTTTATTTTTCTTATTTCTTCTCCAAAAATGGATACAAGTAAATCTTCAGATTTTGGTCCTTGCACTGCTAATGGATAAACATCTGGTTCTTTTATTTTAACATCTAAACCTAATCCAATTGCAATACCATTGGCCCAGAGCAATATATCAGAATCAGCAATAGAAATCCAAAACATGTCATCATCTAATTTTAGGAGAACAGGATCATTAATCATACCTCCTTTTTCGTTTAAGATTGGAATATAAAAGCATTTTCCAGTTTGCATTTTTTTTAATGGTCTTGGTGTCAACTTTTGAATAAGTTTAAGTGCATCTTTACCAGAAATTTGAACCTGCCTTTGACAAGAAACATCCCATAGCTGAACATGTTTGCTTAGGTGCCAATAATCTTGCTCTACAGTTTTTCTAAAACCTTTTGGTAAGAGCATATGATTGACAACGGTAAAATCTGATACACCTAATTTTTCAACTCTATCGGTAAAAGGTGTACGTCTTATACGTCTCGACATATTTAATTTGATATCTTTTGATTTATGAACTGATATTTTTCTCATTAACTTATTTTGACCACCACACAGAATATCCGTTTGGAGCAATTATAACAGGTATATGATATTTTTTCTTAGGATTTTTCATATTAAAGTTAATTACGATATCTGTAACATTAGTTTTTTTTTTATAATAATTTTGTAGATTAAAAATAATTTCATATTTTAGGGAGGTATCTTTTTTTGTTAGAGAAAATTGTTTATAGATTCTACCATTCTTATCTGTTTTAGATTGAAAAATCTTTCTTCTTGATCCATTCTTATTTATTTGATTTATAATTACTTTTACACCTGATGCATGTGAACCATCTGTTGAACTTAATAAGTGTGATGAAACTATTGCCATTTATTATTCAATTGATGCTTTATCTCTCTTATTGCTTACTGCAGCTACAATCGGGCTGATAACTCCTTTAGCTTTTACATTTACACATGCAGTTTTTCCACTTGCCAGAGCTCTTTTCAGTGCTGGAGCAAGCTCTTCTCTTTTAAGGACAAGCTCACCATGACCTCCGAATCCTTCAAATATTTTATGAAAGGGAATATCTCTAAAATCAGTTGCAAAATGTTTTCCACTTTCAAACAACCTTTCTTGTTGTTGAGAAATACAATCTAATCCACCATTATTATCTATTACAACTACTATTGGCTTCTTTTCCTGAAAAGCTGCTTCAATAGATAAGCCTCCAGATAAAAAAGCTCCATCACCGCTTATCAATACTACATTTGATTTTGGATTTAGATTTTTTGCAGAAAGTGCAAATGGAACTCCAACACCGAGCATACTAAAAGTTCCAGGATGTAAAATACCACCAAGTTTTTTTCCTTTGTGACCAGCAATATTAATTGCTATTTCAGACCAAAAATGAGTATTTCCACCATCTATCACCAACCAATCATTATCCTTCATTGCATCTTGTACATCTAGCGCTAATTGGAGAGGATGAATTTTACCACCGTTTTTTTTTGCTTCGATCGTTTCTTTCTTAAGATCTTTTAAAGATTTATCAATCCATTTATTTTTTTCTGATATGTTTTGCTCAATCCATTTATTGTCTAAATTCCATTTATTATTAACTTTCAATTTATTTAAAGTATCCAAAAATACTCCTGGATCACACAGCATATTAATATCTGCAGCTCTATTTAATTCGATTTCTTCATGAGATCCATTTATACAAACAATTTTTGTAGATTTAGGAAATAGTGGCGGATTCCCAAAATTCATCTGATTGTCAAGTCTTGTTCCAACCATTAAAATTAAGTCTGATCCATCAAATGCAAATTTCGAAGGGGGATATTGGTGTATATCTGCCAATCCCATGTAAGATTTGGCTTCTTCTCCTAAAAGTTTTTGATGGTATGGAACATTAAAAATTGGAATATTTAAATTTTGACCTACGGCTTCTAATTTTTTCTCAGAACCTGACCACCAGACACCATGGCCCCCGATAAGCATTGGTTTTTTGGAATTCGAAGCTAATTTTAAAACTTCACCCATTTGATTGGGATCTGGCCAAGCAATATTTTTTATTTTTTTTGATTGAGAAAAAGGTCTTTCCTCTAATCCTGCATTTTCAGGAAAAGATGAAAACATGATATCCACTGGGACACTTAAGTGAACTGCTCCCGGGTAACCGTTTGTTGCTATTAAATAAGCTTTATCGATAAATTCACGAATTCTATTTCCATCAGTAATACTTGCGCTATATTTTGTTAATGGTTCAGCAATTTTCACATCATCAATTTCTTTAAATCCTCCTGCCCCCTGTCTTCTTAAACTACTTGATCCTGTGATAAAAATCACTGGAGATCTTTCTCCCCATGCTTCCATCATAGATGGAACAGCATTTGCAAATCCTTCTGGCCCAACAAGACATACAGTAGGTTTTCTAGTAATTCTTGTGTGTCCATCGGCAAGGTGTCCTGCAATCTGTTCATGAGGGCAATTTATTACTTCTATTTGACATTCCATTAATCCTTCTAATGCAGGATTACAGAAACCACCTGATAAAGTAAAAACATTTTCTATACCTTTATCCCTTAACGCTCTTGCAATTAGAGATCCACCTCTTATTTTTTTTTCTGACATTTTAATATTTAAATTCTCTTATAAATCTCTCAGCTATAATATCCGAGGATATATCTTTTATATCATTTAAACCTACTAATCCCAAGGCTGTACTAACTTCCTCTTTAATTATATCGATTATTCTTTTCAACCCTTTAGCACCGTCAGCTCCAATACCATACATCAAAGGTCTACCAACCATTGTGAAATCAGCTCCAAGAGCTAATGCTCTCACAATATCACTACCGCCTCTAATACCGCTATCAAATATGATTGGAAAATCTTTTCCTAAAGAATTTCTTATCAAAGGAAGTACTTCAATTGATGCTGTTGCGCTATCTAATTGTCTTCCGCCATGATTTGAAACTTGTATAGCATCAGCTCCTTCTTCTTTAATTTTAATAGCGTCTTCTGGAGACATTACGCCTTTTATAATTAGTTTTCCTTTCCATTTTTCTCGCACTCTTTTCAATGTATTCCAATCAGTGGATCCTCTACTTTCACCTCTATTAAATTTATTTCCTCGCTTTGAGGTTTCGTAATTCATTGGCTTAGGAATTCCGTATAGAAGTGTGCTTATTGACCAAAGTGGATGTGTAGCAAAATCAAAAAATTGTTTTGGGCCTAAATTAAAAGGTACAGTAAAACCATTCTTATTATCTTTGGCTCTTCTAAATTGTATAGGGACATCAACAGTAAGAATTGCAACTTTGTAACCTTTTTGATGACCTCTATCTAAGAGCTCCATTAGAAATTCTTCGTCTTGAAAATTATATAATTGCAACCAGCAATTTCCTTTTGAAAGATCATACATTTTTTCTAATGACGTTGATGATGCCATCGATACACACATTGGTACATTATTATTTACACTTTCTTGCGCTAACATTATATCTGCACCTGGCCAAGTTAAATTACACATTCCCATTGGTGCAAAACCAAATGGTTGATCATATTCACAACCTAAAAAACTTTTATTGATTTTTCTTTTTTCCACATTTCTGAGAACACGAGGCTGAAGTCTAATTTGATCCAGCGCTTTACTGTTATTTTCAAATAATTTTTCGTCTCCAGAAGCTCCATCAACAAAATCAAACATCATTCTCGGCATTCTTTTTCTAGCTAAATTACGAGCATCCTCAACGCTATGTATTTTTTTGCTTGGAAAAATATTACTCATTAGTTTTTTTTATATGATCATTTAATACAATTCTATTGTTATTATCATCAATAAAATATGCATTTCTATTTTTGTTTAAGGAACAAACAGAATTTGGTTTACCGTTTATGAATAGAACAGCAACACCATCATCAATAGCTATACCTGAAGGTATTTTTTTATTCTTAATATTTAATTCAAATTCATAAATTCTATTTTTTTCAGATGCATGAGGTGTACAACTTCCTGATATAAAATTCATTCCTCTAAGAGGTTTATATCCTTCTCCTAGAGAGTCTGTAAATATCCATTCAAACCAACAAACAGCACCAGCGCTAACACCTGATAAAATAATTCCTGAGTTATAAGCTTTTTCAAAATATTTATACAATTTATTTGTCTGCCACAAATCTAGCATGAAGTTGGTATTTCCTCCTCCAACATAAATTATATCTTGATCCATTATCCAATTTGAGAAACCTTTTACTTTTGAACAAAGTTCATAATGAGATAGTTCAAGATTATATTTTTTTAATTCTTCATAATATACTTTAATTTTATTTAAATTATCTTTGCTTGCTGTTGGTAAAAATCCAAATTTAATTTTTCTATCGATTATTTGATTTATTACAAATTCATCTAAAATTTTGTCTGTTTGGTGTGTGAATCCGCCACCGCCGATAGATATAATTTTTTTCTCAACAATATCCATTTAGAGAAACTATTTTGCTTGAATTCCTGGCCAAGGTTCTGGCTTGGTTGGTATATTTTCTATTATGCCCCGAACTATCTCATTTTTTTTATCGTACATTGGTAGACTGCAAATTTCACCTTTATAAATTTTTCCATCTGAACACTTCACATCTATTAATGAGTTAGGTCCAAATTGATCATTATTTAAATGTATAATTGCAACCCCACAAACTTGAAATGGTGACCATGTGCTTGATGTAACTCTTCCTATTACCTTGTTATTAGAAAAAATATTTTCACCTTTTAGAGCCACATTTTCTTTAACTCTAAGGCCCCATGTTTTACATTTTTTTTCAACATTCGATAAAGCTTTTTTTCCAATAAAATCTTTTTTATCTAAATCAACAAATTTACCAAGTCCAACAGAAAAAGGATTTGTATTCCTGTCAAAGTCTTGTCCTGCTGAAAGAAGACCTGCCTCTATTCTTCTTCCTCTAAAAGATGGTGTAGCTGTTAAAATCATTCCCATCTTTTTTCCTTCAGATAGAATAAAATCACCAATTTTCTCAGCGTTATTTTCAGGTCTCAAGTAAATCTCCCATCCAAGTTCGTTTGTAAATCCAGTCCTGCTTATTATTATCTTTTCACTTAATATTGTTACTTCTTTACAATCAAAATAGTTCCATTTTTCCACAATGTCTTCTTTTATTAATTTTGATAACAACTCCATTGATTTGGGACCTTGTATTTGACTTATCCAAACATTTGGATCAGATATTTTTATATTGTAACCTTCGGCATTCGCTTTGTACCATGAAAAAAGATCTCCATCTGCTTGAGCAAACCAAAATTTATTCTCTTCTAATCTTAATAATATTCCATCAGTTATCATTCCACCATCATGGTAACAAGCAAACTGATAAGAACATCTACCAACTTTTATTTTTGAAATATTTCTAGGGAAAATTTTATCTAAAAATTTCAAAGAGTCTGCACCTGATATTTCATAAGGATATTCTCCAGTATGTCTTAAAATTATTTCTTTTCTAGTTTTCCAATACATTTCCTCAGGAGTAGCATTTGAGAGTTTTTCTAAAGTTAGTCTCCCCGCATAATGTGAATATTCTGGTTCATAAGGCAGTTCTTGATAAGTGAGAGGGTGAATTGGAAGAGTTCTTGCTAGCTCAACCTCATTACCACCATTCAATTTTGTTGGTTTAATAGAAAATCTGACTTTTTTTAGCGTATCATGCATTTTATTTACCTTAGATGATTATTAAACAACAAATGTCAATAAAACAATAAAGTTTTCTTTATTGATCTCGAAGTAACGAATTGTTAACTTTATATTTTAAAAAGAGGGGTTAATTTATGAAACAAATATACAAAGTGATATCATTATCATTGATATCTTTAATGTTGTCTTTTTCATTAGCAAATGCATCTAGCGGAGTTTTTAAATTATCGCATGATCTAGGCTTTGGAAAAGATACAAACCTTGATGCAATTACTAAAGGTCGTTTATTCCAAGTGGTTATAATGACACAAAATCGTTTAGTAAGAAAAGATTTAAAAGGAAAAGTTTCTGCATCATTAGCAACAAAATGGTCGGCGAACTCTGAAGCAACCGAATGGACTTTCAACCTTCGTAAAGGAATTAAATTTCACGATGGTTCTGACTTTGATGCAGAGGATGTTAAATATTCATTAATGCGAGTTAAAGATCCAGATATTGGATCTCCGGCTAAGAAAAGTATGAGCTCTGTTACTGATATTGAAGTAGTAGATTCACATACTGTAAAAATGAAATTAAATACTTCATTTGCGGATTTTCCATTATTATTAACTGATTACAGATTAAGAATGATACCTTCAGGCTCTGGTGACACCATTGGTAAAACTGGTATAGGTACCGGACCATTTAAAGTAGATACATTTGATCCAGAAGGAACAACTGTACTTAAAGCAAATCCGGATTATTGGGAAGGTGCACCTGGCGTAGGTGAAGTGCATGTAATTGCTATACCTGATGGGGAAGCAAGAGTTCAAGCACTTCTTACTGGTCAGATTGATATGAATAGATATGTTCCATTTAGTCAGAAAAAAATTTTTGATGGTAATAAAAAATTTAACGTTTCTGTAGTGCCAACTGGGAACTGGAGAGGTATGGTTATGAGAACAGACACAGCTCCATTCGACAATCCAAAAGTAAGAAAAGCAGTTAGATTGGCAGTTGATAGACAAGAGCTTGTCGATTTAGTTATGGGAGGAGCAGCTACTGTATCTTGCGATACACCTGTTGCACCATCAGATCAATATCGTCTAAAAATGAAATGTCCTCAAGATATTAAGAAAGCTAAAAAACTTCTAAAAGAAGCTGGATATCCAGACGGCTTTGATATGGTAATACACGTATCAACCAAAGAACCTACTTGGCCAACAATTGGTGAAGTATTACAACAACAACTAGCTAAAGCAGGTATTAAAGCTGAAGTTAAAATGACACCTTCAAAAAGTTACTGGAAAGAAACTTGGATGAAAAAAGCAGTAGCAATGACTCGTTGGAATGAAAGACCAGCAGACAGTATTCTTCACGAGGCTTATCATAGTGGAGCAAAATGGAATGAGTCATTTTTCAAAAATAGTGCATTCGATAAAAATTTATCTGATGCAAGAGGTGAATTGAACTTCGGTAAAAGAAAAAAAGCTTACCAAAATGCTCAAAAAACTTTATGGGAAGAGTCTGGTACAATGATTCCTTACCACGTATCTAAACTTGTTATAACTTCATCTAGGGTAAAAAATTTAGATGATGTAGAAGTTTTTTCTGTGCGTTGGCATAAGCTAAAAGTAGACTAATATAAAAACTTTTTTTACAGGCCTTTAATTAGGCCTGTAAAATCTAATTCATTTATTATAAATATATTTAAATTAAATATTTATAATCATTATTATGTTAATTTTAGTTTTAAAAAGAATTCTTCTTGGATTGATAACTTTATTTATTGTCTCATTAATTACTTTTGTTGGTGTTGAGGTTTTACCAGGTGATGCGTGCACAACTTATCTTGAAAGAGAGGCCTATGGTGCTGCTCTTGAGGCATGTTATAAAAGATTAGGATTAGATATCCCAGCTTATGAAAGATATGTTAATTGGGCAGTAGGTGTAATCCAGGGTGATTTTGGTTATTCATTGAGTGGGGAAATGAGAATAAATGATGTGTTAGGCCCAAGAGTAAAAAATTCATTAGTTTTGGCGTCAGCTTCAATTTTGATAGGAATACCAATTGCTTTATTGTTGGGTATTATTACAGCATTATGGAGAGATAAATTACCAGATATAATAATTTCGACTTTTACAATTTTCTCAATGACAATTCCTGAATTTATTAGCGCAACATTATTAATATTAATCGTTGCTATTTGGCTAGAATGGTTGCCAGGAATAGTTATAGTGCCAACAGGTGCTTCAATATCGGAATTGTTGCCAAATATAATTTTACCTGTAATTGCAATTTCAATGATTATGACTGCTCATATGGCCAGAATGGTAAGATCAAGCGTTATACAAGTTATGTCATCAGACTATGTTCAAATGGCAATACTCAAAGGTGTGCCATATTGGAAAATGGTATTTAAACATGTATTACCAAATGCATTATTGCCAGCAATTAATGTAGTTGCCTTAACAATTGCATGGTTATTAGGTGGAGTAGTTGTTACAGAAGTTGTATTTAATTATCCAGGCTTAGGTCGACTAGTAATCGAGTCTATTTCAAATAGAGATTTGCCAGTTGTGCAAGCTTTAGCAATTATTTTAGCTTCTATATATGTTGTTATTAACCTGATCGCAGATTTATTAACTTTAATGTTAAATCCTAGATTAAAATCACTTCAAATTAAAAAATGAACCCAATTATTAAAGAAGAAAAACCAAAAAATACTATTTCAAAAGTATTAGAAGTTATTTTAACCATGGTATCAAGACCATCAGGTTTAATTGGCTTAATAATTTTAATTTTTCATGTAACACTTGCAATAACAAGTCCTTTATATGTGCCTCATGATTATAAAGCTATAGATCCATCTTTGATGTTACAGCCACCATCTTCGGAATATTGGTTTGGAACAGATAGCCTTGGTAGGGATGTTTTTACAAGAACCATACTAGGAGGACGTACAGCTTTGACAGTTACTTTTTTTGGTTCTTTAATTGCCCTGTTGTGGGGAGGTGCAGTTGGTATTTTTTGTGGTTTAGTTGGAGGAAAAATTGATGATGTTGTTATGAGAATAATTGATGCGTTTTTATCTATTCCGTGGATACTTGCTATGCTTTTAATAGTGTCTTTACTTGGCACATCCATAATAGTTTTAATTCCTGCTCTAGGATTCTTTTATGGAAAGGGAATTGTAAGAGTTGCAAGAGCGGCAACACATGATGTAATCGCTAAAGATTTTATAGTTTCTGCAAGAGCTAGAGGTCACAGTAACTTTTCTATAATTTGGAATGAAATACTGCCTAATGTGAGAGATGCTATTATGGTTGAGGGTGCAATGAGATGGTCATGGATGTTGTTAGGTTTTAGTTCATTATCTTTTTTAGGTTTTGGTGTGAGTCCTCCAACTCCTGATTGGGGTTTAATGATATCTAATGCAAGAGGATTAATGTCGTTTGCATATTGGTCAGTTCTTGCTCCAATATTTGGATTAAGTTCACTTATAATTGGTATTAATTTAACAGCAGATGCCTTTGCAAAAGCTTTAGGCATTGATAGATCAACAAAAGCCCCAGTTTAAAATGCAACATGTAGTTCAAGAAATTAAAAATTTATCAATTGGTTTTACGAGTAAAAAAGGTCAACAAATTTCAATTTTAAAAAACATTAACACAAAAATTAAAAAAGGCGAAACAGTTGGCATCGTAGGAGAATCTGGATCAGGTAAAAGTACTCTTGCTTTAGCAATGATGGGATATGTTAAACATGGATTGTACACAATTTCAGGCGAATGTTTGTATCAATCAAATAATATTTTAAAAATGAAAAACAGAGAGCTAGAGGGTATTCGTGGAAGAAAAATTGCAATGATACCCCAAAATGCTGGACAGTCTTTGACACCAAATTTAAAAATTGGGTATCAAATAGATGAAGCTTTAAAATTACACACCAATCTTAAAAAAGAAAATAGAGATAATAAAATTTCTGAATTACTAAACAAAGTAAGGCTACCTTCCCCAGAAGCAATTGCCAAAAGATACCCCCATGAACTTTCAGGTGGTCAACAACAAAGAGTGGCTGTAGCAATGGCTTTAGCAGGTAATCCAGATCTATTACTATTAGACGAACCTACTACTGGCTTAGATGTTACAACCCAAGCACATGTGCTAGAGTTACTTAATTTTATTGCAAAAGATACTGGCACTTCAATGGTTTATGTTAGCCATGACCTAGGTGCGATTGCACAAGTTAGTGATAGAGTAATTGTAATGTATTCGGGTGAAATAGTTTTAGATGGTCCAGTTAGAAATATTCTTAAAAATCCTATCCATCCGTATACTTATGGATTATTAAAATCTATACCAAAATTAACCCTATCAGGTTTGCCTGACTCGATGTCTGGCAGTCAGCCACAGCCTGGAACAATTAAACAAGGATGCAGTTTTTATGTAAGATGCCAATTTGCAGAGGATAAATGTAAAATAAATTCTCCAGAACTGGAATTTGTAAATGAGTTTAATACTAGCGTCAGATGCTTTAATCATAAAAAACTTCATAAACAAAAAAGCATAGACACAAGTTCCTCAAAACAATTAATTAATAAAATTCAAAAAAATGAGATTTTAGATATTTCTTCGGTATCTATTAGTTATGCTAAACAGAAATTTTTGGAGCAACTACTAAATAAGATTGATGATAGCAATCCAACAGTCAAAGATATAAATATTAATATTGATAAAGGTGAAACACTAGCTTTAGTTGGCGAGTCAGGTAGTGGAAAATCTACTATTCTAAAATCAATTGCAGGTTTAATAAAAACGAAAGATGGTACAATTAAATTTGATAAAAAAAAAATATTATCAAATGATCTTAAAAAAAGAGATGCAAATAATTTGAGGGCCATTCAATTGATTTTCCAAAATCCGGATGAATCTCTTAATCCAAATCACACAGTAGAGGAAATAGTATCACAACCACTAAAACTATATTTCGGTTTGACTGGTGAGGAGTTGAAACAGAAAATTATAGAAGTTTTAGAAAAGGTAAGATTAGGTGAATTTTATCTTACAAGATATCCGAGACAACTTTCAGGAGGAGAGAAGCAAAGAGTAGCTGTAGCAAGAGCATTTGCTGCAAAACCTGATATTATTCTTTGTGATGAGGTTACATCTGCATTAGATGTTTCAGTACAAGCTGCTGTTTTAAATCTACTTCAAGAACTTAAAGAAGATTTTGGCACAACGTATATATTTGTTTCTCATGACTTAGCAGTCGTAAGAGCAATAAGTGATAGGGTTGCTGTTTTGTATCAAGGTAGATTATGTGAGATTGGCCCATCAGACAGTGTCTACAAATTTCCTTCTCATCCTTATACAGAAGTTCTTTTAGGTGCCGTTTTAGAACCAGATCCTGATGTAAAACCAAAATTAGTTGCAGAGGATATTGTTGAAGAGAAGCCACCAGAAAAAGGCTGTTCTTTTCAAGGAAGATGCCCAAGAATTTTAGGTGAAATTTGCAAAACCAACGTCCCCCCTTGGCAAATAGATGAAAATGGAAACGCAATTCGTTGTCACATTAAGATTAATGATTTAAAAAAACAACAAAAACTAAATTAAGACGATTTTTTTATTCCATGTCACAACTAAATTTAATATAAAAACATTCCATGAAAATAAATAAAGTAGTTGTTATTGGTTCAGGAACGATGGGGAGCGGTATTGCTGCTCATCTTTGTAATGCAAATATTCCAGTCACCTTATTAGACCTAACTACAGAAATAAGTCAAAAAGCAAAAGAAAGAATTCAAAAATCTAGACCTCCTCTGCTAATTGATAAGTCAAAAATTAATGGAATTAATATTGGAAATATAAATGATAATTTTAATGAAGTTGCAGAAGCAGACTGGATAGTCGAGGCTGTTGTTGAAAGAATTGATATAAAGCATGATATTTATAAAAAAATATTTGATAATAGGAAAAAAAATACAATAGTATCCTCAAACACATCATCTATACCAATTAGCATATTGTCAGAAAAGTTATCTCATGAAGATAAAAAAGATTTTTGTATTACGCATTTTTTCAATCCAGTTAGATATATGGGACTTTTAGAAATTGTTAAAAGTGAGAGTTCGGATTTAGATAAAATAAATTATCTTAAAAAATTTTGTGAGCATGAATTAGGTAAAGGGGCTATTATTTGCAATGATACCCCAGGATTTCTAGGAAATAGAATTGGTGTATTTGCGATGCAAGTTGCAATGACCGAAGCTTTTAAAATGAATTTATCTATTGAGGAAGCTGATGCAATATTTGGAAGACCAATGGGCATACCAAAAACAGGAGTATTTGGTTTATACGATTTAATTGGCATAGACCTTATGTCAGATGTTTTAAAAAGTTTTATTAAAGAACTTCCCGAACACGATCCATTTCAACAAGTTGCGAAAGAAATTCCACTTATCACTAAATTAATTAAAGATGGTTATACCGGTAGAAAAGGCAAGGGTGGCTTCTATAGAATGAATAAGCATGATAATAAAAAAGTATTAGAAGCAATTAACCTTGAGACAGGGGAGTACTCACCGTCGAAAAAAATTGAACTTGGTATTGAAACTGTAGATTTAAATGCACTAATCAACAGAAAAGATAAGTTTGGTGATTATGCTTGGTCAGTAATATCAAAGATTATAAAATATTCATCATCTTTAGTTCCAGGCATTACAGATAAATTTAATGATATTGATGAAGCTATGAGACTAGGTTTCAATTGGTCTATGGGACCATTTGAAATGTTAAAATCGATTGGTGTGAGTAATTTTTTTGACAAAGTGGGAGATGTGAAAGGGAATTCTTTTTTAGAAAACTTATCAAAAACAAAAGATGAAAACTTTTATGGTGAACGTCAATTATATACTGATATTGAAACACTAGGAAAAATAAAACCAAGAGCAATAAAAGTCGACAAAAATAAGTCTGCTGACATACTTAGATTTAAAGATTTTAATATCGTAGAATTTACTACGAAAGCTTGCGCTTTAGATTATGATTCTATGGATGCATTAAAAAATGCGACCGATAAACCTTTAATAATAATTAATGAAAGTATGCAATTTTCAGCGGGTGTTAATTTAAAATATACAATGGAATTTGTTGAAAAAGGTGATTTTAAATCAGTTGAAAATTTTATAAAATATTTTCAACAAACTTGTAAACATTTAAAATATTCTAAGTACCCTGTAATTTCAGCACCATCAGGATTAGTGTTAGGTGGAGGAGAAGAAGTTGCAATTCAATCAAATTTTGTTGTATCTCATACTAATATTGTAATGGGACTAGTTGAGACTGGAGTAGGAGTTGTTCCTGCAGGAGGCGGATGTAAGGAAGTATTATGGAGATGGTCACAAACTGAAGAAGCGAAGAAAGATCCAGATTATGCACCGTTACAAGTTTTCAATATCATAGGTTATGCAAAAACAGCAACATCAACTGTAGAAGCTTTACCATTAAAATTTTTAAGACCTGAAGATAAAATGGTAATGAATAGAAATAGCTTATTGGAGGAGGCTAAAAAATTATTAGAAAGTAATAAAAATTTTCAACCACCTAAAGAATGTACGTTTAAGTTATCTGGTAAACCTCTTAAAGACAAGATGATAAAATCTTTAGAAAAACTCTATAATGAAAAAATTATTTTAGATCATGGATTTAAAGTTGGAGAAGAGCTAGCAACAGTCCTAAGCGGAGGTGATACTTATATCGATAAAGAACTAAGTGAGGATAATCTTTATAATTTAGAATTAGAATCATTTATGCGATTAATTGAGACTAAGCAAACACAAGATAGAATTAAACATACTCTTTCTACAGGTAAACAATTAGTAAATTAATTAAATATTTTTTGTTGTTGGTTATGCCACTTTTCAAGTGCTGGACTAAGGGCTTCACAAGAGTAATACTTTTTCCTTTTATCTTTTTTATCGATAAATTTTTTTAAGTACCCCAACTTAACACCCTCTAATAAAATTGTTTGTATGGTCGTTCTACTGACTGTTGATTGAGTTATTTTACACAGATTTTCAAAAGTAATCTTGTCGTGCCCATAAATGTAACAAATTATTATAAAATGTACTTTTGTTTTAAAAACAAATGACAAAACACCGGTATCATGCACGTGACTTACTAAATCAGAAGCTATTTTAATGAATTTGTTTTTCATAATATTAAAATTTATTACTAAAAAACAATAGTATTTTTTTTATTTCTCATAACCAATGCTGATATAGATTTTGAGCTATGCAATTTGATCATTTTAGAATTAATTTAAGTTAATGGTCGATGGCAAAATACAGAGTTCAAAAAACCCCCATTTTAAAGACTAATCTTAACCTATTTTACTATTAAATTTTGGTACTAAATTTTAGTGCTATTTTAAAATTATATTACTTTAAATATCATTAGCTAAGATGCTTAAAACGTAAGGGATTCAATACTTATTTAATAAATTTGGGAGAATAAAACCATTATGAAATTGTTAATAAATAAATTTTTAAATTGGTTTTTAATTATTTTTCTGAGTTTAACCAGTACAAATTCTTTCGTTTTTGCTCAAAATATTGATCAATTTGCTTTACCAACAGGTGGTCAAGTAGTTAGTGGTAATATTGATATTAATCAACCAAGTGTTGGTAGACTTGATATAAATCAAACTACCCAACAAGGTATTGTAAATTGGAATACATTTAATATTGGATCAAGTGCCTCGGTGTATTTTAATCAACCAACAAATAAATCTACTATTTTAAACAATGTTGTTACCGGAAAATCAATTATTAATGGATCTATTTTTTCAAATGGAAGACTTATATTAGTAAATCCTACCGGAATATTGATGGGACCCACTTCAGCTGTTAGAGCAGAAGGCGCTATACTATCTACGCTAAATATTACAAATCAAAATTTTTTAAATAATAATTTATCGTTTTCAACAGATAAATTATCACAATTAACTGCAAGTGGAAAAATAGATGCCCAGTATGTAGCTTTAATTTCTCCAGAAATTAATAACAAAGGGCAAATTATTGCAAAAGCTTCAACCGCTCTTGCAGCTGGAGATGATGTTTTGTTAAGTATTAGTGGAAGCAACAAGCTTACAGTTAAAGTAAAACCCTCAAAACTTAAATCACTTGCAAAAAATGAGGGAACAATTGAAACTAAAAATGGAATAGTAACAATAAAAGCTGATGCTGCACAAAGTTTAGTTGATGAAACAATTAAAATAACTGATGCAAAAGCACAGGGGCTTGTGTCAGAAAATGGTGTTATCAAATTAGTTTCGAATACAGGATCTATAGAAGCAAGTGAAATCAAAATTGATGCAGGATCTAAAGGTGAAGCAACCATCTCGGGCAAATTAGATGTTAATTCATCAACAGGTAAAGGTGGCGATATTGAGATTACTGGTAAAGAATTAAACCTAGTATCTGCAAAACTTAGCGCAGATGGTAAAGAAAGTGGTGGTAAAATATTAATAGGTGGAGACTGGCAAGGCAAAGGGGATTTGCTTCAGTCAACATATACTTCAATAGATAAAAATTCAGTATTATCAGCTAGTGCAACAGAAAGTGGAGCTGGTGGTACAATTGTAACTTGGTCAAACATTAAAGATAGTAACTCTGTTACAAGTGTATATGGAAAATTAACTGCAAAAGGTATTGATGGCGACGGGGGTCAGATAGAAACCTCTGGAGCTGTTTTAAATTACAATGGAATAAAAGTAGATACAAGTTCAAAAACTGGAAATTATGGTAGTTGGTTACTTGATCCAACTAATCTAACTGTTGGTTCATCAGAAGCATCAACATATGTAAGTAACTTAGCATCTACAAACGTTAACGTCACAGCGGATAATACAATTACGGTTAATAGTGCAATTTCTTATGGCGGTGGAAGATCTAATGGTACTTTAACTTTTACATCTACCTCAACTGTTCTAAATGCAAATGTTGGATCGAGTAGTAATTCATTAAATGTTGTTTTTGCATCAGCAGTTAAACTTGGAGCAGATGTAACTATAAATACTCGAGGCGGAGATTTAACTTTAAATAGCACACTAGACAGCAATACTAGCACAGCAAAAGGATTGACAGTATCAGGATCATCTGGAACAGCCACATTTAGTGGGAATATTGGCTCAACTTACAGACTTTCAGGAATAGACGTTACTGCAGGGACCATCAATATTGGTGGAAATATTTCTACAGACGCGTCAGCTGGAACTTATTCAACTTCTTCTCTAGGAGCTGCAGGATGGATAAGAAGCGATTATAACGGTTATTTTGGAGAATGGAACAATGGGCATGTTAACGATAATACAAATTTATTTAATAATACTCCTTTTGCTACCCATAATGTAACGAGCATCTATCAGGGTGATCCTGGATCTTATAAATCTTACAGATATGAGGGATATTTTAAACCTAATGCCTCTGGATCTTGGAGATTACAAGTAGGTGCTGACGATAGTGTGATATCTTATGTAGGAAATGCTGGCCAAACAATAGCTAGTTTAAAGTCTGCTGTACAAAATTCAAATAGATTTAATCATTCAGACAAAAGTGCTTATTTATGGGCATACCGTCCAGGAAGACACGGAGTTCAATATCACGAAAGAGATAGAACTTTTACTGCTAATGAAGTTAGACCTTTCTTATATTTTTGGGGAGAAGCAACCGGAGGTGCAGCAGCAAGAATGCGTATACGAAATCCTAGCAATCAGTGGTCTGGTTGGACCAATAATTATCAAACTGGAGGCGCTACAGTATTTTACAGGTCGTATACATCTGAAAACGTAAGTTCAGCTAATGACGATATAAGATTAAATGGAAATGTTGTTCTAACATCTAATTCAACAATAGATGCTAATAACGACTCCATTACTTTCACAGGAACAGTAAATGGAAACTCTTCAGGAAGAAATTTAGTTGTAGATGCTGGGACAGATAACGTAACTTTCTCTGGTTCCGTTGGTGGATCAACTGCACTAAATGATATTACGGTAAATGGTGCAGCTTTAAGCGCAGCAGCTGTTACAGCCTCTGGTGATGTTTCAGTTACAAACAGTGGAACAAGTACTATATCTGGAGTGATTGCGGCAAACTCATTTACAAAAGCTGGAGCAGGTCAATTAACATTTAAACCTTCAAACGCGACAGGATCTATAACTTTAAACGCAGGTTCAGCTGTATTGAGTGCAGATTCTCAAATGAACAATCTAAGTGGTTCAGCAAATATTAATATATCCAGTAATGATATTACTTTAAATAACAGTTCTTCAACTACTTATTCAGGAGTATTAAGTGGTTCAGGAAATTTAATAAAAACTGGCAATGAAACAATAACATTGTCAGGAACAAATACTTATTCAGGTAATACCACAATTAGCGCTGGAACATTGTCTATTTCAGGAAGATTGGGTAGTGGAACCTACTCAGGTACAATTGCTAACAGCGGAATATTTTCTTACACATCAAGTTCAGCACAAACTATATCAGGAGCAATATCTGGGTCTGGACAAATAACAAAATCAGGTGCATCAACTTTAACTTTATCTGGAACGAATACTTATTCAGGAGGCACTACAATTAGTGCCGGTGCAATTACCGTTTCTGGATTGTTGGGTAATGGATCTTATGCAGGTTCAATTAGTAATGCAGGTACATTAACTTTAAGTTCAAGCTCAGCACAAACCTTATCAGGTGCAATTTCAGGCAGTGGAGGAATTACAAAATCAGGTAGTGGAAATTTAACACTTTCAGGAAATAGTAATTTTACTGGAGCTGTAACTTTATCAACAGGAACATTAATAGCTGCAGCTAATAATTCGTTAGGCAGTTCACCTTCCATTAATTCAAGTGCTAGTAAAGTATTACAGTTATCAGAGGGAGTTACATTGCCATCACTTGCTGTAACGGGCGCTATATCCTTAGAGTCTGATATAACAACTACAGGAGCACAAAGTTATTCTGCAGCAACTGTTATAGGAGCTAGCTCAGGCTCTGCTTTAACTTTAGCAACCACAAATTCAAACATAACTTTTAGTGACAATGTAAATATCTATCAAAATACTACAATTAATACCGGCTCAGGAGCAGGTAATGTTACATTTGGAGGAACTCTTGGTTCAGTCACAGGTGGAACAGCAAGAAATCTGATTGTTAATGCTGGTGCTGGTGATGTAACTTTTTCAGGAAACATCAAGGGAGGTAGTGCTGTTACATCAACATATCTCACTTCAAGTACTCATACTACTACACAAAACGGAGGCAATCCTTATATAATAAGTAAAGATCTCGGTTCAGACTGGACCTATGAAGCAAAATATAATTCTTCAGGATGGAGTGGAAACTTAAATACCATATTTTCTTACGGACGCTACAATAGAGGTATCTTGATTAGATCACCAAATAGAAATGATAGTTTTTATGTAAAAGGACAAAACCAAGGAGCATTAGATTTATTTGGTCAAGGAAGTAATGGAACAGCTGGAAATTGGAGAACTGTAAAAGTTACTTATAATAACAACATTGCAAAAGTTTATGTGGATGGTTCACTTACATCTAATGGAACAAATGCAAAATCATCTGGCAGCGTAATAAATCCAACAACTAAAACTATTATGATTGGTAGAGCTCACCATGCAAGTAACGAAGGCCTAGCAGCTACTATAAAAGATATAACTATTGTTACAGATGCAAGTGACAGTGGAGTTGCACTTAATGATTTAACCGTAACAGGGGCAGCTATATCTGCAAGTGGAGAAATTTCAGTGGACGGCGATATATCAATTACAAACTCAGGCACTTCTACATTATCTGGAATTATATCTGGATCAAATAATATAGCAAAATCTGGAACAGGAACTTTAAATTTATCTGGTGTAAATACTTATACAGGTACCACTACAGTTAATGCTGGTAAATTAAAAGTATCAGGTAGTGGTAAACTAGGAAGTGGTAGTTATGCAGCAAATATTATTAATACGGGTACATTTGAATACGATTCGAGTGCTACTCAAACTCTATCAGGAACTATTTCAGGATCGGGTGCAGTTATATCAAGTGGAAGCGGTGCCGTTACATTATCAGGCACAAATACTTACACAGGAACAACAACAATAACTGGTGGAGGAAATTTAGTTGGTGGTAATATAGCAGCATTTGGAGGAGTATTAAGTCCAACGATTATTTCAAATTCAACGTCAGATCAATTTAGTTTAGCTAGTGGAATTTCGTTGGCAGGTTTAAGAATGCAAGGTCCAGTAAGATTAAATTCTGGAATAACCACTATAGAAAATCAAACTTATACAGGCGATGTAGTTGTTGGAGCAGGTTCAAGGGCTTCTCCAGTTGAATTTGCGTCATTACTTGGAGATATACAATTTTTAGGAACTTTAAAAGGTCAAGGAAATGCTAAAAACAGATCAATGACTGCTGTAGCAAATGGAAATGTAACCTATGGAGATAGAGTTGGTTATGCATTTAATTTAGAAATAGTTGATCCAACTAATACTGCTGATAGTTTTTATAAAATGACCACAACAGCCAATACTATAACACTTAAAGGCGATGTTATGACTTATGAAGAGCAAGTTTATAACGGGGATGTCTTAATTGGTAGTACTGGAAGTAACGGAACTACAAGAACTGTATTATCAATGGATCCAAAGGTAATCTTTAATGGAAAAGTAAATGACACAGTTAAAGGAAAACATTCTCTAATAGCAAAAGCAGTAGAAATTGACAGAGGTGTAAATTCAATTCCTACAGTTCAATTTAAATCTACGGTTGGATCTATTAAAGCATTAAAATCATACACAGGTTTAACAGGTTTTCAAGCAACTGGTGCGAGATGGGGTACGATTAATCCTAGTTCAGCTTTTGGAACTAGAGTTGGAGTTGGTCAAAAAATGACTGGCGGTGTTATTAATTCTGCAGCAAGAGAGAAAGCTAAAATGGCAGCTAAAACTGCTGCTAGAGCATCCAAATTTAAACCAGTAAATGAATTTGGTCCTGGACCCTTGAATTTTAAACCTTTTGGGGGTGGAAATAGTTTTGGTTTAGCAAAAAGTGTTGAAATTGTTTACGCAGATAATCCTAAATTTGGAGATATGAAAGCAAGACCAGCAGGTAATAATTTTGGAATAGGTAAACCTTTAGCCAAAGGAAGTGTTGAAGGCAACAACCCATCAGGCCAAGGATTTTTTGGAAGATTATTTGGATCTCCAAGAGGAAATCCAACAGATTTTAAACCAGCTAATATGGAAACAGCAAAAGATTTTAATGCTCCACCAAAACAATTTAAAGATATAAAAGATTTATTTAAAACATTTGAAGGTAAACCACAAAAGGGCGAATTTTTTAACCCTTATAAACTTGGATCAAAACCAAAACAAAGAGTAGAAAATAAAACTCAAGCGCAAAACAATAAAAGTTTAAACAATACAAATAGTAACCCTGACGCAAGAATAGAAGATGAAGAGAATAATTAATCTAAAAACAGTTTTAATTTCAGCATTAATATTAAGTTTTGCAAGTTATGCAAACGCAGTAGATATACCTACTGTAGATGATTTAAATAAACAAGTTCCACAACTGCCTAATGAAAAAGAACCCGATGCATCTGAAAATTTAGGTAAAACTAATGAAAATGTTTTAGAAAGCGATAAAGAAAAAATATTAAAAGTTTTAGTTAAAGATTTTAAAATAGATGGAAATAAGAGATATGATAATGAAACACTTAAGAATTTAATTAAAGAAAATATCAATAAAGAACTTGATTACGATGCTCTTCTTTATGTTACTACCATAATATCTAATTATTATAGGTCTGAAGGGTTTTTAGCAACAGCTTACCTTCCACCACAAGATATTAAAAATGGAATAGTAGAAATCAAAATTACTGAAGCGGTATTAGGCACAATCACTTTTAACGTCGATGAAGGACAAAAATTAAATATATCTAAAGAAAAAATAAGAATGAAAATACTTTATAAAGTTGAAGATGGAGGTGGTTTAAATATTTCTCAATTAGATAAAAATATTAGAAACTTTAACAGAACACCTGGAATTAATGCGATAGCGCAACTCGAAGAAGGAAAAGAATTTGGTGAAACAGATATTGTAATTACAGCAAGCAATACTAAAACAATTACTGGATCTTCCTTGGCCGATAACACGGGTTCTCGATCTTCAGGCACTGGCAAACTTACAAATACTATAAACATTGATGGTTTATTTAATATAGGGGATAGGTTTACTTTCACAAATGTTGCAACTGGAAATAATTTTCAAAAGGATAAACAAAAAGAAGAGTCCAATTATTATGCAATGTCTACTACATTCCCAATGGGTTATAATGGTATGCAAGGTACGTTTAGACTTTCTAAGATGGAGTATAAACTATCAGCACCATTCGACTCGACTATGCCCTCAGGATATTCAACAGAATATAATTTTACTTTAACTAGACCATTAATTGAAAAACTTACCAAAAATCTTAATGCAACTTTTTTAATATCCAGAAATGATTATGTAAATGATTTAAGCACAGGAAATAATAGTAACAAAGACATGACCAAGGCAACTTTTAACTTAGGATTTGATGGCACTGACACAAAATTAGGTGGAGGAGTAAATTATGGTCTTGTTGGAATTACATTGGGAAATCTGGATTTAAAAGATAATTTATCAAATTACTCTACGGATCAAGCGGGAGCTGATAACAACGGCAGAAACTTAAAAGCCACATTTAATTTTAACCGTCTACAAAAAATTACAAATAAAACTAATATTTTATTTAAATTTAATGGGCAAGTAGCAGCTGATAATTTAGATGGTGGCGAACAATTAACTTTAGGCGGACCAAATGCTGTCAGAGCTTATGCCTCAAGTGAAGCAGCTGGAGATGCAGGTTTTACCACTGGTGTAGAATTAAAAAGAAATTTCTTTAATTTTCCAACTACACTTTTTTATGACTATGGACAAATTCGATTACATAAAAATAAATGGACCGGTTGGAACTCAACAAATACAGATCTTAAAAATAAATATGCATTGAAAGGCTGGGGTCTTTCTATGGATGTTCCAGTATTTAATTTATTTACAGTTCAATTATCGCATTCTAGAACAATAAAAGGAAATTCTGGAGTAGATAGTGATGGATTAGATGTTGACGGTTTAAGTTGGGATGGTAGAACATTCATTACACTTAGTAAACAGTATTAATGAATAAGATTATTTTTGTTATTTTATTTCTTCTTATAGGATCAAAATTATTAATTGCTGACGATAAATCTCCACCAAAAGTTACAACTCAACAATATGATAATTGGACGTATCAGTGCGTTGAAAGTGGTAAAGATAAAAATTGTGAGGTAAGTCAAACAATTAGAATTCAAAATACTAATATCAATTTTTCGGTAACATATACAAAGTTCATAGATGAAAAAAAAAATAAAATTCAATTAATAACAATTATTTCACCTTTAGGGATCGATTTAAGTAAACAACTTTCACTTCGTTTTGATAATGAAGAGGAAGTAAATCTTCCTTGGTCTAGCTGTGAACAAATAGGATGTCTTGTATTTTTATCAAAAGGATCAGGTAATTCAGAAATGGATAACATTTATGACAAAGTTTATAAAAAATTTATTTCTGGAAATCTTTTAGAGATAGGGGTTTTAGGTTATGCCACAAAGCAACCTTTGATAATACAATCAAATTTAACTGGATTTAAAAAAGCAACAGATAAACTTAATTCAGAAAATTAAAAAAAACTAATCATACAAAATTTAATCAATTAATTTTAATGATTTTATAAAATCAGGCCTAAGAACATAGTTTGACTTATTACCTTTTTTTATTTTTTTAAGAGCATTTAAGCCAAGAATTACTTTACCTATTGGAGTATATTCACCATTATAAATTGGTATATCTTTTAATATAATAAAAAATTCACTATCCTCGGTATCAAAATCATCACCTCGAGCCATAGCAACAGAGCCTTCAGTAAATTTAAAATCTTCGTCTATTTCAGATTTTAAATTCCCTAAGCCCGATTTACCACTACCAACCTTTACATAATCTATATTTTCAATATTTCCGTACTCAATATCTCCTGCTTGAATTAATGTGTTTTCTATAACTTTATAAAAAGCTGAATTATTATATAAACCCTTTTCAGTTAATAATTTAAACCTCTTTACTGAATTTGGTGAAGTTTCAGGAATTAATCTAATAACGACTAAACCACATTCTACTTCCATTAAAATAATATTTTCTTTATCGATAAAATTTTGGTTTTTTAAATTTATATCATCAACAAATAGACATTTATTTTTTATACTATAAAAAAAACTAAAAGAAAAAATACCTAGTAAAATTAAAAATAATAATAATATTTTTTCTGATCTAGATGCTTTGATTTTTTTAATCATTTAAAATATTTGACTATCTATTTTATTTACAGAATTTTTAATAAAATTTATTTTTTTTTTTAGCTTTGCATCTTCTTCAGAAAGCTTCGTTAAAATATTTTCTTTTTTGATAATAAAACTATATATTTCAGCCATATCTTCAGAGGGAATTGTTTTTGAATATTCAGTAATAAAACCATCAGTTTCTTTATATTCATCTAAACCAATACTATCAGAACATATAGAACATCCTGCGTACCGAAAAGATTTATCATTGAACTCTTTCCACAAATTATCATCAAATAAAATGGGATGGCTATCATATATCATATGAAAAACTTCGTGGTGTATAACTCTTTCAAAATATTTTGGATTAAAATTTATATTTAATATTAAAGTTCTTTTTTGTATATCAGGGATACCTGCAGTCCCAATACCTGATATTGATAAATTTTCACACAATACAACAAATCGAATATTATTTTTTTTTAAAAATTTATAATTATAAATGTCTAAGTTTTTTTTAATTATTTCATATTTTTTTTTGAGATTACTTTCATTTGCTTTATCACAAGTAATATTTTTAGTTGCTCCGATGGTAAAACTTTTTTTTAAACTTAAATATTTGATTTTATTTTTACTATCTAGATTAAAAACTTCTAAATTTGGAATTTTAATAAGATTAAATATTTCATTTGCATTAAGTGGGGAATAATAGGAAAAAAATATAAAAATAATTATAAGAATTCTCATTTTGAAAACATAAATGATATTCGATTTAATTTAGTTGTGGTACATTTAATTTTTATAAACGAAATTAATGACAAAAAAAAAAGAACCAATACAACCGATTAGTGGAACAAAGGTTCCTAGATTTGCTGGTCCAAGTACTTTTGCAAGATTACCAGAATTACGGGACGTAGAAAATTGTGATGTTGCAATAGTTGGTATTCCTTTTGATGCTGGAACTAGTTACAGACCTGGTGCAAGATTTGGTCCACAAAGTATAAGACAAGCATCAAGACATTTGAGAACAAATTATCATCCTAATTATGATGTCGAACCATTTAAAGTTCAACAAGTTGCGGATGCAGGAGATATAACTTGCAACCCCTTTAATATAGATGAAGCTATAAAACAAATTGAAGATGGGGCTTTAGATTTATTAAAAAAAACCAAAGGTATAATAAGTTTAGGTGGAGATCATACAATTGCATTTCCTTTATTAAGAGCAATGAATAAATTAAACAATGGACCTGTTGCTCTAGTGCATTTTGATGCACATTTAGATACTTGGGATACATATTTTGGTGCTCCTTATACACATGGAACACCTTTTAGAAGAGCAAGAGAAGAAAATTTATTTTTAGATGATTCATCAATTCATGTTGGTATTCGAGGACCACTTTATAGCAGGGAGGATTTGAAAAATGATGAAAGCTTTGGTTTTAAAATAATTCATTGTGATGAATTTCAGTCACAAGGTGTTGATAAAATTGTTGAAAGAATCAGAAATAGAGTTGGCAATAATCCTTTATACTTATCGATCGATATTGATGTTTTAGACCCGGCACATGCACCGGGAACAGGAACTCCAGAAATTGCGGGAATGACGTCTAGAGAAATGGTTAATGTTATTAGAGGATTATCTGGAACGAAAATTATATCAGCAGACGTAGTAGAAGTTGCACCAGCGTATGATCATGCTGAAGTTACATCATTAGCTGCTGCAACGATTGTATATGAACTTACAAACTTGTTTGCAAAAGCAAAAAGATAGGTTAATTTTTAAGTATGCTAAATAAGAAAAAATTCTACATTAATGGAAAGTGGACGGATCCTATAAAAGAAAAAGATTGCTACGTAATTGATCCATCAACAGAAGAAAATTGTGCTGTTATATCTATAGGTGGTAAAGAAGACGTTGATGCAGCTGTTCAAGCTGCAAAAAATGCTTTTGAAAGCTGGGCATTTACATCAAAAGATGAAAGATTAAAACTTCTAGAAACACTTTACGCTAATTATAAAAAAAGATGGGCAGATTTTGCAAACGCTATAACTGTTGAAATGGGTGCTCCAAAAGATTTTGCAACCAAACTTCAAGCCGGTACTGGAGCAAGTCATATGAAATCTTTTATAAGATATTTAAAAGAATTTGAATTTGAAAAACCGTTGGGTGATCATGCGCCTAATCAAAGATTAATTTATGAACCAAAAGGAGTTTGTGCATTAATAACTCCATGGAATTGGCCTATGAACCAAGTTTGCTTAAAGGTTATGCCAGCATTAGCAACTGGATGTACAATGATTTTAAAACCATCTGAATTAGCTCCTTTATCCTCAATGATACTCGCAGAAATAATTGATGAAACTAAATTTCCAGTAGGTGTATTTAATTTAGTTAATGGCGATGGTGAAACAACAGGAAATGCACTAACTAGTCATCCAGACGTTAACATGGTTTCTTTTACCGGATCAACTAGAGCAGGTGCTTTAATATCTAAAAATGCAGCAAATGATTTTAAAAGAGTTAGCCTAGAATTGGGTGGTAAGGGTGCAAATATTGTTTTCAAAGATGCGGATCCTGAAGCTGTAGAAAGAGGAGCCACAAGATGTTTTAGAAATTCTGGCCAATCATGTAATGCTCCAACCAGAATGTTAGTCGAAAAATCAATCTATAAAGAAACAGTAGATAGACTAATTAAATTTGCAAATGATTTCAAAGTAGATAACCCAAATAAAGAAGGAGACCATATTGGTCCTGTAATATCTGAAACTCAATATAACAAGATACAAGGATTGATTAAGAGGGGTATAGACGAAGGAGCAAAATTAGTTGCAGGAGGACTTGGTAAACCTGATGGTTTAAAAAAAGGCTATTATGTGAAACCAACAGTTTTTGCGGACGTAAATAATCAAATGGAAATTGCTCAAACCGAAATATTCGGTCCGGTATTATCTGTTATTCCTTTTGAAAGTGAAGAGGATGCTATTAAAATTGCAAATGACACAACATATGGATTAACAAACTACATACAAACCCAAGATCAAAATAAAGTTCATAGGGTGGCAAGAAAACTTAGATCAGGAATGGTTGATGTAAACGGAGCAGGTATTGCAGTTGATGCACCATTCGGTGGATTTAAACATTCTGGTATTGGAAGAGAAGCTGGAAAAGACGGTCTTCTAGAATTCTTAGAAGTAAAATCTATTGGCGGGTGGAGTTAATTAACTACTGATTTCTCTTTTACACCTTCTAAAAAAGTTAAACATTTTTTAATTTCACTTAATTCGATAAATTCATCGATTTTATGAGCTTGCTCTATTGATCCAGGACCACACACAACTGTGCTTATCCCAATCTCTTGAAATAATCCTGCCTCTGTTCCAAAGGATACGACTTCCCTAGAATTATCTCCTGTAATACTAGATACAAATTCACAAGCTTTCGAGTCATTTACTCTATTAAATCCAATTATTTCTCCAATTATTTTTTTTTTAATTGATGCATCTGGATATTTTTTTTTCATTTCTGATAAAAGATTTTCAGCATATTTATCTATTTCACTATTTAAGAATATACCGTCTTCTTTATTTACAGGTCTGGTTTCCCAATTAACATGACATTTATCAGCTATTACATTATGTGCAATTCCTCCAAATATTCCGCCAATCGATAGTGTTGAATAGGAAGGAGTAAATATGGAGTCTTTTGGTTTTCTATTAATTAAATCAGTTCTTAATGACATTAATTTATTTACATACTTTGATGCGTATTCCACAGCATTTACTCCTTCATCAGGTTTAGAACTATGACCAGCTAACCCTTCAAAAAAAGTTGTATACTCATAACATGCTTTGTGTGAGTCTATAATTTTCATTTCTGTTGGTTCGCCTACGATACAAATTCCATTTGTAATTTTTCTTTTTTTTAGCTCTTTAATCAATAAAGGAGCTCCAATGCATGCAGTTTCCTCATCAAATGTTAGAGAAAAGTGTATATCTCTTGAAAGATTTGATTTTGAAAATATTTCTGCAAAAGCCAATGAGCAAGCTAGAAATCCCTTCATATCGCAAGAACCTCTACCATATAATTTTTCATTCTTTATTTCTGCAATAAAAGGATCTGTGGACCAACCTTTAGATACTGGTACTACATCTGTGTGACCTGAAAGAATTATAGGTTCTTTTCCATTTGGTTTTTTTGCTTTCAATGTAGCAAAAAGATTTACCCTTTTTTTTTCATCATCAAAAACCTTAAAAGATGAGGCACCGCATTTGGTAAGTATATCCTCACAATAATTAATTAAAGAAGAATTATTTTCACCTGAAATTGTTTTAAAAGATATTAAGTCCTTAAGAATCTTTATTGATTTTTCAAATAATATGTTATCTATTTTCATTACAATTAATTATATATTATTATTATGAAAGAACAAATAACCTATGATGATTTTCAAAAGATAGACATTCGTTTAGGAACAGTAATATCTGTTGAAAAAAATGAAAAAGCAAGAAAACCTTCATTAGTTCTAAAAGTTGATTTTGGAAGTGAAATTGGAATTAAACAGTCTTCAGCACAAATAACACATTTTTATAACAGAGATAATCTAATTGGAAAACAAGTTATAGGTGTGTGTAATTTTCCAGAAAAAAATATTGCAGGAGTAATTTCACAAGTATTAATTTTGGGATCCATTGATAAAGATGGAAAAGTAACTTTAGTTCATCCATCTCAAAAAGCTGAAAACGGACTGCCAATAGCATAAAATATGCATCCAGAATTATTGTCATTGTCATTATTTATGTTAGGTACAAGTTGTTCACCAGGCCCAAATAATATAGTTGCATCGTACTCAGGGTTTAACTTTGGTGTAATTAAAACATTTCCACATATGTTAGGTGTCATTTTTGGTTTTACTACAATGGTTTGTGTTCTGAATTTTGGTCTAATAAATGTTTTTAAAATTTATCCCTTATTACAAGAAATACTCAAAATTTCTGGATCACTATTTCTTATTTATTTGGCTTACAAAATAGCGTTTTCAAAAAATCAGACGGAAAATAAAAAGGAAAATCCAGTTAAGTTTTTTGATACGTTTTTTTTTCAGTTTTTAAACCCCAAAGGAGTAATTGTAGGAATTATTATAGTATCTACATACGTCGAGAGTGGTAATAATTTTATTAATTATTCATTTTGGGTTATTCTAGTATCTTTTATTTGTGCGTTAATCAGTATTACTTTTTGGACATTTGTAGGTAAATTTTTCAGAAGATTTGCGACAAATGAGAAATTTATTAAAATCTTCAATTATGTTATGGCTTCTCTTTTATTGGGTTGTATTGGAACATTTTATCTATAATTTAATACATAATTAGGACTTAATAATCTATAAAATATGACTTATGAAACCAGGTAATAAAAATTCATATAAATCTTTAAACACGCTCAAAATTAATTCTAAAGATTATAAATATTATTCGCTTAATGAAGCTGAAAAAAAATGGTTTATTAGGTATATCAAGACTTCCAAAATCACTAAAGGTACTTCTAGAAAATTTACTAAGATTCGAGGATGATTTAACAGTAACACGAAACCAAATTGATTCAGTTAAAAATTGGCTTAAAGAAAAAAAATCTAATACAGAAATAGCATATAGACCTGCAAGAGTTTTATTACAAGACTACACAGGTATACCTGCAGTTGCAGATTTAGCTGCAATGAGAGAGGCCGTTAAAGAAAAAAATAAAGATCCTAAAAAAATAAATCCACTATCCTCAGTTGATTTAGTTATAGACCATTCAGTTCAAGTAGATCAATCGGCTAAATCAGATTCTTTTGAAAAAAATGTAGATATTGAATTTGAAAGAAATGGTGAAAGATATTCTTTTTTAAAATGGGGACAACAAGCATTCAATAATTTTAGAATTGTTCCTCCTGGGACAGGCATTTGCCATCAAGTAAATCTAGAATATCTATCAAAAGTTGTTTGGAAAGAATCTTACAAAAATGATGAATACTTATTTCCAGATACTCTAGTTGGAACAGATAGTCATACAACAATGGTTAATGGTTTATCAGTTCTTGGATGGGGTGTCGGAGGTATTGAAGCAGAAGCGGGAATGCTTGGTCAACCAATTTCAATGTTAATACCTGAAGTGATTGGGTTTGAGGTGAAAAACAAATTACCAGAGGGAACCACAGCAACTGACCTAGTTTTGACTGTTGTTAAGATGTTAAGAGACAAAGGAGTAGTTGGAAAATTTGTTGAGTTTTTTGGTGATGGTTTAAAAAATTTATCACTCGCAGACCGTGCAACCATAGCTAATATGGCACCAGAATACGGAGCCACTTGTGGGTTTTTTCCAGTCGATAACGAAACCTTGAAATATTTAAAATTTTCAGGAAGAGAAGAAAATGAAGTTAAAATAGTTGAAGAATATGCAAAAGCACAAGGTCTCTGGGCGAGCGAAGATATAGAATTTACTGATACAATATCACTTGATATGTCAAAAGTGGTTCCAACTATTTCTGGACCAAAAAGACCTCAAGATAAAGTTTTATTAAATGAAGCTTCAGAAAGCTTTAAAAAAGTTTTTAAAGACGCAACAGGTCGAAATGAAAAAAGTAGTTCAAAAGTTGAAAATACAGATTTCAAAATTGAAGATGGATCAATATTAATCGCTGCAATTACATCATGTACGAATACATCTAATCCAAATGTTTTAATTGGTGCAGGTTTACTTGCTAAAAAAGCCGTTGAACTTGGTCTCAAAACAAAACCATGGGTCAAAACTTCACTAGCTCCAGGTTCGCAAGTTGTAACAGACTACTTAGAAAAAGCTGGATTAAACAAATACTTAGATATACTCGGTTTTAACTTAGTTGGATATGGTTGCACAACATGCATTGGAAACTCAGGTCCTTTAAATGACAATATTGTTAAAGCGATAGAAAGTAAAAATTTATACGCAGTTTCTGTTTTATCAGGTAATAGAAACTTTGAAGGAAGAATATCACCACATATTAAAGCGAATTATTTAGCATCACCACCTCTAGTTGTTGCATACGCTTTGGCTGGGCATATGGAAGTTGATCTTTATAAGGATTCTTTAGGAAAAAACAAAGATGGAAAAGATATTTTTCTCAAAGACATTTGGCCTACAAATAAAGAAATTGAGGACACTCTTAATAAATCTTTGAATCCTGATATGTTTATTAAAAGATATTCAAATGTATCATTAGGACCTACACAATGGCAAAAAATTAAAACAGACAAAACCAGTATATATAACTGGGATGAAAGCTCTACATATGTTAAAAGGCCACCTTTCTTCGACTCTCTTTCAGATAAGCCTGAGGGGTTCAAAGAAATTAAAGATGCGAGACCATTATTAATTTTAGGAGACATGGTTACAACAGACCATATTTCACCAGCTGGATCTATTCAGAAAGATAGTCCAACAGGTGAATATTTCATGAAGCATCAAGTTTTACCAAAAGATTATAACTCATATGGCTCAAGAAGAGGAAACCATGAAGTAATGATGAGAGGAACTTTTGCAAATATAAGAATAAGAAATGAGATGGCTCCAAGGACTGAAGGTGGTTTTACAAAACTATACCCTGAGGGTAAAGTCATGCCTATATATGATGCCGTAGTAGAGTATAAAAAAAGAGGTACAGATTTAATAGTAATTGGTGGTAAAGAATATGGTACAGGCTCATCAAGAGATTGGGCGGCAAAAGGAACAAAACTTTTAGGCATCAAAGCGGTGATTGCTGAAAGTTTTGAAAGAATCCACAGATCAAACTTAATAGGCATGGGTATACTTCCTTTACAATTTATTAACGGAATTGATAGAAAAAAAATTGGTTTAATTGGATCCGAGTTAATCTCTGTGTTAGGAATTGAGGATGGGGTGAACCCTTCAGATAATGTTGAAGTTGAGATAAAATATCAATCTGGAGAAATTAAGAAAATACAAACATTATGTAGAATAGATACTAAGAATGAACTTGAATATTATAAAAATGGTGGAATTTTACAATTTGTTTTAAGAAATATGATGTAGACATGGAAGAAGAAATTCAAATAATAAACGAAAACACTAGAAAAGAAAAAATTAAGAGTTTCTTTATAAAAAATTCAAAAAATATAATCTTTTTATTTTCAGCTATTGTAATTTTAATCATAATTTATTTTGTTTTTGATGAGTTCAAAGCAAGAAGTCATTTAAAGATAGCAGAAAAATATAATTATGTTGTAATTAAGCATAAAAACCAAATATTAAATTCTGAGATAGAAAATGGTTTAATTGAAATTATAGAGTCAAAAAATTCAACTTATTCGCCATTAGCTTTATATTTTATTATTGATAACGAAATTATAACAGACACAAATAAAATAAATAAATATTTTGATTTAATTATAGGTATTAATTTTATCGACAAAGAAATTAAAAATTTGAACATATATAAAAAGGCAATTTTTAATTCAAATTTTGCGACAGAAAATGAATTAATTAAAATACTTAGACCAATATTAAATTCTGATAGTATTTGGAAGTCTCACTCTTTATTACTTCTTTCAGATTTTTTTTTCTTTAAAAATAATAAATCAGAATCAAAAAAATTACTTAATGAGATCATTGATAATGAAAAAAGTAATGAAAATATAAAATTAGAAGCCCAAAAGAAACTTATTCGAGATTTTAGTGATTAAATTTTTTAAAATTATATTTTTAGCTCTTCTCCTTTTTTCATGTTCTCTCAATTCAAATTCGAAGTTTTGGTCAAAGAGAAATATTGATAGCAAGAAGAAAATATTAAATATTAAACAAATTTCTAAAAAAGATGAAATTTTATTAAGCGAGATAAATAAAAGTTTAAAAATTAATTTATCTATCCTTAAAAAAGAAAATTTTCTCCAAAGTTACTTTTATAATAATAATGGAAGAACTAATTACGATGGTGAACTAAAGAGTATATCCAGATATAAGTTTAAAAAAATTGAAAGATTTAATGAATATGAGCCAGAGGTAATTCTAGATAATCAAAATATTATATTTTTTGATAACAAAGGCACTATTATAAAATTTGATCAAAATTCTAAATTAATTTGGAAAAATAATTATTATAATAAATCCGAAAAAAAATTAAATCCATTTTTATTTATGTCGGCTAAAAATAATACTTTAATTGTAGTTGACACAATTGCTAAAACTTTTGCAATAAACATTGAAACAGGCAAATTAATATGGTTAAATTATAATATTTCACCGTTTAACTCACAAATTAAGATATTCGAAGATAAATTTTATGTTGTAGATACCAAAAATATATTACGTTGCTTTTCTGTTGTTGATGGTAAAGAAATATGGAATTACAAAACAGATGCACCTTTTATAAAATCACAGAAAAGAGTATCTTTAATAATTAAAAACAATAAAGTAATATTTAACAATTCTATAGGAGATATTACAGCAGTCGATACTAATACTGGTGATCTTATTTGGCAAACTCCTACGCAATCAAAAAAAATATATGATGAGTCAATGTTTTTTAAAAATTCAGATTTAATATCTACAAATAATTCTATTCTATTTTCTAATAATAATAACGATTTTTATTCTTTAAATTCGAAAGACGGATTGCTAAATTGGAAGCAAAAGTTAAACTCTAATGTTAAACCTGTTTATTTTAATGAATTAATTTTTACAGTTACAAACGAAGGGTACTTGGCTGTTATTAATAATAAAAATGGTGAACTAATAAGAAGTACTTATTTATTTAATTCATTTAAATCAAAAAAAAGAAAAGATATTAAACCAATTGGATTTATTGTAGGAAAAAAAAATATATACTTAACATTAAACAATGGAAGACTAATGGTAATTAGTATTTACAATGGAAATGTCGAATCTATTATAAAAATTGACAAAGAAAAAATATCTTCACCAGTTGTTCAAGGTCAAAATTTATATATAACAAAAAATAATTCTATTATAAAATTGAATTAGATGTTTTTAAAATTATTAGAAAAGTTAGGAAGAAAAAAAGTTGTCTTAGATAGAGGCCCATCTCATCCAAGATATAATGAAGCTAAACCGTGGATGAATAGATATTATTTACTGTTTAGAAATCGACCAAAATGGTTTCCGTTCAATGTATTAATTCACGAAATGTTAGATGATGATCATGGTGATGGAGTTCATAATCATTTATTCCCATATATAACTATCATTTTAAAAGATGGATATTATGAAACCTTAAAAACTGGCAAATTTTGGAGGCCACCTGGATATATTGGTTTTCGATCTGCTAATAATTATCATAGAGTAGATTTAAAACCTGGAACAAAGCCAATGACAATTTTTATTTCCGGACCATTTGGATTAAGAAAAGGACCAAGATCTGAATACGGTGTAGATTTTAAAAATAACAAATGATCCAAAAGTTCTTTAATTTGGAGATTTCCACAAATGGACAAAAACTCTATGACTTTACAGACAAAACTTACGATTGGATTAAAGATAACAATTTTAAAAATGGAATTTTAAATATAAGTGTACAACATACTAGCGCATCTCTAATAGTGCAGGAAAACGCAGACCCTGATGTACAAAGTGATTTAATTAATTATTTTGATAAATTAGTTCCAATGAATAATAAACTGTACGTACATACTGTAGAGGGAAAAGATGATATGCCATCACATATAAAATCAGCTTTAACAAATAATCAAATTTCTCTAAGCATAAAAAATGGAAATCTATTGCTAGGAACCTGGCAAGGAATATATCTCTTTGAACACAGACTAGAACCGCATACAAGAACACTTATACATCATTTTATTGGAGACTAATTTTTTTTCAGACTCTGAAATGCAGCTAAAGCTTCTTGTCTAGCAATCTCATGTTTTACTAGAGGCATAGGGTAATCTTTACCAATTATGGTTTTAATTGCTTCTTGATATTTTTCTTCCATTTCCCATGGTTTGTGAATAAATTTTTTTGGAACTTTTGATAATTCTGGAACCCACTTTTTTACGTATTCTCCATCTTTGTCAAACTTTTCACCTTGGAGTATTGGATTAAAAATTCTAAAATAAGGCGCTGCATCTGCCCCACATCCAGCAACCCATTGCCACTGGGCTACATTATTAGCAGCGTTAAAATCTAACAAACAATTTCTAAAATGTTTTTCTCCCTCCTGCCAATTAATTCTCAAATGTTTTACCAAAAAAGAACCAACAACCATTCTAATTCTATTATGCATCCATCCTGTCTCATAAAGTTCTCTCATTCCAGCATCAACAATTGGATAACCTGTCATTCCTCTTTTCCATGCTTTTAAGAACTTGCTATTTTTAACCCAAGGAAATCTATCAAATTCTTTTCTAAGATTTCCTTTAAGCATTTGTGGAAAATTGTTAATGAGACTATGAGAAAATTCTCTCCACCCTATTTCATTTATATATTTTTTTATACTAATATTTTTTTGTTTAATATTTGAACATTTTTCAAAAATATTTTGCACACTAATTTGACCATTCCGGATAAATGGTGAAAGTTTAGAAGTACCTTTCTTTGATGGAAAATCTCTATCAACTCCATAGTTACCTATCTCATTTTTAATAAACTGATTTAGATTAGTTTCAGCTTGAGTTTCTGATGGGATCCAATAGTTTTCAAATTTTTTGTACCATTTATTCTTTGGAAGAATTTTATCTGAATTAATAGAACCATTAAAAAAATTTTTAGATTTTTTTAATTTTTTAATAATGGAATTTTTTTCTGGGACTTGTTCTAAGTAAACTCTTTCTGCGTTTCTCCAAAATGGGCTATAAACTTTAAAAGGAGTTCCATCATTTTTATTTACTTTATTAAATTCATTAAGAACATTGCCTTTAAAAAATTTAAAATTTATTTTTTCTTTTTCAAAAAATGAAATTATTTTTTTATCAATATCTAATTCCTCTGGTTCATAAATTTTATTCCAGTATACACTCAAGTCTTTTTCTTTTTTGATTTTTGAAAAGAAATTTATTTCATCTGAATTAAAGATCTCTAAATTAATATTATATTTTTGTAACTCTTTGCCGAATTCTGTAAGTGATTTACTTACCCACCACTTTTGTGCCTCTCTTTTTTGATCAAATTTTAAATTATTATATATATAGATCGCAGATACACACTCATGATTATTTGTTGCATATGATAATGCTGGATTATTTTTTATTCTAAAATCGTCTCTTATCCAAAATACTGCTTGTTTACTCATTTTATTTAAGTGTTTCGTTACCCAATGAAATCATTCGTTTGTAAAGTGTTGTATCTGTGTCTCCCTCACAACCAATTAAAAGAACATTTGATTTTTCATTTAAGTCTAACGATTGCTTAATTTTTTTGTTGTTATAACTCATTATCAAACTCATTATACCGGGTGCAGAACATTCCCCACCAATTATTTTATCATTGCTAAATTCACCTCTTGCTAACATTGCTATTGTTGTCGCAATATTATCATCTGATAAACTTAAACAATTATTTACAGAATTTTTGATTATTTGCCATGGGACCAAAGATACCTCTCCACAAGACATACCGCCCATTATACTCTCTTTTTTTATATCAA
The DNA here is from genome assembly GCA_902584015.1 of uncultured Pelagibacteraceae bacterium. Classification (GTDB taxonomy): domain Bacteria; phylum Pseudomonadota; class Alphaproteobacteria; order Pelagibacterales; family Pelagibacteraceae; genus Pelagibacter. Next base: position 69,970 of record CACHYG010000002.1, read on the forward strand.
CTTTTGTTAGTTTACCTTTCTCAATACTAGCAAGTACACAATCAGCACTTTGAGGTTCAATAATAATTATTTTAGGTATTCTTTTAAAATATCTTGCAACACCAGCAATAACTGCAGAAGCCATACCTCCAACTCCAGCTTGTAAAAAAATATGTGTTATATAATGATTAGTTTGTTCAGATATTTCTTTAATCATCACTGAATATCCTGACATTGTCAATTTTGGAACAAGCTCGTAATCGTGCCAGGCCACATCTTGAATAATTTTCCAATTATTCTCACCAGATTGTTTAATACATGCTTTTAGAGAGTCATCATAATTTCCTTTAACCCTTATAATTTCAGCACCAAAGCTTGCAATATCTTTTGCTCTACTTTCACTTACATTTTCACTAATAAAGATTTTACTTTTTAATCCTAGTCTTTGAGCTCCCCAAGCTACAGATTTACCATGATTACCAGCTGTTGCAGTTGAAACAATAATATTTTTATTTCCAGCAGAAATTTTTTCTACAGCATATGCCCCTCCAAGAGCCTTGAATGATTTTAATTTAAATCTTTTTGACTCATCTTTATAAAAGATATTATTCAAATTATAATTTTTAGCTAATTTATTTAAATCAATGAGAGGGGTAGGTTTATATCCTTCCCATTTTGATATTGCTGCATAAGCTTCGTCAATAAAACCTTTTGGTAAAACTTTTAAAATTTCTTCACGACTAAAATTATATTTCTGATTTGATATAAATTTACTATGTGACCAGCTATCAAATAATTTACCTGATTGCATTTAACAATCTAAAGTATTTAATTTTTCCCAATCTGTTATTGGGCCTTTTTTATCAAAATTTTCATTTTGAAAAAAACTTCTTATTTCCTCTTTTTTAAGTTTAATGTAGCTGTTTAAAACTGTTTCACTAAAGGCATCTTTAAGTACTTTATTTTCCTCCAGCTTTTCTAAAGCTTCCTCGAGATCGTCTGGAAGCTTTTCAAGATCTGGATAATTTTTATAATCAGTGTACATATTACATGTTAATGGCTCACCAGGGTCAAGTTTCATGTTCATTCCATGTATTCCTGCAGCAAGTATTCCAGCTTGTAAAAGATATGGATTTGAAGATCCGTCCATAAGTCTAAGCTCAAATCTTCCTGGATCTGGTATTCTTATCATATGAGTTCTATTATTTCCCGTATAAGAGATACTTGATGGCGACCAAGAAGCACCAGATTTTGTTGGAGGTGCATTAATACGTCTGAAACTATTTACAGTTGGATTGAAAAAAGCAGATAGTGATGCTGCATTTTTCATCAAACCACCTAAAAAATTGTAAGCCAATTTACTTAGTCCATACCTATCTCCGCTTTCTAAAAATTTATTATTTTTCTCATTCCACAAAGAAATATGAGCATGGCAACCATTTCCTGTCAGATTTTCAAATGGTTTTGGCATAAATGTAGCTCTTAAACCGTGCTTTTCGGATAAACTTTTTACCATAAATTTGAAAAAAACATGCCTGTCTGCTGTTGTAAGACAATCAGAGTAATCCCAATTCATTTCAAACTGACCATTAGCATCCTCATGATCATTTTGATAAGGACCCCAGCCTAATTCAATCATACAGTCACAAATTTCTTTTATTAAATCATAACGTCTCATCAACGCGGATTGATCATAACAAGGTTTTGATTGCACATCTCTTTGATCTGCAATTGATGCTCCATCTGCTGAAATTAAAAAATATTCACACTCAACACCAGATTTCATTGTTAATTTATCTCTAGATAAAATACTAATTTGCTTTTTTAGCATTACTCTTGGTGAAGCTTCTACTTTTTTTCCATCCATCCATAAGTCTGATGCAAGCCAACCAACCTCTTTATTCCATGGAAGTTGAATTAAACTGTCAGGATCAGGAATTGCAAACATATCGGGGTCTGCTGGAGTCATATCTAGCCAAGTTGCAAAACCTGCAAAACCTGCACCATCTTTTTGCATTCCAGAAATTGCACTTGCAGGCACAAGTTTTGATCTTAATACTCCAAAAAGATCAACAAAACTTATTAAAAAATATTTTATTTTTTTTGTCTTTGCTATTGTAGAAAGGTTTTTTGACATAAATTATTCTAACACAATATTATTTAAATAAAGATAAAAAGAAATCTTTGTAATAAATGAAATTTATTACAATAATAATTATTATTGCTAAAACCACACCATATATAGCTTTAGGCCATGCAAGTCTGGACATTTTACTAGGAGTTTTATTTAAATTTTCTTGATTATTATTTTCGTCCATGTTTTTAAAAAAGGGCACACACCAATTGATGTGTGCCCTTAATTTTAATTACCCGTCGGTAATATTGCTTTTCCAATCATTTGGACCACGTCTCTGCCTTGCAAGTTTTTCAAGCTCTTCTTTTTCTTGCTTGGCAGTAATGACATGCCATCCAATCCAAATAATGATAGCCAGAATAACCAATATTCCTTCTGACCCCACACCTGGATAAATAGCCCCTTTAACTTCAGAGGCACTTAAATGATCTATCCAGTTAGTTACTGTTGCCATAATTTATCCTCCTTATCTAGTTGCTGAAGCTACCGATTTTTCATCGTCCTTTGCAGCCTCCATTATTTCGTAGTCTAATCCAGCAATTTCTGCTTCTCTAGGAATTCTTAGTCTTCCAACTCCATTGAGAACTTTTGCAATTATATATCCTGGTATCATTCCCAAAACAAAAAACATTATTATTGCTCCGATAAACATACCTAAAGGATTTATTGATGCATAAGTTGATCCGTCCCACATAGCTCCAACACTATAACCTGATGATGGATAACCATTTAAAACAAATCCACAAATCACTAAACCTACAAATCCAGCATAACCGTGTACAGCAACCGCACCAACAGCATCATCTATCTTGAACTTACGTTCAACCCAGTAATGCATTCTGTATGCGATAACAACACCGATCATACCGATTATCATTGATTGAATTGGGTGATACAAATCATTACCTGCAGATGCGCAAATAACTCCAGCTAGACCAGAAGAATATGTCCAGAAAGGATCTCCTCTCGAAACCACATATCCAGCTAGCAACCCTCCTGATAACGACATTAAGAAGTTCATAGTAATACCACTTAGTGTAGTAGGAGTTACGTATATATTTGTAGCGGTAAAGTAAGTTACACCTTCCATCCCATACTCTGGACCTAAATTGAATATAGGTATGTTACATGCAGCATAAAAACCCCAGAAACCGGTATAAATTAAAAATAATCCGATTGTAACTAACCAAGGATTTCTTGGTCCAATATTTCTAGGTTCTCCACTTGATGTAAATTTACCTATTCTTGGACCTAAAACAACTAAAACACCTAATGCAAATCCTCCTGCTATTGCGTGAATTACACCTGAAGCATAAGCATCATGATATCCTAATAGTTTGAGCATCCAACCGTCAAAGTGCCATCCCCATGCAGCATCTATTGACCAGAAAACTGATCCAATTGCTATTGCAAGTATACCGAAAGCAAAAGTTGTTATTCTTTCAATAATTGCACCAGAAACAATTGAAGCTGCTGTCCATGAGAAGAGTAGAAACGCTGCCCAGAAAACTCCACTAATGTGATCTCCCAAGTTGACAGCCATAAGTTGGCTAGTAGCAACGTAGAATTTTGCACTAAAAGCTGAATCATCAGTAATTAAAGCATCGCTTCCATTCATTATTGATGGTGCAAGTCCTGGTCCTGTTGGAAAAGCCCAATAAATCCACCAACCAAATAAAAACCATGTTACTGTTACCAATGGTATCAGCATTGTATTTTTCATTAAAGTATGTTGATGATGTTTGTATCGGGAAGCCCCAACTTCATACATACAGAAACCCACGTGAATTAAAAACATGAGCACTACTGTTATCCAATAGTAAAACTCTGTAAATATGGTCGACAATGCACCTAGTTCGTCAGTCATTTCAAACCTCCATTTGTTATAACAAATTATGATTATATTATTAGATGGCAAGGTTACTACAATGCTTAAAAAGCTAGATCGAACGCAAATAATTTAATTAAAAACAACCTGCGGTAGATGAAAATTTATTTAGATTCTTAGAACTTCCTATAAGCTTTTTTAAGATCGACAAGCGGATGATTTGGAGACATTTGAAATTTTACAAGCAGTTCTCTTGCTATCATGTCTCTATCTTGTTGATTATTGGGAAGTTTGATTTTTTTTGGTATAGTTACCCATCCGTTTGCATTCCTATCGAATACTGCTGGTCTATCTTCCTCATAACCCATGTGCACATCTTCAAGCCAATTTAAATCATCCCAACCCATAGCATCGATATATTTTTTTAAAAATGGAGTTAATCTAGAGTAATCAGGTAAAAGGTTCACATCATATCTGTAACCAATTGTTTGGCCGATCATTTTTTCTCTTACCGTCTCTTTTTTCTTGCCTAGTTGACCTTTGACTTCTTTAATTTTCTTTTTATTTTTCTTTTTTTTTACCATTTTTAGATTTTGTGGAAATCGTCAACCCCAACTGTATGGTTTGTGCCTGATAATGGTACTTTTGCTAACGCCGAAGCTTCCATTGTCAGAGCTGCCATATCTTCCGGTTCCAAAGAGTGAATATTAGTTTTACCACAAGCTCTTGCTAATAATTGTGCCTCCAAAGTCATAGTGTGTAAATAATTGTAAACTCTTAATGCTGCTTCATCAGGATTTAATCTTTTTCTAAGTTTAGGATCTTGTGTTGCTACTCCAACTGGACAACGGCCTGTATGACAGTGATAACAATGACCAGCTGGTACGCCCATTTCTTTTTCAAAGTTTGATTCTGGAATTTCTTTATTACAATTTAGTGCAATCATAGCACCAGTTCCTATTGCAATTGCGTCTGCTCCGAGCGCTAAAGCTTTAGCCATATCAGCTCCATCTCTAACACCACCAGCATATATCAAAGTAACTTTTCCAGTTTTACCAACGTCATCAATAGCTCTTCTTGCTTCTCTAATAGCTGCAATACCTGGAATACCAGTATTCGCTGCTGCAATGTGAGGGCCAGCACCTGTTGAACCTTCCATTCCGTCTAAATATATAGAATCTGGGTCACACTTAGCGGCCATACGAACGTCGTCATAAACTTTTGCTGCTCCAAGTTTTAATTGTATGGGAACTTTATTTTTTGTCAGTTCTCTTAACTCTTGGACTTTTAACGCCAAATCATCTGGACCTAGCCAATCAGGGTGTCTTGCAGGCGATCTTTGATCGATACCTGCTGGTAGTGATCTCATTTCAGCTACCTGATCAGTAACTTTTTGACCCATTAAATGACCACCCATACCAACTTTTTGTCCTTGACCAATGAAAACTTCAATTCCATCTGCAAGTTGAGCATGATGTGGATTAAATCCATATCTTGATTGAATACATTGATAGTACCATTTTTCAGAATACCTTCTTTCATCTGGTATCATTCCACCTTCACCAGAACACGTTGCGCTTCCGGCCATTGTTGCACCTCTTGCTAATGCCGTTTTAGCTTCGTAAGAAAGTGCACCAAAACTCATACCAGTAATATATACAGGTATATCTAATTCAATTGGGTTCTCACATCTAGGTCCAATTACTGTT
>CACHYG010000003.1 GCA_902584015.1 uncultured Pelagibacteraceae bacterium
TTACTTTGGTAATAATGATGAGGCAAACTGGATTTATAATTTTTCATTACCTCCCCTTTTGGTTCATTCATTATTATTTGAAGATAGTAGAAAAATAACTTCTTGGAGTAAAAAATTGCCACAAAATAAATTGGGCAATAGTTATCTAAACTTTATTGCATCACATGACGGGATTGGTATGAGGCCAGTTGAAGGTCTTTTAAATAAAGATGCCATCAATAAAATGTTTAAAAGGTTAAAAAAAAACGGTGGAGAATTTTCGTTTAGAAAAGTCCAAGGAAAATCAAAAAAGGTATATGAAGCTAATATTACCTTGTTTAATGCATTTCAAAAAACTGATACCGATCCTAAAGGAAAGTACCATTATGCAAGATATCTATGTGCTCATGCAATAATGATTTCTTTTGAGGGTATTCCAGCAGTTTACTTTAATTCAATGTTTGGAACTTCAAATGACATTAATAAATACATTATTTCAAATAATAAGAGAGATTTAAATAGATATAAATGGAGTGCAGAACGTTTGAATAAATTATTAAAAAATAAGAACTCAAAGCATTATTTAATTTACGAGGAAATAACAAATTTATTAAATATCAAGCGAAAAAATAAAGCTTTTCATCCTAATGCATTAAGAAAAACGATGAACCTTGGACCAAAGATATTTGCATTTAAAAGAATAAGTTTAGATAAAAAACAAACTGTTATGTGTATTTCTAATTTAAGTTCAAAAACTCAAAATATTAAAATTCAACTAACAAATAAAAAGCACAAAGAATTAATAATTGGAGCTACGGTTAGTAAAAATAATATTACTTTAGATCCTTTTCAAACTATTTGGCTATCCAATTAAAATTTATTAGATATTTCTAAATTTGCACCATAATCTGGGATTTCACCCATAAAATTATAATTTGAACTCATTTTGATATCAAAACCATTTAAGTCACGATTATAATTCAAAGATGCTTTATCATTGTCAAAAGTCAAAGCATATTCGCTGTTATCATCAGGTATATAGCCAAATCCTAAATATAAAGTGTCACTATGGGAATTATCACTCTGATTTCTCTCATAGATGGTCATTATGGATAAACCGTCCTCAGTTATTAAATCAAATCCTATATTTGCTCTTATGTTCTTTGAGTCTTGGTCTATAGACTTTGTGTATTCTGTAGTTTCAGAAAGATAACGATACGTGGCATCTGATGAAGGGCTAAAATCCAGTCCAACCTCTAATCCACCGTTTGGCTTAAATGTGAGTGAATCAAAATCAAGGACATCACTAACCGTAAAACCAGTAGATATCATTCCAGTTTCGATAATTTGGTTTTTATAAACTAATGCAGTACTTCCAGTTTCTCTATATTTAGATAATTCTGTATAACTAAGATCAATTCTTAAGTTCGGAGCAAAGTTAAATTTCTCCTTTTCATATATTGTAAAATAATTAATTGATCCAAAAACTTGTGCGCCATCTCTTTCACCAGCATGGTAGTTTGTTGTAGTTTTTCTAAGAGTATCAGTTTTTAGTGTACCTATACCAAGAATTCCTTCGATAAATCTTTCATCATCTTGAGGAAAGGTTCCATAAAATGACAAACTATTTGAAGTGGTATCTAACCAAGATCCAGATGAACCAACATCAACCCTATCTCTGCCAAGTCGAAGTGCATAGCCGTATAATTTGTTTTTACTTATCTTTTTATCCATACCAATTGTAATACCTTTGCTGCTAATATCTTTAGAGGATGATGTAGATGTATCACCAGTCTTACCAATGCTTACACTACCCTCACTCCAAAAAGACCAATTATCAGATAATTTATCCAGTACCTCATTTGTTTTATTAGATACTGGGACAACTTTTGATAAAGATGCCATCATTGAATTTGAAAAGTTAAATTTAATATTTTGATTACTTAATTTATCGTTAGCTCTATGACGTCTTAACCAATACATTCGATTAAGAACTGGTGTTGTTGCATGTATAACAATTTGTTTTGCTGTTGCAGTTTGAGACTCGATTGAGCTTAAAATATCTTTACCCTCATCAGAAGTAGTTATTGGATCATCACAAGCACCATCAATTACGCTCCAATTACAACTTAAGTTAAATTCATGAACTTTATCATTACTATCATCAAGGATAAACATTTTACTTCCATCATTACTAAAGACAAGTTCTCTTGAATCTGCACTAACAGAACTTACATCGAAGGTACCTTCAAGAGATAAAGTAGAAACATTATAAGGTGTAGTTAACTTAAACTGAGAAATCTTATTCTCATCTTCAGCACCTCTAATGGTATACATTTTAGTACCATTGTAATTAAAAGTAACTCCATCTATGTAATCGTGAGAAGAACTTAGGTCTTCAGTATTAAGATGAGTAGTTTCTGAGCTAAGATCAAATGGTATAGCTAGTGAATATTCATGAATACGATGTTGAGCTTCATTTCCTGCACCAGCAACAAACATTCTGGTACCGTCATTATTAAATGCAACTGAATTTGCTCTTATTTCTTGGCCAGAAATATCATATCTACCATCAAGGTTAGCAGTTGAAATATCAAATGCAGTGGTTAGTGACCAGTAATCTATTTTCTTATTACCGGCATGACCAGCAATAAACATTTTTGTACCATCGTTATTGAACACTACTTGTGATGGTACAAGAGCATTTTTATTATCTGAGTGAACTCCAGTTACATGTATTACTTTAGTATTGTTTTCGGTTGCAGTTGAAATGTCATAAGGGGTAGTTAATATAAATTCTACAACTACATCCAATTTATTATCTGGGTTTCTTGTAATATACATTTTTGTACCATCATTATTAAATGTAAGTCCAAGGTCCTGGGTGCCTGTCTCGATTGATTTACTTTGCACAAAGCTTGGTTCGGCTATTGCTTTAGAAAAAAATAGTGAAAAAGAAAAAAGTAAAACTATAAAAACTGAACAAAGATTTTTTAACGTCATTAAATACTCTCAACATTATTTTTAATAATTTATGGATAATTTGTTTTAAATGTAAAGTTTTAATGACAACTAATATTGAACTTCTTTAATCTCCAATAATTATATGGCCAAGGGGTTAAAAACCCTATTATAAGCATAATTGGTACAACCCACCATGTAAGTATCGCGCCGCCAGTAAGTAGATAATCAGTAAAATTCATTGCAATTTCCATACTGATCATAGAGATAAAGCTCATTCCTAATGCTGTTTTTAGAGCATTAGAAAATTTAAAATTTTGCTTTAATAAAATTATAGTTTCTAAAATAATACTTGTTATCAAACCATTAATGATTGCAAGTGTCATAATACCTAAAACAGGAAATGGTATTTTAGTTATTTGAAAAAATAAAATTGTTCCAAAGTCACCAATTGCGCAACCTAACAAACACCAAGCAGTATTTTTTGCACTTCTTCTCCAAGTATGTTTACAATTCCAATTAAATTTAATAGCTTCAGAACTCATAGTTAAAAAACTTTAGTCTAGATTAACTGCTGCAATCATGCCAGCTTGATAATGACCAGGAACATTGCATGCAATCTCTATATCAACAGCATTTTCAAACTTCCAAATTATAATTCCTTTTTCTTTAGGAGCTAACAATACACTATTACTATGAGAATGACCCATAGATTTATCCATTGCAGCCATTTTATGCATTTGATCCTTGTCAATTTTATCACCTAATAATATTTCGTTCTCAACCATTTTTTCCATTTCTGGCTGATGTTTAAGGTGCATCATTGCATTTGCTATATTAAATTCATGTACTAATTCACCTAAATTACTAACTTCAAATTTGATTGTTTCACCTTTTTTAATATTAAATGAATTTGGCTCATAATAATTATCATACATTTTAACTTTAATTGTTCTTGATACATCTGATGATTTACCTTTAGATCCAATTTTCATATTTTTGTCAGCAAAAGATACGGAACAGATTAGAAGAGCAAATATTAAATAAATAGTTTTATTCATATCGACTAGTTATCAAAAATTTTAACCAATTAAGATGGTCAAAATTGACTTATATATTATATTTAGCAGTTTTTAATTGAAGTAGATATGTTCTTAATTAGATCAAAATATAGAGTTTTTCCTTTAGTCAAAGTTGCGCCTAAAGGATCTAAAACACCCATATTTATATTTGTATCTTTTGCAATTGTTTCAACAATGTTGGGATTAAATTGTGGCTCTGAAAGAACACATGTAACTTTTTCATGTTCTATTACTTCTCTTATTTCAGAAAGTTGTTCTGCACCAGGTAAAACATCTGTATTAACAGTCAACGCACCAATAATATTTACCTTAAATCTTTTCTCAAAATATTGATAAGCGTCATGAAACACTACAACTTTAGCATCTTTGTTGACATCTGATTTAACTTCTTTAATCATTTGATCTAACTCTTTTAAAGCTTTCTTGGAATTTGCTTTATAGATTGAACTGTTTTCTTTATCTAATTTTGATAATTGGTTTGTAACCTTTTTAACAATAGTTTTTGCATTCATTGGATCTAGCCAGATGTGTGGATCAAACTCACCATGTCCGTGTCCATGGTCGTCATGTCCGTGATCATCATGATCATCTTTTTTAGCTTTTTTATCATGATCGTGATCATCGTGGTCATCGTGATCTTCTTTTTTAGCTTTCTTGTCATGATCATCATGATCGTCATGATCATCTTTTTTCTTTTTTCCATGGCCGTGATCGTCATGGTCGTCATGATCTCCAAAAATATTTCTTTCTCTAAACTTCAATTTTTTAATTCCACTTTGGTTCATCAATTCAAATTTTACAGAGTTCTTTGATATAGACTCTAAAGGTTTTTCTAAAAATTCCTCAATTCCCTCTCCTACGTAAACAACCATATCTGCTTCTTGCAACATTTTTGCGTGAGATGGTTTTAAACTAAATCCATGTGGAGAATTATAACCATCAACTATTAAATCAGGTGTTCCAACTCCATCCATAATATAGCTTACTAAAGAATGTATTGGTTTTATTGATACAACTACCTTTATTTCAGCTTTTAATGAAGAAAAGTAAAATAATATTGAAACTAGTGATAATATAAAAGGGATTTTTGATTTAATTCGCATAATTATAAAATTGTTATATTATAACAATGCGTAATATTATAACAAACTATAATAGTCAACTATTAAATTTGAGATATGAAAGAAAATAATAACACTCTCGTCAAATTAGAAAATACTGGCGTACAAGTTGATAAAAAATGGCTTGTAAAAGGTGTTTCTTTTGAGGTTCAAAGAGGAAAAATTATAACTTTAATAGGTCCAAATGGTTCTGGAAAAACAACTACCGCTAAACTTGCTCTTGGGATTCATAAGAATATAGAGGGAAAAGTTCATAAATTTACAGATAAGATTGGTTATGTTCCACAAAAAATTTCAATTGATTGGACGTTACCTCTTAGAGTATCAGATTTTATGCTTCTGACGGAAAATCTTAAAAATAATGAAATCGATACTGCATTAGACCTAACCGGTGTCAAACACTTAAAAAATAACGATTTAAGAAATTTGTCTGGTGGAGAATTTCAAAGAGTTTTAATTGCAAGAGCAATAGCTAAAAAACCTGATCTTCTAGTACTAGACGAACCAGTTCAAGGAGTTGATTTTAAAGGAGAAATTGCTCTTTATGAATTAATTAAAAAAATCTCTGAAAAATTAGATTGCGGTATATTATTAATTTCTCATGACTTACACGTGGTAATGTCAGCTACAGACTATGTAGTATGTTTAAATGGTCATGTTTGTTGCTCAGGAACTCCACAAGCTGTTGCTAATGATAGTAAATATAGAGAGTTATTTGGTGATCGAGCTTCAACAATTTTGTCAGTTTACGAGCATGATCATGATCACACCCATTCTACAGATGGAACAATAGAAACTAAAAAATAAATGTTTGATGATTTTTTCATAAGAGCACTTACTGCGGGTCTTGGTTTAGCATTCGTTACAGGACCCTTAGGTTGCTTCGTGATCTGGCGAAGATTATCTTTTTTTGCAGGTACATTAGCCCACTCAGCATTGTTAGGGGTAACACTCGCTTTTTCTTTTGATATAAATATTTCTTTCTCTGTTTTATTAGTTTCTTCTGCAATAGCTTTAATTCTATTACGGTTGCAGAAAACTACAAAATTACCCGGTGATGCTTTGTTGGGGCTATTAGCACATTCATCTTTGGCAATTGGATTGGTAGTAATTGGATTTCTATCTTACATTCGTTTTGACATAATGGGTTTATTATTTGGTGATATACTAGCTGTTAATAAAAAAGATTTGTTAGTTATATGGGTTGGGGGAGCAATAATATTATTGATACTTAAAATTATTTGGAAACCTTTATTAGCATCGACTGTAAATTATGAGCTAGCAGAAGCAGAGGGAATGCAACCAGAAAAAGTAAATATTATTTTTACAATATTAATGGCTGCAATTATTGCTATATCAATCAAAATGGTTGGGATATTATTGATTACAGGCATGCTGATAATACCAGCTGCAATGGCAAGAAATTTAGCAAACAATCCTCAACAAATGGTGGTTTTATCCATTATAGGTGGCATCTTAGCTGTTCTTGTTGGTTTATTTTCCTCAATGCAATTTAATTCAGCATCCGGCCCTTCAATTATAACAGCAGCATTATTTTTATTTATATTATCTTTTTTAAAAATAAATAAGTTTAGACAATTGAAAAAGTAAGATGAGCTTGGTAAAATAGATTATGACTCAAAAAATTGATTTCCTTTCAAAAAACCAACAAATAGTTTTAGAAATTATTGAAAAAGCTAAAGAACCTTTAAAAGCTTATTCAATTCTATTTAGTGTCCAGAAAAAAGGGATTAAAGCGCCTCCACAAGTCTATAGAGCTCTTGATAGATTAATTAAACTTGGGAAAATTCATAAAATTGAGAGTAAAAATGCCTTTGTAGCATGTAAAAACGATAGTTGTACCATATCTAACGCAACAGCTTTTTCAATATGTGATAGCTGTGAAATGGTTACAGAAATAAGCAATCCGAAACTTTCTAAATATTTAGCTAATTTTCAGGATAAAACTGGTATGAGATATAATAAGTATAATTTAGAATTTTTTGGATTATGTAAAAAATGTAAAAAGTAAAACATGATATTTTTTACATTTAAAGTAATCGTAGCAGCATTAATAATAGCTTTTTCTAGTTGGTTATCTGGTATTTACCCAAAATTAGCAGGATTTATTATTGCATTACCAATCGTCTCATTAATAGCAATTTTATTTTCATACTACGAATACAAAGATGTAGATAAAACTGTAACTTTTACTAAGAGTATATTAATTGCGATACCAGTAAGTTATTTGTTCTTTTTGCCTTTTTTCTTTTCAAAATCTTTGGGTATGAATTTTTATCTAATTTATGGATCAGGAATACTTTTATTGGTAATCGGCTATTTAATTCATAAATATTTTGTTTCTTTCATCTAGTATTCTTTAACGCGGTAATTAAATATTTTAAATCCAAATTACAATCTTTATAACCTCTTTTTACTACATTTAAATATCTTTCAGTTGGATACCTAAATTCAGTCTTATCAACCATAGTATAGGTCATCATTTTTTTATTATAATAATTGATATAGATTTTTTTGTATAAAATTGGAAAATCCTCATAAAGATCTAATTTTTTCTCATCACTTTTTGAAATTTCAAAAATACCACCTGGAACAATTGAATTTTTTTTTCTTTCTATATCAGCGGCTCTATATTTGCTTCTAAAAGTAAGTTTAAAGTCCTTAAGGTTATATTTTTTTAAAAATATGGAATCTTTGCACCTTCTTTTCATTTGAAAGTGATTTAAATTACTTCCGTAAGCAAAATAAAGCATCAACTATTTTCTACTAGCTCAATATTTTTTTCTTTTACAAATTTAAGTATCTCTGAATTACACTTATCAATTTTTTTTTGCTCTGGTGATCTTAAAACAATTGATACTCCTAATTTTCCTGCTTTAAAAAAAGGATAACTGCCTATGTCAACATCTTTATTATTATCTTGAACGTTTGATAAAGATTTTGCAATTTCACTTTCTACAGTTCTTAAGCTGAGTGTGTGACTAATAATTGGATCTCCACCAACTAGTTCGTTTGTTAGACCTCCAATCATAGATTTAAGTATAGATGGAACACCTGGCAAACAATAAACGTTTTCAACATTAAAACCTGGTGCGCCACTACTTGGATTATAAATTAATTTTGCTGAAATAGGCATCCATGCCATTTTCTGCCTTCCTTCAGAAAATTCTCCTGGTTGATAATAATTTTCTAAAATTTTCATCGCTTCCTTGTGTGGCCCATATTCAATATTAAAAGCTTTTGAAACAGATTGAGCAGTAATATCATCATGTGTTGGCCCAATACCACCTGAGGTAAAGACATAATTAAATCTTTTTTTAAACTCATTAACAGTATCGATGATTGTTTTTTCTACATCAGCTATGATTGTTACCTCAGTAACCTTAATACCAATAGTATTCAACCATAAGGATATAGTTTTAGTATTAATATCTTGGGTTCTACCAGATAATATTTCATTACCTATGATTATAATCCCTGCAATTATTTCTTTTTTATTTGTCATTTACAAATATAAATAAAATTCAATGAAGTTTACCAATAGTTTAATTAAAGGCAAATTAATCAAAAGATATAAGAGATTTTTTGTAGATATAAAAGTAAAAAATACAGTCATTACCGCTCATTGTCCCAATACTGGTTCAATGAAGGGATTGTTAGATGAGGGTAACGAAGTTTGGTTAACAAAAAACGATGATCCAAATCGAAAACTTAAGTTCACATTAGAAGTGATAAAAGTAAGAAATAATTATGTTGGAGTAAATACTCATAAAGCAAATAAAATTGTAAAGCATGCGCTTGAAAATAAATTAATTGAAGAGTTTAAAAATATAAAGAATATAAAACCAGAATTTAAATATTCATCAGATACAAGGTTTGATTTCTTGTGTGATAAAAGTTTAATAGAAGTTAAAAATGTTACCTTAAATCGAGAAAAAGAGATAAGTGAATTCCCAGATGCGGTAACAAGTAGAGGATCAAAACATCTGATTAATCTTAAAGAATCAATTAAAAAAGGCTATAAACCATACGTCTTATTTTTAACTCAAATTCAAGGTATAAAAAAATTTAAGATTGCTAAAGATATTGATGAAAAATATTATGAAAACTATCTTGATGCTAAAAAACACGGTGTAAAATTTATTGCCTATCGATGTAGTATTAGCGATAAAGAAATTAAAATTGAAAATAAAATAAAAATTATTGATGAATAATTATTCTGAGAAATTTGAAAAAATGAGAATTGCTGGAAAACTAGCATCTGAAACGCTAGATATGATTACTGATTATATAAAACCAGGTATTAGCACTGAAAAAATTGATGATCTTTGTTTTGAATTTATAAAAGATAATGGTGGATACTCTGCTCCACTTTTTTATAGAGGTTATAGGAAATCTGTTTGTACATCTTTAAATCATGTAATTTGTCATGGAATTCCATCTGACAGGACATTAGTTGAAGGTGATATTTTGAATATTGATGTTACAGCAATAGTTAATGATTACTATGGCGATACGAGCAGAATGTTTATCGTTCCAGATATTTCTGTTAAAGCAAAAAATTTGATTGATGCTACTTACAATTCTCTTATGAACTCTATTAAAATTTTAAAACCTGGTAAAAAATTAGGCGACATAGGTTACGAAATTCAATCTTATGTAGAAAAAAAAGGTTTTAGCGTAGTTAGAGATTTTTGTGGTCATGGAATAAGTAATGTATTTCATCAGCCTCCTAATGTTTTACATTATGGTAAAAAAGATACTGGAAATGAATTAACACCGGGTATGACTTTTACAATTGAACCAATGATAAATGTAGGCATATTCGAGTCAAAAGTGTTAAATGATGGATGGACTGCAGTAACAAAAGATAAATCACTTTCCGCACAATTCGAGCACACTATAGGAATTACAGAAAATGGTTATGAAATTTTCACAGAATCTGTTAAAGGTTATACGAAGCCCCCATATTAAATGATATCTCGATATTCAAGAAAAGAGCTCGTAAGAATTTGGTCAGAGGAAAATAAATATAAAATTTGGTTAGATGTCGAAGTTGCTGCAGCAGAAGCAATGGAGAAGTTAAAAATAATACCAAGAGGCATATCAAAAATAGTAAGAAAAAAAGGGAGAATAAACGTAAAAAGAATTCATCAAATAGAAAATAAAGTAAAACATGATGTTATTGCTTTTTTGACATCTATAACAGAAAAAGCTGGAATTAAAGCTAGATACTTGCACCAAGGTATGACTTCATCAGATGTTTTAGATACAAGTTTTAATATTCAATTAGTTCAATCAGGATCAATACTGCTAAAGGACATTGATAAAATTTTAAGTGTCTTAAAAAAAAAGTCAAATAAGTATAAATTTACTCCCTGTATTGGAAGAAGTCATGGCATGCATGCGGAGCCGATTACATTTGGACTTAAATTGGCATCTTTTTATGAAGAGTTTAAAAGAAATAAAATAAGATTGGAAAGAGCAATAAATGAAGTTTCTACATGTGCAATATCTGGTGCAGTTGGAACATTTGCAAATATAGATCCAAGAGTTGAAATTTATGTTTCAAAAAAATTAAAGTTAAGACCAGAACCAATATCAACTCAAATAATCCCAAGAGACAGACATGCTTATTATTTTTCAGTTTTAGGTATAATTGCAGGGTCCATTGAAAGAGTAGCTACTGAAATAAGACATTTGCAAAGATCTGAAGTTTATGAATTGCAAGAATTTTTTTCAAAAGATCAAAAAGGCTCATCAGCAATGCCACACAAAAAAAATCCAATTTTAAGTGAAAATTTAACAGGCTTATCAAGAATTGTTAGAAGTCATGTAACTCCTGCATTAGAAAATATTGCACTTTGGCATGAAAGGGATATCTCTCATTCAAGTGTTGAAAGAAATATTGGGCCGGATTCGAACATCACTTTAGATTTTGCATTAGTTAGATTAGCAAACCTTTTAGATAACATGATTGTTTATCCAAAAAATATGTTAAAAAATTTAAATCTGACAAACGGAGTAATTTTCTCTCAAGAGTTGATGTTAGAGTTAACTAAATCAGGACTTGCACGGGAAAAAGCCTATAAAATTATTCAAAAACACGCAAAAAGTAGTTATTCTAAAAACATAAACTTAATGGAATTAATAAAGACTGACAAATTAATTGTTTCAAAAATATCGGAAAAGAAATTAAATAATATATTTAAATTTTCTAAACACCTTAAAAATATAAATTTTATTTTTAGAAGAGTTTTTAAATAATGAAAAAAGGCAAAAAATTATATGAAGGTAAAGCAAAAATTATTTATTCTTGTAGTGAAAAAAATCATGTAATTCAACACTTTAAAGATGATGCCACTGCTTTTAATAATCAAAAAAAATCATTAATTGATGGTAAAGGTATTTTAAATAATAGAATTTCAGAACATATTCTCACATGCCTAGCACAAGCAGGTATTAGAAATCATCTTATAAAACGAATTAATATGAGAGAGCAATTAATCAAGCATGTAAATATTATACCAATCGAATTTATAGTAAGAAATATTGCAACTGGCTCTTTAACAAGAAGACTTGGGATTGAGGATGGAACTGTATTAAATGAACCTTTAATAGAATATTGTTTAAAAAATGATGAACTTGGTGATCCGTTAATATCTAAAGAGCATATTTATGCTTTTAATTGGGCAACTAAAAAAGAAATTGAGAAAATTGACAAACTGTTACATAGAATAAATGATTTTCTGGTAGGAATGTTTAGAGGAATAGGAATAAAATTAGTTGATTTTAAAGTTGAATTTGGAAGATTAAAAAATAACAACAAAAATGAAATTATCTTAGCAGATGAAATTAGTCCAGATACTTGTCGCCTTTGGGATACTAATACAGAAAAGAAACTTGACAAAGATCGCTTTAGAAAAAATCTTGGAAATCTAATTGAAGCTTATCAAGATGTGGCAAGAAGGCTCGGTATTCTTCATGAGCATTCAAATATAAGGCCATTGAAGTTCCCAAAACCAAAAGAAGTAAAAATAAAAAAAAAGTAAATGAAAATAAAAGTCGTTGTTACTCTTAAAAATGGAGTTTTAGATCCACAAGGAAAGGCAATACAACAAACATTAAACGGGATGGGTTTTTCATCTGTAAATCAAGTTAGACAAGGCAAATTCTTCGAGGTTGAGGTTAATGAAAAGGATGAAGCTAGGGCAAGAATTAAAGTTGAGGATATGTGCAAAAAACTTTTAGCAAATCTGGTAATTGAAAATTTTGAAATTTTATAATCAATAATGAACTCATCTGTAATTATTTTTCCTGGCTCAAATTGCGATAGAGATATGGATGTAGCATTAAAAAAATTTGGCTTTAAAAATGAAATGGTATGGCATGATGATGAACAACTTCCTAAATCAGACTTAATTGTCCTACCAGGAGGATTTTCATACGGTGATTATCTGAGATGTGGAAGCATAGCTGGTAAAAGTAAAATTATTAAATCTGTTATAGATTTTGCAAAAAAAGGTGGATTGATTCTTGGTATTTGTAACGGTTTTCAAATATTAACTGAAACAAGTCTCCTTCCTGGTGTTCTCCAACAAAATAAAAATATTGAATTTATATGTAAAAATGTGTTCGTAAAAGTTAACGACAAAAATAATAAATATTTTAATAGTATAGATAAAGATGTTTTAGAACTCCATATTGCTCACAATGAAGGTAATTATTTCTGTTCTGGTGATGAGCTAAAAATGCTTGAAGATAATAATCTTATAGCAGTTTCTTATTGTAATGAAAAAGGTGAAGTAAATGAGAAATCAAATCCAAATGGAGCGCTACAAAATATTGCTGGTATTTTTAATAAAGAAAAAAATATTTTAGGTATGATGCCTCATCCTGAAAGGATGATTGATAAATATCTTTCAGGTGAAGATGGATCAATTTTTTTTAAAAATTTATTAAATAATCTTAAATGACAACAGTAAACGAACAGGTAGCTATAGATCATGGATTAAAAAAAGATGAGTTTAAAGAAATTTGTGATCTTATGAAAAGAACACCAAATCTAACTGAACTCGGAATTTTTTCAGCTATGTGGAATGAACATTGTTCATATAAATCTTCAAGAAAACATTTAAAAAATCTCCACACACAAGGCAAAAGAGTAATACAAGGACCAGGTGAAAATGCAGGCGTCATCGACGTTGATGATGAAGATGCTATTGTTTTTAAAATTGAAAGTCACAATCACCCTTCATTTATAGAACCATATCAAGGTGCAGCAACTGGTGTAGGCGGTATCATGAGGGATGTTTTTACAATGGGTGCAAGACCTATTGCTAATTTAAATTCAATTCATTTTGGATCAACTCAACACAAAAAAACTAAAAATTTATTAAGAGGAGTTGTTAAAGGAATTGGTGGTTATGGAAATTGCATTGGTGTTCCGACAATTGGAGGTCAAACATGTTTTGACGAATCTTATAATGGAAATATTTTAGTAAATGCAATGACAATCGGATTAGTGAATAAAAATAAGATATTTTACTCAAAGGCAGCTGGTATAGGTAAACCTGTAATTTATGTGGGATCAAAAACTGGTAGAGATGGAATACATGGTGCTAGCATGGCGTCAGCAGTGTTTGATGATAAAATTGAAGAAAAAAAACCAACAGTACAAGTTGGAGATCCGTTTACAGAAAAACTTTTGCTAGAGGCATGTTTAGAATTAATGGCTGATGATTCTATTATATCAATTCAAGATATGGGTGCAGCAGGACTAACATCTTCGAGTGTCGAGATGGCATCAAAAGGAAAATTGGGAATAGAATTAGATTTAAGTAAAGTTCCCTGCAGAGAAGATAAAATGACGCCTTACGAAATTATGTTATCAGAAAGTCAGGAAAGAATGCTAATTGTTCTTGAAAATGGGAAAGAAGAAAATGCAAAAAAAATATTTGATAAATGGGATTTAGATTTTGCAGTAATTGGTAAAACAACAAACTCTAAGAAAATTGAAATTTATTTTGAAAAAAAACAAGTTGCAGATATTCCAATCGATTTTCTAGCTGAAAATGCCCCAGAGTACGATAGAAAATGGAAAAAAGCGAAACTTCCTCAAAAAATTAAATTTAAAAAAGAAAATTTTAAATCTCTTAAAATTGAAAATTGTCTTAAAAAGTTAATTTCAAATCCAAATATTTGTGAAAAGAAATGGGTATGGAATCAGTACGACCATACTGTTATGGGGGATACAATACAAAAACCTGGTGGTGATTCTGGTGTTGTAAGAATTCATGGTACAGAAAAAGCAGTTGCAGCAAGCGTAGACTCCTCAGCTACTTATTGTTACGCACACCCTCTAACAGGTGGAAAACAAGTTGTTTGTGAAAGTTGGAGAAATATTATTTCCGTAGGGGCAGAACCGATAGCAATAACTAATTGTTTAAACTTTGGAAATCCTGAAAAGGAAAAAAACATGGGAGAATTTGTGGAATGTGTCCAAGGTATTTCAGAGGCAAGTAAATATTTAAATTTTCCGGTCGTTTCAGGAAATGTTTCTTTTTACAATGAAACTAAAGATAAAGGAATTAAACCTACACCATCAATAGGTGGCGTTGGATTATTAAAAAATTATAAAAATATGGTCACTATGGATCTTAAAAATGAAGGTAACATTATTTTTGCAATAGGAAAAACTGAGGGGCATTTGGATCAAAGTGTGTTTGCAAGAAATATCTTAAATGAAAAAAAAGGTCCTCCACCTGAAATAAATCTTTTTAATGAAAAAAATAATGGTGCAACAGTAATGAAATTAATGAATAATAAACTAATACTATCTTGTCGTGATGTTTCGCTTGGGGGTATCCTTACAACAATAACAAAAATGTGTATTAAAGGTAAAAAAGGAGTGAAGTTAAATAATTTAAAAAGTTTGATTAATAAGTTTGAATATTTCTTTAGTGAGGATCAAGGAAGATATGTTGTTGAGGTTTCTAAGAAAAATCATAAAAAAGTTGAAAATATCTTAAAAGAAAATTCAGTTCATTTTGATTTATTAGGTCAAGTTCAAAAAGATAATTATATATATGTAGATGAGGAAAAGATATCAGTTGACGAATTAGCTAAACATAATAAAAATTGGTTAATGGATTATATGGCTCAATAATGACAATGAATTTTAAAGAACTGGAGAGTTTAATAAAGGAAGCGTTTCCAGATGCAATTCTCGAAATTAAAGATTTAGCAGGAGATGAAAATCATTACTCTGCGACAGTAATTTCATCTAAATTTAATGGAAAAACTAAAATAGAACAGCATAAAATGGTATATAATGCCTTGAAAGGAAAAATGGGAAATGAGCTACACGCTTTAGCTCTAATAACAAAGGAGAAAAATGGACCAACAACTTAAAGAACAAATTAGTAATGAAATTAAAACAAACGATGTTTGTTTATTTATGAAAGGAACACCGGAGTCACCTGAATGTGGTTTCTCAATGGCTGTATCTAATATATTAAAACTTTTAGAGGTAAAATTTAAAGGTGTTAATGTTTTAGAAAACCAAAGTCTCCGGGAAGGTATTAAGGTTTACAGTGATTGGCCAACGATCCCGCAACTTTATGTTAAAAATGAATTTATTGGTGGATGCGATATAATTAAAGAAATGTTTGAAAATGGAGAATTAAAGAAAGTTTTTCAGGATAAAAATATTCCACATAAATCATGAAACAATTCATATACAAAACTATAGTAGCAATTATTGCTATAGTTTTAGTTTATGAGTTAACAATCGCTAAACAAATAAAAGAATTTACATCTCAGAGTGAAGTTATATTAACCAAAGAAGGTCGCAAAGATGGTGTAGAAAAAATAAGAGAAGAATTAAAAAAAGCAATTAAAAAAGAAAGATATTTATCAAAAGAAGATGCGAAGTTGATAAATCAATTTATTAGAAAAATCAGAAACGAACTCAGAGAAAGCACTGATTAATCACAATACCAAAGACTACCTAAGTTAATTTCTTGTTTGCTTAAAAAATAATTATACTTTTCTATTAAGATTAGCGAGCAATCTTTTGGATTTGAACGTTTAACATTTCTAACGTTTTTAATTACATAATAAGGTCTATTTTTTGCTCCATCTAATTCACTGTAAGATTTGAAACATTTAAATCCATATTTTTTTAAAAAAACCTCTGTATATTGACCTCCGTAAATACAGTCTTGTTTAACAAATTTTTTATTTACATAATCCTGCTCAATTTTTTTACTTAAATTTTTATTACTAATACCCCAATAATCCGTCTCAAAGTTTTTATTAATATCAAATATCTTTGCTGAAGAATTCATCCATGTGTATTGATATGGATTTATATTTATATTCTCCAAAGTAAAAAAAAGAATTGTTAGTGAGCCTAAAACAAGAAATATATTTCTATTAAATATGTAAAGGAATGAAAATCCTGTAATTAATATTAATGGAATTAAAAACATTATATGTCTTAATTCATCGTATAATGAAATATTCATAATAATAAACAGGACTAAAATAGAAAGAATAGAAATTAACACTGAAATAAGAATAATTTTAGAAAATTTATTTTGATCAAGTTTATTCTCAATAAATGGAAATAAGAAAATTCCAAATATTACTAAAATTGGAAGTTTAAAAAATAACCAAATAAAATAATAGCTTGCAGGAAGATTTAATGCCTTCATACAGTTACCTAAGGTGATAGTGCAAACATTTTGTTGGTACTTTCCCATCCAACTTACAGATTTAACTATTTCTAAAGGATTGTGCCAAAGTATAGGATTCATTAAATATATTAATACTGCGGTTGTAACGAAAAATATTAATAAATTTTGAAACTTAGTTTTAATAAGTTGGAATGTATTCAATTTTTTAATTTCCAAATAAACAATTATAAAAACAAGATATTGGAGAAAGATTATTAAACCTAATGTTCTTATTGAGACTAAAAAGGCTGTAAAAAAAGATAAAGTAATTAATAATTTAAAATTGATTTTTTTATGAATTTGCAAATTTTGTAATATTTTTATTAAATAAAAAGTACAAATAATCCATATAGAAAGAAAAGGTATATCTTTAGGATTAAATAAAGAATGTCCAAAAAGATATGGGTAGGTAAAATAAATACCTACAGATGTTATAGCAAATAATTCATCGTTTTTAATAATAAGGAGAATTTTGTACAAAAATAATCCAGAAATAAAAAAAATTAAAAAAGTTGCAATGTGTTTTGAAATTAATAAACCACCATATTCGCTAATATTTAAACTATTAGAAATTACATCTGAAAATAAAAATTGTATAGGTTGACTAAAAAAATGAAATCCTATGCCATGATATTTATCCTTATAATTTAAAAGATTATTGTATTCACCACTAATAAAAAAACTTTTTATTGCTTCAAGATTAACATTCCAGTTTTGCTGTTCATGAAATTCATCGTGTGAGATACCACTGTTAACTGCTAGATAAACACCAATTAAAAGATATAGAAGAGAAATTAATACTGAAATTTTTTTAAAAGATAGTTTCAATTATCTTGAATAATATTCAATAACAAGGTTTGGTTCCATTACAACAGGATAAGGAACCTCCTCAAACTTTGGAACTCTTACAAATTTTACTTTTTTATTCTTTTCATCTACTTGTAGATATTCTGGAACTTCTCGCTCTTTATTAGCAAGAGCAACATCTATAAAGGCAAGTTGTTTTGATTTATCTCTTATTTCAATACTATCTTCTTCTCTAACTTGGTAACTTGAAATATTTACTTTTTTTCCATTAACTTTTAAATGTCCATGATTTATCAATTGTCTTGCCGAAAAAATTGTTGTTGCTAACTTTGCTCTGTAAACAATTGCATCCAATCGTCTTTCTAATAAACCAATTAAATTTTCTGCACTATCCCCTTTTTTCATAATTGCTTTTTTATATACATTTCTAAATTGTCTTTCGTTCATGTTTCCATAATAACACTTAAGTTTTTGTTTCGCTTGTAATTGAATACCAAAATCAGATGGTTTTGCAGATTTACTTTGTCCATGTTGACCAGGTGGGTAACCTCTTGTGTTGAAAGGACTCTTTGGCCTTCCCCAAAGATTTACTTTTAATCTTCTGTCAACTTTATGTTTTGAGTTTAATCTTTTTGTCATTTAATAGGTGGGTTTATAAACTTACTCTTCATTTTGTCAATCGACCTTTTTTAGCTAAAGTTGCAAATACACTTGATAAAATACGTGTTTCCTTATCTGAAAGTTCCATTCTGTAAAAGATGTTTCTTAAATTTTCAAGCATTATTGGTTTTTTTTCTTTATGTTTAAAAAAATTAATTTCATTTAGATTACTTAGGCATAAATTAATCATTGATTGAATTTCCTTTTTAGAAGCTTTCTTTACCTTTTTAGATTTTTTAAAATGATTAGATTTGGAGTTTAAAAAACTTGATATGAATTGTGCAATAATTATTACACTATGCGATAAATTTAGAGATTTAAATTTAATATTCGTCGGAATTTGCAAAGTGTAATTTGCATAACTAATCTCTTTATTTGAAAGTCCTGATGCTTCTGAGCCAAATAAAAAACCGATTTTTTTTCTAAAATCTATTTTCTTTAAATTTTCTAAATTAATATGTTTTACATTTTTATTTCTAAATCTTGCTGATGTTGCAATTAATATATCGATATCTCCAAGAGAACTCTCTAAATTATTAAATACTTTACTTTTCTTTATAACATCTTTTGCTCCTACCGATGTTGCTAATATTTTATCATTAGGAAAAATTGGTTTTGGTTCTATTAGATATAACTTTTGAAAATTAAAATTCTTAATTGCTCTTGCGCAAGCACCAATATTTTCAGAAAGTTGAGGTTTGTGTAAAATAAATGTAACTTTATTATTATTCATTTATTTGATGCCATGATTTCTATTATAATTAGACGAGGTCGAAGGATTAATTCCCTTTAGGAATTTTTTATCGACATCCCAAATTGAAACCTTTAATGGGTAACATTTTGCAACATCAGATGAATGTTCTGATCCACAATCTCCTCCTGGACAAGCAGATAAAGCTCCTAGTAAATCTGTTTCTGCAAAAAATTCTAAATAATCACCAGGTCTTACAGGACTAGACTTCATAAAGTATTGTTTCGTTTCGTTAGTAAAACCAGTGAGCATAAATACATTTAATACATCGTGTACGATTTTTTCTGCATCATCTAATTTTATGTTTTTTTCTTTAACCAAAGCTCTGGTTAAATTTGAATGACAACAGTAATGATAATCATTATTTGATGTTAGCTTATATGTGTAGGGATCACATCTTGTACCTATGACATCGTGAACTGAACCCCCATCTTTATCATAACCGTACCAATCTAATGTATCCCAAGTAATTGTAGCTAATGATCTTAGATATGGAAAGCTACTAAGCATTTTATCTCCAACTGAAATATGTGTTCCGTAAAGAGCTCTAGTTTTACCAGAATAAAACTTTTCTTCTAAATTATCAGCTTGAAATAGATTTAAGTCTCCAACTTGCGGTCCCTCAATACTTTCTATTCTAAAAAAATTACCTGATTTAACTTTAAAAGTTTTTGCATCTCTTGGTGGGATAATGATCTCATCGATTTGTTTGATATGTTTTCTTGCTTCATGCAAAATTTGAAGATTATCATTTATGTTATCATTTGGATAACAAACAACAGGTTCGGCTCCTACCCTGCTATTAATATCAGTAGGTTTCTCTGAAAACTTCTTAATTTTCATTTATTTACTTGCGGGAGCTTTATCCTTAAATAATTTGAAATCTAAACTATCAATAAGAGCTTTAAATGATGCATCTATTATGTTTGGCGAAACTCCAATAGTAAACCAATTTTTCCCTTTGGAGTCAGTGCTTTCGATCGAAACCCTAGTAGTTGCCTCAGTTCCTGTATTTAAAATTCTTACCTTGTAATCAACCAATTTTAAATCTTTTAAATATTCTGAATATTTTTCTAACCTGGTAACATTTTTTCGTATTGCGTTATCAAGAGCATGAACAGGTCCATTACCTTCACCTTCACAGACAATTTGCTCTCCGTCCACCTCTAATTTTGCTTTTGCTTTAGAAATGATTTTATCTTGATCATTTTTTGAAACCGAAACGTCATATTCTTTTATTGATATATACCTTGGAATTTCTCCTATTACTCTTCTAGCTAATAGTTCGAATGAAGCATCAGCTCCATCATAACTGTAACCAATAAATTCTCTATCTTTTACTTCTTCCAATAGTTTTTTGACTTTTGGATCATTTTCTTTAATTTCTATTCCAATTGTTTTCAGCCTAGATAAAATATTAGATTTACCTGATTGATCTGAAACAACTATGTTTCTTGCATTGCCAACATCTGAAGGATCAATATGTTCATAGGTTTTTGGATCTTTTTGTACCGCTGAAACATGTAGGCCGCCTTTATGCGAAAATGCTGCAGCTCCAACATATGGTAAATGTTTGTTTGGCTTTCTATTTAAAATCTCATCAAGTAATCTTGAACATTGAGTAATGTGCTTTATATTTTTTTCTTTAATATTTATTTCAAACTTTTCTGATAATTCTTTTTTAAGATGAAATGTGGGAATAATTGACATTAAATTAGCATTTCCACATCTTTCACCTAATCCATTAATAGTACCTTGTATTTGCCGAGCTCCAGATAAAACTGCAGCAATTGAATTTGCAACAGCATTGCCAGTATCATTGTGTGCGTGAATACCCAAGTTTTTTCCTGGTACATGTTTAGATACCTCTTTTACTATTTCAGTTACTTCATGAGGTAAAGTCCCACCATTAGTATCACATAAAACTATCCATTTAGCTCCATTATCATAAGCTGCTTTAATACACTCTAAGGCATATTTAGGATTTGATTTATAACCATCAAAAAAATGTTCTGCATCAAACATGAACTCCTTATTATTTTTAACAAAGTGTTTAGTAGTTTCACTTATATTTTCTAAATTTTCTTCCTTTGAAATACCAAGTGCTACATCAACATGAAAATCCCATGCTTTTCCTACAAGACAAACTGATGTTGTATTTGAATTTAAAATTGCCGATAATCCAGGATCATTTTCAGCGCTTCGCCCTGCTTTTTTTGTCATTCCAAAAGCAGTAAAAGAAGAATTTTTTAAGTTTAAACCTTTTTGAAAAAATTCTGTATCAGATGGATTAGCACCCGGCCAACCTCCTTCTATATAATCTACACCTAGATCATCTAAAGCATGTGCAATTTTGGTTTTTTCATCAAGAGAAAAATGTACACCTTGGGTTTGAGCCCCATCTCTTAATGTTGTATCAAATATGTATAATCTTTCTTTACTCATTTAATTTTCCAGGTTGTTTTACCATCTTTATCTTCAATTAAAATACCTTTGTCTAATAACTCATTTCTAATTTTATCAGCTAATTTATAATCTTTTTGATCTCTTGATTTATTTCTTTCTTCAATTTTCTTCAAAATATCTTTTTCGGAAAGTTTCAAATTTTGTTTTTTGAAACTTTCCCACTCTTCTTTTGATTGATCTAAAAGACCAATAAATTTACATGCAGTTGTAAATATTTCTTTCTCTTCTTGCTTGCCTTCTCTAGCTTTATCATAAAGTTTATGAAGAACAGCAATAAAACCTGGTGTATTTAAGTCATCATATAAAGGATTTAAATCATCATCTTGAATTAAGATTTTTTTATTTACTGGCACATAGCAATTGTACCATTTGTCTAAAGTTCTCTGACATTCATCCATTAGTTTTTCATTCCAGTCTAATGGTTGACTATAATGAGTACTCATTAAAGCTAATCTTAAAACCTGACCATTATATTTTTTTTTAAAATCACTTATTTTTAAAATATTACCTTGTGACTTAGACATTTTCTCTTTTGACATAGTTATAAAATTATTGTGAACCCAATAGTTTGCAAATCTTTCTGTTTTATTTGCACACACTGACTGAGCAATTTCGTTTTCGTGATGAGGAAATATTAGGTCCCTTCCACCTCCATGTATATCAAAAGTATTACCTAAATATTTTTTTGACATAACAGAGCATTCTAAATGCCAACCAGGTCTACCTTTGCCCCAAGGTGACTCCCATGATGGCTCATCATCCTCTGATGGTTTCCATAAAACAAAATCCTCTTGATTTTCTTTTTTATCAGATAATTCTACTCTTGATCCTGCAATTAAATCATCAATATTTTTATTTGAAAGTTTTCCATAATCTCTAAAATTTTTAACTTTAAAATAAACGTGTTTTTTATTTTCATATGCAAATTTATTTTTCAATAATTCTTGTATCATGTTCACCATTAACTCAATATTTTCAGTTGCTTTAGGTTCATAAGTAGGAATTTCACAATTTAAATACTTACAATCATCATGGAATTTTTCAGTAATATTTGATGTTAACTCAGATATTGAAATATTTTTTTCTTTTGATGATTGAATAATTTTGTCATCGATATCTGTTATATTTCTTACATATATTACAGATTTATTTCCATATTTACATTTTAGAACTTTAAATAATAAATCAAAGACGACTAAAGGTCTGGCATTTCCAATGTGTGGATCATCATAAACGGTTGGTCCGCAAACATACATACCGACTTTTGTTTGATCCATTGGGATAAATTTCTCTTTTTTGTTTCCTAAACTATTAGATAAAAAAATATCCTTATTCATTTAGTTCCAATTTCTAAATCCACTTGTAAGTGGAAATCTTCTGTCTCTACCAAAAGCTTTAGATGTTACTTTTGGCCCAGGTGCAGATTGAAATCTTTTATATTCAGATCTAGCCAGTAAGTGTGCTGTCTTCTCTACAATTTCTCTTTCAAAACCTTTTGATATAATCTTTTCAACTGAAATCTCTTTTTCCACAAGGCCTTTTAAAATTTCATCCAAAATTTCATATTCTGGTAAACTATCTGTATCTTTTTGGTTCTCTCTTAGTTCAGCAGTTGGTGCTTTGGTAATAATATTTTCTGGAATAACTCTTCCTTTGGGCCCTTTAAATAATTCAGAAAAATTTTCATTTCTCCACCTGCATAATTTAAAAACGTCTGTTTTCCATACATCCTTGATTGGTGCAAAACCACCACACATATCACCATATAAAGTTGAATATCCAACGGCATACTCTGATTTATTACCAGTTGCTAATACCATATAACCATAACGGTTTGATAACGCCATAAGTAACAAACCTCTTAGTCTTGACTGAATATTTTCCTCTGTAATACCTGGTGAAAAACTTTTTCCGTTAAATTTCCCTAGTGTTTTATCAACAATTTTCATAGCTTCATTAATTTCTAAATTTGAAAAATTAATTTTTAAAAGATTTGCGGTATCTTTAGCGTCATTTAAACTGTCTTGCCCTGTAAAGTTACTTGGAAGCATAATTGATTGAACCATGCTTGGTCCAAATGCATCTGTTGCAATTGCTGCAACAAGAGCGGAATCAATTCCACCTGATAAACCTAGGACGACTCCAGGAAATTTATTATTATTGACATAATCCCTTAGTCCAAGAACCAATGCTTTATATAGTCTTTCAATTTCTGATGAACTTTTAGTTATACTTCCATTTCCTATCCATTTCCCATTTTTTTTCTCAAAATCTAAAATTGAAATCTCCTCTTTAAATTCTGCGGAACAAAAAAATTTATTTCCGTCGTGATTTAAAGCAAAGGATGTTCCGTCAAATATCAGTTCATCTTGCCCCCCTGTCCTGTTTAAATATATAAGTGGAAGTTTGGTCTCTTTAACTCTTGATAAAGTTATTTGATTTCTTTCAGAAATTTTTGAAATTGTAAAAGGTGATGCATTGATTGCAATAATTATCTCTGCTCCAGATTTAGATAAATTATCTAAAACTGTTTTTTCCCAAATATCTTCGCAAATGGGCAATCCAAAATTAATATCTTTTATTTTTATACAATCTTCTAATTCACCCTCAGTAAATATTCTTTGTTCATCAAAAACTCCAGTATTAGGAAGCTCATATTTATCTTTAATGGCCCCTATTTTACCATTTTCGACTACATACACTGAATTTTTAATCAATGTATTATCTCTTCTAGGTGCGCCAAATATTATTGCTGATTTTCCATCTTTCGTATTTTCGACAAGCCTTTTTATCTCAACTTCTACTAAATTTAAAAAATCCTCTCTCAAAACTAAATCATCTATTGGATATCCAGAAATATAAAGCTCTGGGGCTACCAATAAATCAACATCATTCTTCAATTCAGATCTGATTTTTAATAATTTATCAACATTTCCCGAAACGTCTCCAACCAATGGATTTAATTGAGCCAGTGCAATTTTAAGTTTTTTATTCATATTTAAGATATAGTCACTTTAATTTTATATTGTATAAATAAATAGTTATACTTAATAAGCTCATCTGTTTAAATAAGCTATTAAGAAGCTGCTTTAATAATGTTTTTAGCGTAATTAGAGTTTTTCTTAATTTCATCAGAAATTAAAAATGCTAGTTCAATAGATTGATCTGCATTAAGTCTTGGATCACAATGTGTATGATATCTGCTTGAAAGATCTTGGTCAGAGATATTTTTTGCACCACCAGTACATTCTGTCACGTTCTGACCAGTCATTTCTATATGAAGACCTCCTGCATATGATCCCTCACTTTGATGTACTTGGAATACATTTTTAACTTCATTTAAAACATTATTGAACGGTCTTGTTTTAAAACCAGTTGAAGATACTAATGTATTTCCATGCATTGGGTCACAAGACCAAATTACATTTAGACCTTCTTTTTTAATTCCTCTTATAAGTTTAGGTAAAAACTTCTCTACTTTATCATGTCCAAATCTAGAAATAAGTGTAATTTTCCCTTTTTCATTTTTTGGATTTATTAATTCACATATTTTAGCAATCTCTTCTGGTTTCGATGTTGGTCCACATTTAATTCCTATAGGATTTTCAATACCTCTACAAAATTCAACATGTCCACCATCCAATTGTCTTGTTCTATCACCTATCCAAACAAAATGAGCAGAAGTATCATGATATTGTCCTGATGTTGAGTCTACCCTTGTCATTGCTTCTTCAAAAGGAAGTAGTAAAGCTTCATGCGATGTCCAAAAATTTACAGTTTTTAGTCTTCTGTTAAATTCTGAATTAATTCCACATGCATCCATAAATGCTAAAGCGTCAGCAATTTTATCTTCTAGTTCTTTAAATTTTTTAGCTTGCGGACTTTTTTTAATATAACCAAGATTCCATAAATGAACTTTTTTTAAATCAGCAAATCCACCATGACAGAAAGCTCTAATTAGGTTTAATGTAGATGCAGACTGTGAATAAGCTTTAAATAATCTTCTAGGATCAGGTCGCCTTGCTTTCTCAGTAAATTCAATTGAATTAATATTGTCTCCTAAATAACTTGGAAGTTCTTTATCGCCTATTTTCTCAGTGGGCGCACTTCTAGGTTTAGAAAATTGACCAGCAATTCTTCCTAATTTTACAACTGGTAAGGATGCTGAGTAAGTTAAAACTAAAGACATTTGTAAAAAAACTTTGAAGTAGTCTCTAATTTTGTCTGGATGAAATTCTGCAAAACTTTCTGCACAATCTCCGCCTTGAAGTAAAAAAGCCTTACCATCAACAACTTCGGCAAGCTGTCTCTTCAAGTGTGTAGTTTCACCTGCAAATACTAAAGGTGGAAAAGTTTTAAGTTTACTTAAAACTACATTTAATTCCTTCTCATCCTCATATTTTGGGATGTGTTTAACAGGATGTTTTCTCCAACTATTAGTATTCCATTTTTTCATATTCAACCTAAGAGTGTTGTAGCAGAGTTTATTAATTATTCAACTGTAACTGATTTAGCCAGATTTCTAGGTTTATCAATATCATAGCCTTTTTTTAAAGCTGTATAATATGCTAACTTTTGCAAAGGTATAGTTACTAAAAAAGGATACAAATCATTTTCTATATTTTCAATTTCAATTTTTTGCCAAATATTTTCAGATACTACTTGGTCATCTTCTTTGTTAGTTATGAGTAAAACTTTCGCACCTCTTGCTATCACTTCTTGCATATTTGAAATAGTTTTTTTGTAATGCTCGTCTTTTGGAGCAATCACTACAACTGGCATTCCATCTTCAATTAATGCTAATGGACCATGTTTCATTTCACCTGCTGGATATCCCTCGGCATGTATATATGCTAATTCTTTCAATTTTAAAGCTCCTTCAAGTGCAATAGGATATGAGTAACCTCTACCTAAAAACATTGATCCTTTTGCGTTAGCAAAAGTATTACAAATTAATTGAATTTTATTTTCTGCAGAGATTGTTTTGTTAACTAAATCAGAAAGTAATTTAAGATTTTTAATTTTTTCAATATATTTTTGCTTATTAATATCATCTTTGAAAAATGAAATTTTTACACATAATAAATAAATTACTAACATTTGTCCTAAAAATGCCTTTGTGGATGCAACTCCAATTTCGGGACCACAATGAATTGGCAAGACGAATTTAGAGTCCCTTGCTATAGAGCTTTCTACTACATTTACAATACTACATGTTTTCATGTCATTTTTATTACATAAATCTAAAGCAGCATAAGTATCTGCTGTTTCACCTGATTGGGAAATAAAAATATATAAGCAATCTTTGTTGAACTTATTTTTTCTATACCTAAATTCAGATGCTATATCTACTTGCACATCTAAATTAGTTAATTGTTCAAACCAATATTTACCTACTAAGCACGAATGAAATGCTGTGCCACATCCAATAAGCTTTATTGATTTAATTTCCTCTTTTTTCCATGGAAAATTAAGAAGATTTATCTCGTTATTAATTTTGTCAATATATTCATTTAGACAATTTTTAATTGTAATTGGTTGCTCATCTATTTCTTTTGCCATGAAATGTTTGTACTCACCTTTTTCATAATTTTGATCACTAGTTGATAAATGTAATATTTTTTTATTTACTTTTTTCCCTTTGGAATCAAAGAAGTTGATTTCTTTTTTTCTTATTACACAAAATTCGCCATCATTTAGATAAGTAATTTTATTTGTCATTGATTTTAAAGCATATGAATCAGATCCTAAATAATTTTCATTTGGACCATATCCTACAGCTAATGGTGATCCTCTCCTTGCGCCAATAATCAAATCAGGCATTTCCTTAAAAATTATACCCAAAGCAAAACTTCCATCTAAATCATTTAAAGTTTTAATAATTGCCTCGTTTAATTCATTTTTTTTCAAATATTCAGTTAAGAGATGAACAATAACCTCTGTGTCAGTTTGTGATTTAAATTTATGTCCTTTGTTAATTAATTGTTTTTTTAAAACAGTTGAATTTTCAATTATTCCATTGTGAACAACAGAAATACTTTCAGTTGAATGAGGATGCGCATTAATTGTACTTGGCATACCATGCGTTGCCCATCTTACATGACCAATTCCAACATTTCCTAAAAGGTTAATTTGTGAAATATTTTTTTCCAATACATCAACTCTACCCTGACATTTAACTTCATTTATTAAACCTTCGTTTATTGTTGCTATACCTGCAGAGTCATACCCCCTGTATTCAAGTTTTTTTAAGGAATTTAATATCGATGAAGATACAGGTTTATTGCTAGTAATTCCAATAATTCCACACATTATTTTTTCTTTCTATTATAATTTTTTTTCTCGATCTGGTTAGCTCTAGTTAAAGCTAAACTATTTTTATTTACATTTTTTGTAATAACGGAACCTGCTCCAATGACAGCGTTTCTTCCAATTTTTAAGGGGGCTACTAAAGATGAATTAGATCCGATAAAAACATTATCTTCAATGATTGTTTTATTTTTACTCACACCATCATAATTACAAGTAATAGTTCCAGCACCAATGTTTGACGACTTGCCAACCATACTATCACCAATATAAGAGAGATGATTTACTTTAGAATTTTTTTTAAGTGTACTTTTTTTAATCTCAACAAAATTTCCAACTTTAGAATTTTTTTCTAATTTTGTTCCGGGTCTTAATCTAACAAAAGGTCCTATTACACAATTTGGCTCTATAACGACTCCTTCAACATGTGAAAAGCCTAAAATTTTTACATTATTTTTAATTTTTACTTTTTTTCCAAACACTACGTAAGGTTCTATAATTACATTTTTACCAATTTTAGTATCTTTTGAAAAAAATACAGTTTCAGGAGCAATCATTTTAACTCCTTGCTTGATAAATTTTTCTCTTAATTTAATGTTTAAATTTGTTTGTCTCATTTAGTTTTTTCTTATAATTAAGTATATATGATCTTTAATTCACAAATTATTTCTTAATAATTCTTTTAAAATGAGTCAAAAATATACAATTATATTTGATCTAGACGGCACATTAGTTGATACAGCACCTGACTTAATGGCTGCACATAATCACGTAATGAAAAAATTTGGGTATAGCACAAAAAGTGTAGAAGAGATTAGGAACTTGGTTGGCAAAGGAGCTGCTGTTTTAATTGGTAGATCAATTTGGGGTGCTGCAAAAAAAGAGTTTTCAAAAATAACAGATGAAAAAATTAAAAATGAAATGGTAAAGGAATTTATAAATTTTTACGGAAAAAATTTAGTTGTTGAAAGTAAGTTGATTAAAGGGGTTCAAGAATTTTTGGATTGGGCAAAATCTAAGGATATATCAATGGCAGTATGTACAAATAAGCAAGAGCATCTTGCAATAGACTTGTTAAAAAAAATTAATATTTATCATTATTTTGAGTATGTGGCTGGAGGTAATACATTTGATTACTGCAAACCTGACCCAAGACATTTAACTAGTATAGTTGAAATAATTAATGGAAAATTAGATAGGTGTTTAATGTTTGGTGATAGTGAAAATGATGCAGACGCTGCAAGGGCTGCTAATATTCCAATGATTCTTTTAGAAGATGGTTATACTGATAAAAAAATAGAACAAATTTATCACAATCATCTTATAACTGATTTTGTAAATGTTGATAAAATTGTCTCCAAATACTTAAATGGTTGATACAAATTTAATCTTTGCTCTAGTAAGTTTTTATTTTGTCATGTATGTAACCCCAGGACCAAATAATGCTATGGTTCTTGCTTCAGGATTAAAATTCGGTTTTTTAAGAAGTATTCCTCACATGACTGGCATAACTATTGGTCACGTAACTCAATTAATTTTGGTTTGTCTTGGATTAGGAAAAGTTTTTCAAATATTTCCAGAGTTACAGAATATAATGAAAATACTATGTGCAATCTACTTAATTTATCTTGGTTATAAAATTATTGGTTCATTTAGCAAAATTAAAGATGATGATTCAAGACCACTGAAATTCTATGAAGCGGCTTTATTTCAAATAGTAAATCCAAAAGCATGGACTATTTCAAGTATGGCTGCTTCTGGTTTTTTGCCAAAAGATGGTAATTTGATTTTATCTATATTATTTATCTCATGCGTTGCTCTCATAATTTGTCCAATTTCAATTTCTCCTTGGGCTGCTTTTGGATCAGGTATTAAAAATTTGGTAAAGAATAATAAAATAAAAGTAATAATAGAGTTTTTTTTAGCATTTTTACTTTTGATAACCGCCATTTTGATTGTAATTGATTAATAAGTCATTATTACTGTATGAGAATTTAAGGAGATAATTTGATTATACACAAAGTAAAAGTTTATCCATCAAAAAAAGATTGCCCCAAAAAAAAACAATTAGCATGGAAAATTGCTGAAATAGCAAGTGATAATGCTAAACTAAATAAAGATTCTGTTGAGATGGTTATTAACAGAATTATAGATAATGCATCTGTAGCTATCGCATCTTTAAATAGGAAACCAGTTATCTCATCAAGAGAAATGGCATTTAAACATCAACGAAATAATGGTGCAACTTTATTTGGTGTTAATTCTAATCTTAAATACGATTGTGAATGGGCTGCTTGGTCAAACGGGACAGCCGTAAGAGAATTAGATTTTCATGATACTTTTTTAGCTGCAGATTATAGTCACCCAGGTGATAATATCCCTCCACTTCTAAGTGTAGCTCAACAAAAAAAAAGAAGTGGTATAGATCTTTTAAGAGGAATTATTACTGCATATGAAGTCCAAGTAAATCTTGTGAAAGGTATATGTTTACACAAACATAAGGTTGATCACATAGCCCATTTAGGACCAAGTGTTGCTGCGGGGATTGGATCAATGCTAAAATTAAATACTGAAACAATTTATCAAGCAATACAACAAGCTTTACATACAACTATATCAACAAGACAATCAAGAAAAGGTGAAATTTCAAGTTGGAAAGCATTCGCTCCTGCACATGCAGGTAAGCTAGCTATAGAAGCAGTAGATAGAGTTATGCGTGGAGAAGGTGCTCCTAGTTCAATTTATGAAGGAGAAGATAGTGTTATTGCAAGAATATTAGATGGTAAGAAAGCACTGTACAAAGTTCCATTACCAAAAAGAGGTGAAACAAAAAAAGCAATTCTAGAAACATACACTAAGGAATATTCAGCTGAGTATCAATCTCAAGCGCTAATTGATCTAGCAAAAAAATTTAAAAAGAAAATTAGAAATTTAAATCATATAAAAAAAATTGATATTTTTACAAGCCACCATACTCATTATGTAATAGGAACTGGCGCTAATGACCCACAAAAAATGGATCCAAATGCAAGTAGAGAAACTTTAGATCATTCCATTATGTATATTTTTGCAGTAGCACTAGAGGATGGGGAATGGCATCATATAAAATCATACACAAAATCTAGAGCAAATAAAAAATCAACTATAAAAATTTGGAAATCAATACAAACCCATGAAGATAAAAAATGGACAAGGAAATATCATGATCCAGACCCAAAAAGAAAATCTTTTGGAGCAAAAGTTGTTATTACTTTAAATAATGGAAAGAAAGTAACAGACGCACTTGAGAGGGCTGATGCTCATCCATATGGGGCAAGACCATTTAAAAGAAACAATTATATAAATAAATTTTTAAATTTAACTAAGGATATCCTTGATAAAAAAGAAAGTGATAGATTTATTAAAATTGTTCAAAAACTGAAAAAACTAAAGTCAGGTCAACTTGGAAAATTGAATTTAGTAGTTAAAAAAAGTAAATTAAAAAGAAATTTTAAAAAAGCTATATTTTAATGCATTTTGTTGAAAAAGATCCTGGTCAAAAAAGAGTAGATTTTGATAACAAATTAAAATCTAAAAAAATTATTAGAGCACCGGGTGCTTATAATCCTTTAACAGCAAAATTAATTCAAGAAATAGGATATGACGCCGTGTATGTCTCTGGTGGTGTAATGGCTAATGATCTTGGGTTTCCTGACATAGGATTAACTACTATTCAGGATGTAAGTACAAGATCATATCTCATTTCAAGGGTAACCGACCTTCCAACAATTGTTGATATTGATACTGGTTTTAAATCTTGTAAAGAAACAATCGAAACGTTTGAAGAATTTGGTCTTGCAGCTGTACATTTGGAAGATCAAATTGAGAGAAAAAGATGTGGTCATTTAGATAATAAAGAACTCATATCAAAAAATAAAATGGTAAGAAAAATAAAAGATTGTGTATCAGCAAGAAAAGATGACAATTTTAAAATAATTGCAAGATCTGATGCAAAAAGTGTTGAAGGTATTGATAAGATGATTGATAGATGCAAAGCATATATTGATGCCGGAGCTGAAATAATTTTTCCAGAAGCGTTAGCAGATGAAAAAGATTTTGAAAAAGTAAGAAAAGAACTTTCGTGTTATTTATTAGCTAATATGACAGAGTTTGGAAAAACAAAACTATTAAACTATAAGGAATTGGAAAATTTAGGATACAATATAGTAATTTATCCAGTTACAACGCAAAGATTAGCCATGAAAAATGTAGAAGACGGTCTTAGAGACATTTATTCTAATGGACATCAGAACAATATTATAAGTAAAATGCAAACTCGAAAAAGATTGTATGAACTTGTTGAATACGAAAAGTACAATTCTTTAGATGAAAAAATTTATAATTTTAGTACAAAGGATCACGAATAATGAGTGATGATATTAAAAAAGGTTTAATGGGCGTAACAGTTGATGAAACTTCAATCTCAAAAGTTATGCCTGAAATTAACTCTCTTACTTACAGAGGTTACGCGGCTCAGGATCTCTGCGCTAATTGTGATTTTGAAGAAGTAGCATATCTCATTTTAAATGGGGAATTACCAAACAAAAACCAATTACAAAAATTTGTAAAACAAGAGAGAAATGAGAGAAAGCTTTCTAAAACACTTTTAAATGTAATAAAAGAAATGCCGAAAAAATCCCACCCAATGGATGTAGCTAGAACAGCTGTTAGCGTTATGGGTCTAGAAGATAAAGAGACTTCGGATAACTCACCTCAAGCAAATTATAGAAAAGCTATGAGAATATTCGCAAAAACACCAGTGGCATTGGCCACATTTTACAGATTGAGAAAAGTGAAAAAAATAATACCACCAAAGAAAAATTTGTCGTTTGCTGAAAATTTTTTTCATATGTGCTTTGGAAAAGTTCCAAAAAATGAAATTGTAAAAGCATTTGATGTATCTTTAATACTTTACGCTGAGCATAGTTTTAATGTTTCTACCTTTACAGCAAGAACCATTACAAGCAGTTTGTCTGATATACATGGAGCAATAACTGGAGCTATCGCAAGTTTAAAAGGACCACTTCATGGAGGTGCAAATGAAGAAGTAATGCATATGATGAATAAAATAAAGAAACCTGAAAATGCACTTAAATGGATCAACAACGCTTTAGATAAAAAAGAAGTTGTTATGGGATTTGGTCATAGAGTTTATAAAAGTGGAGACTCAAGGGTACCTACAATGAGAAAATATTTTGGAAAAGTTGCAAATATTAAAAAAGATAAAAAGTTTGAAAAAATATATGACATTGTAGAAAAAGTTATGATTGATAGAAAAAATATTCATCCAAACGTGGATTATCCAACAGGACCCACCTACCATTTAATGGGGTTTGATACTGATTTCTTTACACCAATTTTTGTTATTTCAAGAATTACTGGATGGTCTGCACATATAATTGAACAACATTCTACTAACAAACTTATAAGACCTTTAGCTGCTTACAATGGAAATAAGCACAGGCAAGTCTTATCAATTAATAATAGATAATTAACTAAAAGCTTCTGTCCAATTTCCTCTTGTTGATGCTTTAGAATATTCTGTTGCTCTTCCTTCAAAGAAGTTCATGTGCTCAACAGCATTTAGCATTGTGTCTAACCAAGTAAGAGGATTTTTATCAACTTTGTAAATTGGTTCTAATCCTAATTGAGATAATCTTCTATTTCCAATAAACCTGATGTAGTCTTTTACTTCTTGAGCAGTAAGTCCTTGCATAGGTCCCATTTCAAATGCTAGATCAATAAATGCATCCTCATGCTCAATTATTGTTCTGCAAGCCTCATACAACTCTTTCTTAAGTTGAGGTGTCCAAACTTCGGGGTTCTCTTTAATAAACTCTTTAAAAATTCTTATCATAGAGTTGCAATGTAAAGTTTCATCACGAACAGACCAAGTTACGATCTGACCCATTCCTTTCATTTTATTGAATCTTGGAAAGTTTAAAAGAATTGCAAAACTAGCAAACAATTGAAGCCCTTCAGTAAAAGCACTGAACACAGCAACAGTTTTTGCAATATCTTCTTTTGAATTTACATTGAAATTTTGCATATAATCGTACTTATCTTTCATTTCTTTATATTTCATAAATGCTGAATATTCAGACTCTGGCATACCGATGGTATCTAATAAATGCGAGTACGCTGCGATATGAACTGTTTCCATTGCTGCAAAAGCAGTCATCATCATCAATACTTCTGTTGGTTTAAAAACAGTTGTGTAATGTCTTAAATAACAATTATTAACCTCTACATCCGCTTGAGTAAAAAATCTAAAAATCTGTGTTAATAAATTCTTTTCAGCTTGAGATAAGTTTTTTTGCCAATCTCTCACATCATCACCTAAAGGCACTTCCTCTGGAAGCCAATGAATTCTTTGTTGTGTTAGCCATGCATCATAACACCATGGATATCTAAATGGCTTATATACTGGGTTCTCTACTAGAAGACCCATTTTTTTTGGTTGAATAATTTCTTTTTTTTCTTGTTTTATTACTGACATGATAAACACTCCTCGTATTCTGGTTGATCGTCTTGTTGTTTGTTTGATTTATAAACGTTGGCTGTAATGTCGGTTGATTTTGCGTCATTAACATTTTCAGCACGTTGAATTGATTTTGACCTACAATAATACAGGCTTTTCAAACCTTTTTTCCAAGCTTGAAAGTGTATTTGATGTAACTCTTTTTTATGTACATCTGCAGGTAAAAATATGTTTATTGATTGTGCTTGTGATATATGTGGTGTTCTGTCAGCACTTAATTCTATTATCCATTTTTGATCAAGTTCAAAAGCTGTTTTGAATACATCTTTTTCATTTTGAGTTAAAAAATCCAAATGTGAAACTGAACCTTGATTAGTTGTAATACTCGACCAAACCTCATCATTGTCTTTAGCATATTTAGCAAGTATTTGTTTTAAATGTCTATTCCTTACATTAAAAGACCCTGATAAAGTTTTGTGAGTATAACTGTTGGCAGCTATCGGCTCAACACCTGGTGAAGTTCCGCCACAAATGATAGAAATAGATGCTGTTGGAGCAATAGCAGTTTTGTTTGAAAATCTTTCATTAATCCCGTACTCAGCTGCATCAGGACATGGTCCTCTTTCCTCAGCTAAGTCTTTTGAAGCTTTATCGACATGTTTATGAATGTGTTCAAATATTTTTTTATTCCAAGCTTTGCTCATAACAGATTCTAGTGGGATCATTTTCTTTTGAAAAAATGAGTGGAGGCCCATCACACCTAATCCGACACTTCTTTCTTTAAGTGCAGAGTATGTTGCATCGCTAAATTGTTCTGGTGCATTTTCAATGAAATCTGTGAGAACGTTATCTAAAAATCTCATAACATCACCAATAAAATTTTCGTCATCTTTCCATTCATCATACTTTTCTACATTCAGAGATGATAAACAACAAACTGCTGTCCTATCTCTTCCCTCTTTATCAATACCTGTTGGCAAAGTTATTTCGCTACAAAGATTAGAAGTTTTAACCGTTAAACCTGCCAGTTTGTGATGTTGTGGTATCATTCTATTGACTGTATCAATATAAATTATATAAGGTTCTCCAGTTTCAATTCTAGCAGTTAGAAGTCTAATCCATAAATTTCTTGCTGATACTGTTCCTTGAACAGCTCCATCTTTTGGACTTTTGAGCGCCCACTGCTCATCCATTTCTACTGCTCTCATAAAAGCATCTGAAACTAAAACACCATGATGTAAATTTAATGCTTTCCTGTTAGGATCGCCTCCTGTTGGTCTTCTCATTTCTATAAATTCCTCAATCTCAGGATGATCAATTGGCAAATAACACGCTGCTGATCCTCGTCTTAAAGATCCTTGGCTGATTGCCATTGTTAAAGAGTCCATAACTTTAATAAACGGAATTATTCCAGAAGTTTTACCTACTCTTCCAATTTTTTCACCAATAGATCTAAGGTTACCCCAATAACTTCCAATACCTCCGCCTCTTGCAGCAAGCCAAACATTCTCACTCCATAAATCTAAAATTCCATTTAGACTATCTCCTGCTTCATTTAAAAAACACGAAATAGGAAGACCTCTTGATGTTCCGCCGTTAGATAAAACTGGTGTAGCTGGCATAAACCAAAGTTGGCTAATATAATTATAAAGTCTTTGTGCGTGTAAATTATCATCTGCATAATGACTTGCTACTCTTGCAAATAAATCTTGAAATGATTCATTTTCCCCTAAATACCTATCGCTCAAAGTTGCCTTACCGAAATCAGTTAAATTAGTATCTCTAGATCTGTCAATTTTGATGGTTACTCCTCTAGAGTTTTGGAATAATTCAGTATTATTGTTTAAAGAGAATAGATCCGGTCTTTTATCCTTGTTAATCAACTCCTGGTTGTTATTGCTATATTCCGAGACAGCTTGCTTTATAGCCTGAGACACTAATTTATTCATAAATCCCTTAAAATTTGTTAAACAACTATATGTTGTATGAAGATATCTTTAATACACTATATTAATTAAAAATCAACAGAACATATATAGAACATTGTAAAAATTTTAGCAATAAAAAAATAAAAAAAATATACAAATATCAACATGTCTAATCAAAAAAAAATAGATCCTTTAGGTTTTAGAGAATATGACGCAAGATGGTTATTCCCTGAAAGCATTAATGAACCGGGAGTCGAGTCGGTTGGAAAAGGCTTTGGAACTCAAATTATATCCCAAATAAAAAATCCAACAGTAATAGTGGGACATGATTATCGATCATATAGTGAAAAAGTAAAAAAAAATTTTATAAAAGGATTGTTATCTACTGGATGTAATGTGAAAGATATTGGATTGTGTCTTTCACCTACAGTTTATTTTTCTCAATTTAAATTAAAATCAGATGCAGTTGCAATGATAACTGCTAGTCATAATGAAAACGGATGGACTGGAATAAAAATGGGTATTGAAAAGGGGTTGACACACTGTAAGGAGGAAATGTCAGATTTAAAAGATATTGTACTGAATGAAAAGTTTTTAAAAGGATCTGGAAAATTGGAAGAAATTAAAGATTTTAATAAAATTTATATAAACGAGTTATCTAAAAATAAAATAAAAAAAAAAATAAAAGTAGTTGCCGCATGTGGTAATGGAACAGCTGGAATATTTGCACCTGATATTTTGAGAGGAATAGGTTGTGATGTTATAGAATTAGATTGTAATCTAGATTATACATTTCCAAGATATAATCCCAATCCTGAGGATATGAAGATGCTTCATGAAATTGCTAAGTGTGTGAGAGAAAATAAAGCAGATGTTGGTTTTGGATTTGATGGAGATGGCGATAGAGTTGGTGTTATTGATAATAAAGGAAATGAAATATTTGCAGATAAAATAGGTTTATTAATTGCAAGAGATATCTCTAATAAATATAAAAATTCAAAGTTTGTCGTAGATGTAAAATCGACAGGACTATTTATGAAAGATGAAATTTTAAAAAAAAATAATTGCGAAACTATTTATTGGAAAACCGGGCACTCATATATCAAGAGAAAAGTAAACGAAGATAAAGCAATAGCTGGATTTGAAAAGAGTGGTCATTTCTTTTTTAATAAACCATTAGGTTATGGATTTGATGATGGAATTAACTCAGCAATTCAAGTGTGTAAATTGTTGGATAATCAAGATGAAAATTTAGAAAATTTAATCAGTGCTTTGCCGAAAACATATCAAAGCCCAACTATGGGTCCATTTTGTAAAGATGATGAAAAATATGAAGTGATAGAGAATATAACTTTGAAAATAAAAGATTTAAAAAATAAAAATATAAAAATTGAAGGTCAAGAAATAATCGATATTTTAACAGTTAATGGAATAAGATTTACTCTAAATGATGGCTCTTGGGGTTTAATTAGAGCATCATCAAATAAACCTTCACTGGTTATTGTTACTGAAAGCCCGACTTCTGATAAAATTAAA
Source organism: uncultured Pelagibacteraceae bacterium (assembly GCA_902584015.1). Classification (GTDB taxonomy): domain Bacteria; phylum Pseudomonadota; class Alphaproteobacteria; order Pelagibacterales; family Pelagibacteraceae; genus Pelagibacter. The sequence continues at coordinate 37,883 of CACHYG010000003.1, forward strand.
AAAGAAATTTTTAATTTTATAGACAAACTTCTACAAGAGACTGGGAAAATTGGAGAATATGATCAAAAAATTTAATTAGATATTAAAATATCTATAAATAAATATTGTCCCAACTGTATATAAAAACACCCCAAATAATCTTTGGGCTTTTGTTTTATCCATTTTATATACTGTATTTGCACCCACTCTTGCCATAAAACTTGTAATGGGAACAAATAAAACAAATGCAGGAATATTAATAAAGCCAATGCTAAAAGGTAAATTTACATCAAAATAAAATCCAGAAATTAAAAAGCCTAAGGATCCTGTAAAAGATATAAAAAAACCAATAGCGGCAGCACTTCCAATACATTTGCTGATCGGATAACCCAAGTATCTAAGTATTGGAACATTTATCATTGCACCAGTAATACCCATTGGTGCTGAAATAAAACCAGATAATAAACCAAATATAATACGTGGGGAAAGTGATGAATTTGGCCTAATTTTACGAATTCTTTCTTGAGCTAACATCAGATAGGCGCCAAATACGTATACAACAACTGAAAAAAACAGGACTAACATTTTAGTCTTCATAACAGATGCGAAAATAGTGCCAATCAGAACTCCAACAACTACGAATATACCAAAAGTTTTAACCACACTTAAATCTACTAATTTATTTTTGTGGTGAGTCATTACTGAAACTGTTGATGTAAAAATAGTAATAGTAAATGCTGTACCTACAGTTAAATGCATTAAATAATTTTTATCGAAATTTAATGTTTCAAAAATAAAGAAAAGACATGGGACAGAAATTAAACCGCCTCCGATCCCAAACAATCCTGCAAAAAAACCAACTGCGGTAGCTGCAAATATTATCAATAATAAGAAATACCAATATTCATTTATGAGGTATGTTAGTGACAGAAAATCCTTTTAATTAAGTTATACTAAAGTATTCAAAAAACGACCTAGCAGATACAATTAGTAAAAAACAGCCAAATATTCTACTTAATAATTTTTTGTCAATTTTATACACAACCTTTGCTCCTATTCTTGCCATAACCATTGTTACTGGTACAAATACAGCAAACCCTAAAAGATTTATATAACCAACGCTATATGGTGTATTAACATTATCAATTATATTTCCGCCTAATATCATTGTAGTGGTACCTGTCACAGCTATTAAAAATCCAACTGCGGCTGCAGTGCCAATAGATTTTCTAATATCATATCCAAATGTTCTCATAAATGGTACCATTAATGAACCACCTCCAATTCCTAAAGGCACAGAAATAAATCCAATTAATAAACCTGAAATATTTTTAATTATATTTGATATTTTTTTTGGGCTTTCAACAAGTTTTTCTCTTAGGAAAATAAAAAATAATCCTACAAAACATGAAAAGATAGCAAAAAATAAAACTAATGCTGGAGTTTTTAAGTTTACTGCTAAAAAAGTTCCGGCCAAAACACCCAAGACAATTAAAACACCAAAAGTCTTTACCATTTTAAAATCTACCGCATCATATTCCATATGAGTTTTTGTCGAGATTATTGAAGTTGGAATAATTATTGCAAGAGATGTTCCAACAGACAAATGCATTCTTGTAACAATATCAAAGTCAAGAACACTGAATGCGTAATAGAGAGCAGGAACCATTATTATTCCTCCTCCTACTCCAAGTAATCCTGCCATAAAACCCGCAACAGCTGCAGCAATAGATAATACTGTTAAAAGATTTATTACTACCTCTGAATCAATATTTTCCATTAGGCAGTTAATTGATTTACTTTTTCATTATTTTGAGCAATGTCCATAATATGTTTTGCTTTTTGGAAGTCAGAATCTCTTGCCATCATATTGTCACTTAAATATTTTTTCCATTCTTTCGAACCTGGTTGACCGTAATAAAGTCCAACAGTATGTCTCATTACTTGATTTACTCTAGTTCCTGTTTTAAGTTCTTTTTCAAGATATTCTAGAATTTGTTTAACAATATCTTCTCTCGATGGAACATTTAAATTATTAAATATCGTGTTCTCAATATCTTTTAAAAAATAAGGATTTTGGTAAATTGCTCTACCTATCATCACACCATCACAATAATTTAAATGGTTTTTTATCTGATCCGTAGTAGTAATTCCTCCATTAATTATAATTTCTAAATCTGGATTGAATTTCTTAATTTCATAAACCATTCCATAGTTTAATTTTGGAATATTCAAGTTTTGCTTTGGTGTAAGGCCTTTTAAAATTGCCTTTCTGGCATGTAAAATAATAGTTTTACACCCAGTTTGTTTCATTTTATTAACAAACATATTTAAATAATCAAATTCCTCAGTATGATCAAAACCTATTCTTGTTTTGGCTGTAACAGGAATGTTGCAAGATTTTTTCATCTCGGACAAACATTCAGATACAAGATCTGGCTCTTTCATTAAACAAGCCCCAAAAGAATTTTTTTGAACTTTTTTACTTGGGCAACCTAAATTGATATTAATCTCATCATAACCAAAATCTTCGGCAATTTTAGCAACTTCTGCTAATTCTTTTTTATCAGAACCACCCACTTGTAAAGCTAATGGTTTTTCTAACTCATTAAACTTCAGTAATTTTTGCTTGTCACCACGTAATACTGCTTTAGTAACAACCATCTCCGTGTAAAGCATTACATTTTTACTAATAAGTCTTAAGAAATATCTATCATGACGGTCAGTACAATCCATCATTGGAGCAACTGAAATTTTTCTATTAATTTTTTTTTTAATATCCAAGAGCTTTACCCATTACTTTATCAGGTAACCACGTAACAATTTCTGGAAAAATACATAGTATTAGAATTGCTAAAGCCATTATTATCATAAAAGGCACCGATCCTTTTAAAATTTCTTTCAAGCTAACATCGGGAGTAATACCTTTAATTATATATAGATTAAGACCTACTGGTGGAGTAATTAAACCTATCTCCATATTAATTGTAAATACTATTGCAAACCAATAAGGATCAAAGCCAAGAGTGGTAATTACTGGCAATAATATTGCTGAGGTCATTACAATTACTGCAACAGGAGGTAAAAAGAAACCAGCTATTAAAAGAAAAATATTTATTAAAATAAAAATAACCCATTTATTTGAACTTAACTCTACCATGCTCTGAGCTAAAGATTGAGTTACATAAAGTTGTGAGAGAGTAAATGCAAAAAGATAAGAGGCTGCGATGATGAACATTATCATTACACTTTCTTTCATTGAAACTTTAACTATATTCCATATTTTTTTTGGTTGATAAATTTTATAAACAACTGCTATCATCACAAAAACCAAGAATGCTCCAACTCCTGAAGCTTCCGACGGAGTGGCTACTCCTCCATATAAAACATACAAAACTCCAGCAATAATTGCTAAAAAAGGAAAAATCCTTGGTAGCACTTCAAGTTTTTCTTTTAGTGTTGGACGCTTTCTATTCTTTAAAGCTTTAGCTGCATCTTTATCAATAAAGTAACTATGGATTAATGCCCATATTGCAAACATGCCCGCTAGCATGAAACCTGGAATTAAACCACATAAAAATAATCTTCCGATTGAAGTACCAGTGGCTATTCCATAAACAATAAGAACTATACTTGGTGGAATTAAAACTCCTAATGTTCCTCCAGCTGCAATAGTGCCTGTAGCAATTTGGTCTGAATATCCTCTCTTTCGCATTTCGGGTATTCCCATTGTTCCTATAGCTGCACAAGTTGCTGGGCTTGATCCGCTTAAAGCTGCAAAAATAGAACACGCACCAATGTTAGAAATAACTAATCCACCTGGAACTCTCCATAACCATCTATCTAAACCAATATATAAATCTTTACCTGCTGGTGAATTAGCTACCGCCATTCCCATTAAAATAAACATTGGTATTGAAAGTAATACGAAGGAATTAAGACCTGCATAGAATGTTTCAGCAAAAACATCTAACATTTGGAAACCTTCAAAAGAAACAAGTAATGCTATCGAAACGAAACTCAAACCAAAAGCAATTGGTATTCCTGAAAATAGAACTATCAAAGTAAAAACCGCTACGATCAATGCTATTATTAGTGGATCCATTATTTATAATCCTTATCATCAACTAATTTTATAATTTCTGCTATGTATTGAAGTATCATTAGAATAGCTCCAATCATCATTGAAGAATACGGTATCCAAAGTGGAGGATCCCAAACAGTTCCTGTTGAATAATTCTTTGTAAATGCTTCTTCAACCATTAAAAATCCAAAATAAAATAGTATTAAGAAGAAAAGTAGGCTTAAAAACGATGTAAAGATTTTTAATCTAATAATATTTTTATTAGATAAAAAATCATATATCCATTCCATACTAACATGTGCTTTTTCACTTAACACGTATGCACTACCAATAAATGTTGATGCAACCAAAAGCATTGTTACTAATTCTGTTTGCCAAGTAATCGCTCTTTGAAAAAAGTATCTTTCAAATACTAATTCAACAATAACCAAAATAGATAATAATAATGCTAATACAGCAAACGCTCCACAGGCCTGTGCGATAAGATCACAAAACTTTAAATACTTTTTCTTCATAAAAAAAACCCCTATTTAAAATTAAATAGGGGTTCTTCTTTATATATTTTTTTACTTAACTGATAAAGCCATTTCCATTAGCTTGTCGCCACCTGGAACTTTTTCAGCAAATGCTTTATGAGAAGATTTTTTTGCAATCTCTACCCAAGCTGCATGATCTTTTGCATTCATATATACTAATTTTACACCTGCTGCTTTGTAAGCGTCTTCAAATTTTTTATCTAAATTTTCGACTTGAGCAGTCATATATTTTTCTGCAACTTTTCCAGCTTTCATTAAAGCATCTTGTTGTTTAGAGTTTAATTTATCGAAACTCATTTTTGACATTAAAATTGGCTCGTACATAAACCATAATCCAAACTTACCTGGAGGAGTTGCGCAAGTTACTTGTTCATAAATCTTATAACTTACAAAACTTCCTGAACTTGTATTTGCACCAGTAAGTACTCCAGTTTGAAGACCAGTATAAATTTCAGATGATGGCATACTTTGTATACCTGCACCAGCTGCCTCTAACATTTGGTTAAATGCTTTACCAGCTGCTCTCATAACTTGTCCTTTAGCATCACTAGGATTTTTAATGCATTTTGATTTAGATGCAAAACCTCCACCTAACCAAGCATCAGATAATACAACTACGCCAGCATCATTAATAATTTTTTTAATCTCGGTCATCATTGGACCTTTATTAAATCTCAATGCATGATCATGATTTTTAACTGTTCCTGGCATTAAAGTTGCATCAAATTCTGGATGAAACTTAGATGCATACGCTAATGGAAAAGCAGAAATATCCAATTGACCAGTTGTCATTGGTTTCCACTGTTCTTTAGGTTTGTAAAGTGATTTTGCAGGATAAATTCTTATATCTACCCCTACATTTGCTTTTTTCATTTCATCAGCAATTATCTGTACCATTTCGTGTCTTGGATCATAAGAACCATCCGCTCTTGGCGTACCTGGCCATTGATGACTTGCTTTTAGTGTAACAGCATAAGCCGATCCAATTGTAGTTAGGACAAATACTAATGAAGTTAAAAATAAAGATATTTTTTTAAACATTTTTTCCCCTTCTTTAGTTATTAAAAAGAGTGTATTAAAGATAAGATATGATTAAGAGTCAAGTTCGCTATTAACTCATATATATTGTTAATTTATGGATGGACCTTTAAAAAACTTGCTAGTTGTTGATTTAACAAGAGTATTAGTGGGTCCTTATTGTACAATGATGCTCTCAGATATGGGTGCAAGAGTAATAAAAGTAGAGGCACCAGGAGTTGGTGATGACTCTAGAAAATTTGGTCCATTTGTCAAAGACAACTCTGCCTACTTCATGTCATTAAATAGAGGAAAAGAAAGTATTGCCTTAAATTTAAAAGATGAAGAGGATAAAAAAATATTTTTAAATGTATTAAGTAAAGCAGATATACTTGTTGAGAATTTCAAGCCTGGAACATTAGAAAAATGGGGTTTTGGTTGGAAAGATATGTGCAAGAAATTTCCAAAATTAATTTATGCTTCTGCATCTGGTTTTGGTCAAACTGGACCATTAAAAGAATTACCAGCTTACGATATGGTGGTTCAAGGAATGGGCGGACTTATGAGTGTTACAGGACAACCTAATTCTGAACCAACAAGAGTTGGGACTTCTATTGGAGATATCACAGCCGCATTATTTACAACAATTGGAATTAATGCAGCACTTTATGATAGGGAAAAAACAGGTAAAGGTATGTTCATAGATGTTTCTATGCTTGATTGTCAAATTGCAATTTTAGAAAATGCAATTGCACGTTATTTATCAAAAAACGAGATACCAAAGCCAATGGGGTCTCGCCATCCATCAATCGCTCCCTTTGAAGCATTTAAAACTAAAGATAGTTACATAATTATTGCAGCTGGAAATGATAAACTTTTTGAAAAATTATGTAACGTTCTTAACTTGAGTGATTTACCTAAGGATGAAAAATTTAAAAACAATTCATCACGATGCGAGAATATGAACGAACTTAAATCTATTATGGAAGAAAAACTTAAGTCGCATAATACGAAAGAATGGATAAAGAAAATGGAGAAAGATAAAATTCCATGTGGTCCAATTTTTAATATTAAAGATGCTGTTGAAAATCCTCAGGTAAAGTCTAGGAATATGATAGTCAATACATTTCATAAAGTTGTTGGTGATTTTAAAACAGCAGGTAATCCAATTAAAATGTCTTCTTATAAAGATGAAACTAAAAGAGGAGATATACCTGACTTAGATGAGCATCGGGAAAAAATTATTAAAGAGTTTTGTAGTTAACTCTGATTTGTATCTTCTCTAGGTTCTTTATTCTCTTGTTCTTTTAAATCTTCTACAGAAGTATCCTCGGTTTCACCAGATGGTTCGGATTGCTCAGTTGGTTGAGTTGGAGCACTTTCTGCTATGTCTTCTTTTGAAAAAACTGGAGCTTTTTCAGGAATTTTTCTCGCTCTTTTTGATGGTAATATAGGAGTACCACTTTTTGAGATTTCTCCCTTATATAAATTTTCGAAATCATCTCCTATATCTTCATCCTCAGAAGGATTATCATCTATTTGCTCAACATGTTTCCTCAATTTATAAACAGCGCTTTCAATTAAATCTGGAACTTTAATATTTTCGTTAGCTATTTCCCTTAAAGAAATTACAGTATTTTTGTCGTTATCTATGCTTACACTTGGTTCAATACCTGAATTTAATTGAGTTGTTCTTTCTTTAGCTACTAAAACTAATTCATAAGGACTTTCAACTTTGTCTACGCAATCTTCAACAGTAACTCTAGCCATGCGGGGTATTTATACCTGCTGATAAATAAAATCAAGATATTTCTATACTGGAACTGGGTTCAATTTAGATCTAATTATAAAAAGCATGATTAAAGATAAAGATATATATATACCAGATATTACAGCAATTTCTTCAATCGAAAAACCGCTATCAATTAAAATACCGAAAAAAGCTGTCCCGAAAGCAGTAGAAAATACCATCAATGCAGTTGTTAATGCTTTAATCGATCCGATATGCTTAACACCATAAATCTCTGCCCAAGTTGAAGATCCTAAAACGTTTGCAAATCCATTTGAGATACCAATTAAACCCAAAAAGATAAATGCTGTAATAGGATCATCATAATAAATTATAACTAATGTTGCTAAAAGAAGAGGGATATTCATATAAATTAATATTTTTCTACTTGTAAATTTGTCGATTAAAAATCCAGATATAAATAATGTGACTACAGACATTAATGAATAAACCATAAATGACTGTGCTATAACATAAGGTCCCCAATTTTTAGACTCTAGAATGAAAGATTGGTACACAAAAGTACCTGTAGCAATCCATGGCATGGCAAGCATATTTGCACTTATAACATAAAATCTATAATCTTTTAAAACTTCTATTCTTTTCCAATCCTTAATTTTTTTACTAGGCTTATTTTTTTCTTGTTTAGTCTCTCTCGACTCTAAATTTAAATTTTTAACTAATATAAATGAGGCCATTGGTAAAAACAAAATTACTATTAATGATATTGTTATCCAAATATGTTTCCATTCATAAATTGTTAAAAGATAAATAATTAATACAGGTAAAATAAATTCTGATGTTGATAAACCAAACCACGAGGTACTTAATGCTTTTCCTCGAGACTTAGTAAAGAATCTTGAAATAGTTGTCGAAGCTGTATGAGACATCATACCTTGACCTGAAAATCTCATAAAGAGAATTGCAAAGAATAACATATAAATTGAAGATATCTTTGAAAAGAAAAAACAAGAAAATGCTAATAAAATTATTACTATGTAAGAAAATTTGAGAATATCAATTTCATCAATTTTTTTTCCAAACCAAACCAGAATTAAGCTACTAATTAATGTTGCCGATGCATATATTGAGCCAAATTGTCCATGAGTAATTGAAAGTGTATCCCTAATACTAGAATTGAATAAACCGAGAAAAAAACTCTGTCCAAAACTTGAAAAAAATGTAAAAATAAATCCAAATAAAATTACTTTTATACTTAAACTTTTAAACATAAAAAATTATGACTTGTAATGTTGCTTTCATAGGTCTTGGTGTAATGGGTTATCCAATGGCTGGATATATATCAAAAGGTGGGCACAATGTAACTGTTTTTAATCGAACTAAATCAAAAGCAGAAAAGTGGATTAAAGAATACAAAGGAAAATTGGCTGAAACACCAGCGGAAGCAGCAAAAGATGCGGAGTATATTTTTACATGTGTTGGAAATGATGATGATTTAAGTGAAGTTACCTTTGGCGAGAATGGTGTATTTAAAACAATTAAAAAGGAATCAGTTTATATTGATAACACAACAGCATCAGCAACAATTGCTAGAGAAATTTATAAATATGCAAAGAAAAATGGATTTGGTTCTCTAGATGCTCCAGTATCCGGTGGTCAAGCCGGTGCTGAAAATGGTGCTCTTACAGTAATGATTGGTGGTGATCAAAAAGATTTTGATAAAGCAAAAGATAAAATTGATTGCTATAGCAAAAAAATGAAATTACTTGGAAAAGCTGGCAATGGTCAGTTAGCAAAAATGGTAAATCAAATCTGTATCGCAGGCCTAGTTCAGGGACTTTCTGAAGCCATTAATTTTGGAATTAAAGCAGGATTAAATATGGAAGATGTAATCGAGGTAATTTCAAAAGGAGCGGCTCAATCTTGGCAAATGGAAAATAGATATAAAACAATGATTGATGATAAGTTTGATTTTGGATTTGCAGTAGATTGGATGAGAAAAGATTTAAAAATTGCAATGGATGAAGCTAAAAATAATGGTTCATTATTGCCCGTAACTGAACTAGTTGATAAATATTACAGTGAAGTTCAAGATATGGGTGGCAAACGTTGGGATACATCAAGTTTAATCAAAAGATTTAGAAAGTAGCAATGTATGCAACCAGCATACTATGAGGATCTAGAAGAAATTCAAAATAAGTATTGGTCCATGCTCAATGATGCTGTGACTAATAGAGGTTCTCCTTTCAGAATTCCTGTTTTTATTTGTGCTCATCAAGATGAGGTTGATGGCAGAATTGTTGTTCTAAGAAAATCAGATAGAGAAAATAATCTATTACAATTTCATACCGATTTAAGATCTCCAAAGGTAGATATTCTTAAAAAAAATAAGAATGCCTCTTTAGTTTTCTACGATAAAGAGGAAAAAATTCAGTTAAGAGTGAAGGTTGAATGTGAAATTAATAACCAAAATTCAACTACAAAAGAGTCTTGGAAAAAAACTCAACATATTAGTAGAAGATGCTATTTAACAGACAGCCCACCTGGAACTATCTCAAACAGTCCAACATCTGGGATGATATCAAAATTAGAAGATTTTGATTATACAATAGATCAAAGTGAAGAAGGTTATAAAAACTTTACTGTTATTAAATGCAAAATTAAATCAATAGAGTGGTTATATCTTGCAGCAAAAGGTCATAGAAGAGCTCAGTTTGATTTTAAAAATAACAAAAATACCTGGTTAGTTCCTTAGTCTTTAATTTTTCTAATAAGTAAACTGGTCATAGCTCTTTTTTTACAAAACTTATAGTCATTGTCTGCCAATTTTTTTCCAGTTGCATCATCAAACAATTTCCAATTATATTTAACACAACTTGTTGGTTTTTTTCCTAAACTTAATATTTTCAATTCTACAGTTCTTGCTCCCCGATCTGTAACTGAAAAGGTTCTGATTTCATTTTTTTTCCACAAACCTAGGGGAAACTTACATCCATTTTTAATATATTTTGTTCCTGATCTCCTTTGGTCATAAACTCGTCCCATACACTGACCATCATTAGTTACTGTAAATAATTGAGTTTTTTTTACTTTTCCAGATTTATTTTTTTGTGTTCTCTTGTAAACTTTAATTATTTCATCCGTTCCTGGATATTTCCAATCAATTGGTCCAACAATTTTCTTTCTACGTTTTTCACCAAAAATCGTATCTGCTGAGGTATATATAATTTCTTTGTCATCTCTAATATCACCACCTGTGAATAGTTCTAAAGGTATAAATCTTTCATTAGCAATGGATATATTTGGTAAAAGAAATATTGTAACAATTATAAAAATAATTTTTTTCACTACATAATGTTATATTGTTTAAAATCTAAATAAAAGTATTCTTTTTAATAAATTATAAATATACAAAATCAATGTAAAAAGTTTATAAAAAATTTTATATTTAATAAAATATCTGAAATGGTTTCCAGATCTGTTTGTTTTTTCTTTAAATTTCATATTTTCGTAAGAATGGTTAATCACCTCCCTACTTAATTGATTGTTTTCACCTTTTTTTAGAAAAATCATATTGTGATAAAATGAAATATTAGTAATTTTTCCATCATATTTCTTTTTGATATAATAAGGATTAGCTACTTCTTGGTGATTCAAACTATCAGTCAAATGTTTAAAAAAATTCATATGAGAATTTGAATATTTTAAATCAAAAGGATTCCCACCAAAAAAATGATTATAGCTTGTTTGAATATCCTCAACAATATAAAGACCATTATCTTTTAATGCTGGGAATAGTAAATTGAAGCTTTTTTTAACATCTTTAGATAAATGACTTCCGTCGTCAATAATTATATCAAACTCTTTATATTTATAGATAATTTTATCTATAAAAGATTTATCACTTTGTGATCCTTGGTGAACTTTTATGTTATTTCTATCAAGTTTTTTTTCTACAATATCAATCTTATGAATATCAATTCCAACTATAATTGAATTTTTAAAATAATCACTCCAGGTTAAAAGGGATTTTCCATCTGCTATGCCAATTTCAAGAATTTTTAAATTTCCATCCCTTATTTTTTCAAAATAACTTTCATAATTTTGAATATATCCATGCTCAATTTTGTCTGATTTATAAATCTCTGCAATTGATTTGAGATTTTTAGTTTCTGACATTTCTAAAATATTGACTTAGAATATTTTTTCCAATTATCTTGATAATGTTTAGTATTTTCTGAGACTGCTTTTTTTTCATCTTCTGTAACTTCTCTCACCACTTTGCCTGGCGATCCAATTACAAGTGAATTATCTGGTATCTCTTTATTCTCTGTAATTAATGCTTTTGCTCCGACTATACAATTTTTTCCAATCTTAGCATTATTCAAAATAACTGCTCCAATTCCAATCAGACTGTTGTCTCCTATTGAACAACCATGAAGCATAACTAAATGGCCAACGGTAACATTTTTTCCTACCTTTAAAGGGTAACCTGGGTCAGTATGAAGGACACATCCATCTTGTACATTTGACCCCTCACCTATATGAATATTTTCTAAATCACCTCTTAAAGTTGCATTAAACCATATACTTGTATTTTTTTCTAAAGTTACATCTCCTATTACAACTGCATTAGGCGCTACCCAATTTTCGCCAGAGTTTTTTGGTTTTTTATCTTTTAAATCATAAAACATAAATTATATATTGTTGTACCATGGCTCTTACAAAAACTCCAATATGCGATTTTGGAAAAAAAGCTGAAGATTTCAAACTGAAATCCACAGATAATAAAATAATTTCTTTAAATGATATAAAAGGTGAAAAAGGAACACTATTAATGTTTATTTGTAACCATTGTCCATATGTCAAAGCGATAATTGAGGATTTAGTTAAAGACTGTAAAAATTTAGAAAAATTTGGAATTAATTCAGCTGCAATATGTTCTAATGATGTAAAAAATTATCCTGAGGATTCTTTTGAAAACATGATTAGTTTTTCAAAAGAAAATAATTTTTCTTTTCCATATCTTCATGATGAAACCCAACAAGTAGCTAAAATGTATAATGCTGTTTGTACACCAGATTTTTTTGCATATAATGGAAACTTGAAGTTACAATATAGAGGTCGAATTAAACAGCTCAAAGATCTAAAACCAATTAACAATGGTGAAAGTGAATTATTTAAGGCATTAAAATTAATTTCAAAAACTGGTAAAGGACCTGAAGAACAACATCCAAGTATGGGGTGTAATATTAAATGGATTAAATAAATGTTCTTAATCTTAACAAGAAATTTTCCACCTGAAATTGGAGGTATGCAAAATTTAATGCATGGCCTAACAAAGTCTTTATCTAAATTAAATATTGTAAAAGTTTTTGCAGATTATCATGAAAATTATTCTGTTTTTGATAATAGTGTAAATTTTTCAATAGAAAGAGTTGGTGGCCCAAAATTACTAAGAAAATACAGAAAATCTTATTTAATCAACGATTTTTTAAAAAATAATAAAAATGTTAATTGTATTATAGCTGATCATTGGAAAAGTCTTGAACTTATAAAAACAAATAAAAAAAAGATATGTTTGATTCACTCTAAGGAAATCAATCATGAGAAAGGTTCAAGACAAAATAGAAAATTAATAAATATTTTAAATAATGTTGATCACGTAATTTCAAATTCATTGTTTACGAAAGAATTAGCAATAAGGGTGGGTGTTAATGAAGATAAAATAAGTGTTATTAATCCAGGTATTGATGATGTTATAGAAATTTCTAAAACTGATGATGAAGAAGCTGAAAAAATATTTCAAGGTAAATCGAATAGATTAATAACAGTCTCAAGGTTAGATAAAAGAAAAAATCACGAAAAAGTTATTATGGCTCTAAGAAATTTGAAAGAACTTTATCCAAATATAATTTATGTTTGTATTGGATATGGAACTGAAGAAGAAAACTTAATAAAATTGGTTAATGAGCTAAATTTAAACAACCATGTTTTATTTCTTAAAAATATTAAAACAGGTCTCAAAAACGCTTTATTATCCAAATCAAATATTTTCGTAATGCCCTCAATAGTTCATAACAAATCTGTTGAGGGTTTTGGAATTGCTTATGTTGAGGCAGCTCAATATGGTGTTCCTTCAATTGGTGGAAAAGATGGTGGTGCATCTGATGCTATCATACACGAAAAAACAGGTATTATTTGTGATGGTAATAATCTTGAAGAAATATATTCATCAATAGATAAATTACTTAAAGACCACAGATATAAAGAATATGGAAAAGCTGCGAAGGAGTTCTCAGAGAATTTTAATTGGAAAAAAATAATCAAAAGTTATCAAAAAATTTTATAAATTTATTTTTTCGAATACTTTTCTTGCGCTAAGTTTACTTAAATCTTCAACTTGAATTGCTTTAAAATTTTCTCTTTCAATACTTACTTTATATGCTGTTGTATGAGATCCAAATAATGCAATACCTTTAGCATCAAGATGAGCAGAGATATGTGCTGGTCCCGTGTCGTTAGCAACTACAAATGAACTTTTTTTTATTAAAGAAGCTAATTGAGGAATACTAAGAGATTTACCATTATCTAATATACATTCCGCATCAAAGGATTTGGTCTCTTTAACTTCATTTGGTCCAGGTGCAATTACGACTTTATACTCATTTTTAAATTCATCATTTATGATTTTTATAAGTTCATTAAAGTACGGCCACTTCTTAAGCTTTAGATGCGGAGAGCAAAACGGAAACAAGACAATATATTTTTCGAGTTTAAACTTATTATTAATTTCAGATATATCAGTACATGACCAATTAAAATCAGGTTTAAGAGTAAATTTTGTATGCAATCCAGAAGTCTTTAATTGATGATCAAATCTTTCTAAGACTGGTAATTTATCAAACTCCACTTTGCTTTTATTTGTGGGTAATGTTGTATTAGAAGAAGACCATGAATAATGATCTGAATTTGGAAATAAAATTTTTTTATAAAATGATGTTCTTGATGAATTTTGTAAATCAAAAACTTTTACAAATTTAAGTTTTTTAATTTTTCTCATTAACAAATATAAATAAATGATATTAAATTTTGATAATCTCTTATCTAAAATAACGTCAGTAATAAAAGGGTTTTTTTTAAATAAATCAAAATAAGGTTTGGAGGTCATAATATAAAGCTTATGTTTCTTGTTGTTTTCATAAATATCTTGAATTACACCACTTGCCTGGGCTATATCACCTAAAGATCCAAGTTTAATAATTAATATATTAGACATATTTTAAACAACTTAACATAATATAAAAATTTATGAATAAAATACTTGTTGAAGTTTCGGTTGGTGAATTATTAGATAAAATTTCTATTTTAGAGATAAAAAAAGAAAAGATAAAAGATCAAAATAAACTTAAATTTATAAATGAGGAATTTAAGTTGTTAAAAGATCAATATGATAAAAATGTGAAACCGGATCATAAAATCAATGAACTATTTAATAAACTTAAAGAAATTAATAATAAATTATGGAATATTGAAAATGAAAAAAGATTATGTGAAAAAAATTCAGATTTCGGTGAGGTTTTTATTAGAACATCAAGAGATATTCATTTCCTGAATGATGAAAGAGGGAAAGTTAAACTTGAGATGAATAATCATACTGGATCTAAAATTAAAGAGATCAAAGAATATACATCATATTAATAGCTGTATTTTTTCTCTAAAAACTTTATAACATTATGGATTATAAAAGTTATAAATAGATATATTCCACCAGCAACTATAAAAACTTCAATAGGTTTAAATGTTGTAGATATTATGTATTTTGCGACACCTGTAAGATCCATCAAAGTAACAGTGCTTGCCAAAGAAGTACCCTTCATCATTAAAATGATTTCATTACCATAAGCTGGTAAAGATTGTCTAATAGCAATAGGAATTTGAATTTTATAAAAAATAATTTTATTTGATATTCCCAAGCTCTGACCTGCTTCGATTATTCCAGGTTTAATTGTTTGAAATGCAGATCGTAATATTTCAGATGTGTAAGCACCTGTATTTAGCGAAAAAGCAATTATTGCACACCAATAAGGTTCTTTTAAAATTACCCATAATACTGTTGATCTTAAATATTCAATTTGACCTAAGCCAAAATAAATGATGAATATTTGAACTAAAAGTGGTGTTCCTCTAAATACGTAGGAATAACCATAGGCGAATTTATTTACAATTGGGTTTTTATTAACTCTTAAAATCGCGAAACAAAGACCAATAAATAATCCAAAAATTAATGATGCAGATAATAGTTTTATTGTTACTAAAGTAGCATTAAGTAGTTTTGGAAAACTATTTATCATAAGTTCAAAATCCATCAAAAACCTCTGCTGTATCTAATTTCTAATTTATTTATTAACTTCATACTTAAATATGTAAGCAATAAATATAAAACTGCTGCAAATGAATAAAAAAATAAAGGATCTCTTGTCGATCCAGCTGCAATGTAAGACTGCCTCATTATTTCAACTAAACCCGTTACTGATATAAGTGAAGTATCTTTTAAAGTAATTTGCCAAACATTACTTAAGTTAGGAATGGCAAGTCTTAACATTTGAGGCATAATCACTTTAAAAAAATGAACTGGTTTTTTTAAACCTAAAACCTTTGAGGCCTCAAATTGTCCTTTATCAATTGATTGAATTGCTCCTCTAAAAACTTCTGTTGAATAAGCTCCTGAGATAATGCCAATTGCAAAAGACCCAGTGATAAATGCGTTAATTTCAATATATTCATTATAACCAAATATAGAAGCAACATACATAACTGCTCCACTTCCGCCAAAGAAAAATAAATAAATAACCAGTAATTCAGGTACTCCTCTGATAACTGTTGTGTAACAGTTTCCTATAAGATTTAAAAATTTACTTTTGGATAATTTAAGTGGGGTAAATATTAAAGCAAAAAGAAAACCTATGATCATAGCTGTTATTGAAACAGCAATTGTCATCATTGTTGCGATTAGCAGTTCATCGCCCCAACCAGTTTTGCCGAATGAAAGAAGTTCCATACAGACTGGCGACTATATATGATAGTCGCCAAATCTAAAATTATCTACATAGATGCATCGAAGCCGAACCATTTAGTAGCAATTCTACTAATATCACCGTTCTTTCTTGCTTTGTCGATTGCTTTGTTAAAAGTGTTTAGTAACTCTGTATCATCTTTTCTTATACCAACACCTACACCATTACCAAATGCACCACCTGAAAAAGTTGGTCCAACTAACACAACTGGTTTACCTGATTTCTCTGCATAATCGCTAAATGCTACCGCAGCAGCTAGTGCAGCGTCACATCTACCAGATGCTAAATCTAAGTTTACCTCGTCTTGAGTTTTGTATGTTCTAACATTTACTTTTCCAACATCGCCTGAGTCTAAAAAGTTTTGGTGAATTGTTGCAGTTTGTACACAAACTGTTTTACCCGCTAGTGCAACAGTAAGTGTTTTAAGTGCTTTTTTTGCTGCAGCATTTGGTTTAGTAAGATTAATTCCTGCGGGTGTATCCATACCCTCTAAATCTGAACCTTTCATTACAGCTAATGAAGCAACTTCGTCAGCATAACCTTGAGAAAAACTAATCGCTTTTTGTCTTTCAGCAGTAATTGACATACCTGCCATTATTGCATCGAATTTTCTCATTATAAGAGCTGGTATCATTCCATCCCAATCTTGCTCAACTATCTCACATTGTTGACCTATATATCTGCAAAGTGTCCAAGCAAGTTCAACTTCAAATCCAATGAGTTTACCAGAAGCATCTTTTGAATTCCAAGGTGGGTATGCTCCTTCTGTCCCTATTTTAATTTTATCAGCGTTAGCAGAAAATGATAAAAATAAAGTAATCAAGACTCCTAAGCTAAATTTTTTTATAATATTCATATCGCCTCCAATATTTTTATTAGAAGTATTTCACAAATTAAAAGATTTAAAAAGAAATTATTTATTTAGTGAGGAAGCAAAATTCCAAGAACAGTCAAAACTTGGTATGTAAATTCTATCTAAAGATGTATTACCAAAGCTTTTTTCAAACAAACTCAGCCATTTTTTAACTTGTTTTGGTTTTTTATCCTGGCTACCAACTTGTGCTGTAATTGTTCCATTTGGCTTCAAAATTCTTTTAAGTGAATTTATATTTTTTGCTGCAAGGTCAATACAATACTGATCATCATTAAGGTCTACAAATATTTTATCGTATTTATTATCCTCAATTTTTTTTATGCTTTCAAAAGCATCGCCCCAAATACACTTAACAGAATTTTTTGTGGTAGCTTTTTTACCTATTTTACTTAAATGTTTTTCACATACTTCAACCACTTCAGGATCCAATTCAAACCAGTCTATATAATTAAATCCTTGTGATATACATTCTCTTGCAACACCTCCATCACCACCACCAATAATTGCAGATTTGTCTTTTCGAGGATTTAATTTGATGCCTGAATTAACAAAAGTTGAACTGTACAAGTGTTCATCACTTTCTGCAACTTGAAGTTCATTATCAATAAATAAAGATTTTCCAAATTGTTCAAGATTTAAAATTTCTATATGCTGACCAACTTTAGAATTGAAATCTTCTAAAACATCTTTAACTAAATAATATTTCTTAAGTCCTGGTGAACTATAAATATCATCGTAGTAAATAATATTATCTCTGTTGAATTCTTTTTTAACAATTTTTTTGTGTTTAATATCTTTTTTAATAATATCTAAAGCAACTACAGGATTAACCTTCCCGCATGTAAAAAAATCAAAACTTATAATTCGATTTTCAGGAAAAGTGTGAAAACTTATATGACTTTCTGCTAAAAGCGCCACTAGGGTAAAACCCTGAGGTTCAAATTTATATTTTGATATTTCTAAAACTGTTACCCTCGCTTTTTTTGCAATTTTATATACTAATTTTTCAAAAAACTTTGGGTCATACTCTTTAACAGTACCGATGATATCCAACGTAATATGTTCACCAACTTTTGTCATAAAAAAATGTTAATTTTTTTTATAATTTCTTGTTTTTTCCAAGATTTTTTTCATTTCATTATCTGAAATAATCTTAGGCTTTCCTAACTTTATTGCATTTATGTATTGATGGCAAATATTTTCAATCTCTTGAGCAAGTTCAAATGCTTCATCAAGAGATTTACCATATGCAACCTGGCCATGATTAGACATAAGGCAAGCTTTTCTCACCTCAAGTGCGTTTAGAATATTTTCAGAGAGTTCTTTTGTACCAAAGGTTGCATATTCTGCACATTTAATATTATTTCCACCTGCTAATGCGACCATATAATGAAATGCTGGGATATTTTTTCCGTGTGCAGAAACAGCTGTAGCATTTACTGAATGGGCATGAACTATCGCTTTGGCATCTATTTTTTTAATATAAATATCTTGATGAAAACGCCATTCTGAAGATGGATTTATAGTTTTGTCTGAAATTTTTTTTAAATTGTTTGTTTCGTTTAATTCAAGAAAAACTATACTTTCAGCTACTAAATCTTCATATTTAATACCCGAAGGTGTAATAAAGAAACCATCTACTCCATCATTAATTCCTCTCATTGAAATATTGCCAGACCTCAAAGGTGAAAGGTTTTCAGTATTAAGTTTTTTTGCATACTTAATTACCTCTTTCTTTATTTCTAACATTATTTTTTAAGTTTTTTGTTAATTTCTCTTTCACAAAAAGATTTGATATCATCAATATTTTTACTCTTATCTAATTTTTTTTGAGCAATAATGCATGCTTTCATAGATTTATCTAAACTATGGGATCCATACTCAATTCTTGATACATAAAGCATAATAAAGGCTATAATCAAAAAAATTATAAAATATAAATTTTTTTTCATATGAATAAATTTTTAAGTCCATCAGTTGATGCATCGCAAACCCCTTTTTCAGTAATCAAACCTGTTACATATTTAGCTGGAGTTACATCAAAAGCTAGATTCATTGCTTTGCTTTTTTTAGGATAAATTTGTAATTTTTTAACATTCCCTTTATCGTCTAATCCTTCAATATATGATAATTCCTCAGAATTTCTCTCTTCTATGGGAATATCTTTATGATCTTTAGTATTCCAGTCAATTGTAGAACTAGGTAGTGCTACATAAAAAGGAATATCATTATCTTTTGCTGCCAAAGCTTTTAGATAAGTGCCAATTTTATTGCAGACATCTCCGTTTGCTAAAGTTCTGTCTGTTCCAACAATACACATATCGACTTTTCCTCTTTGCATTAGCAATCCACCTGTATTATCTGAAATTACTGTATTTGGAACTTTCTCCTCATTGAGCTCAAATGATGTAAGATTTGCTCCTTGATTTCTTGGTCTTGTTTCATCTACCCATATATGGAGAGGAATGCCTTTTTTGTGTGCGTGGTATATAGGAGAAGTTGCTGTTCCCCAATTTATTGTAGCAAGCCAACCAGCATTACAATGTGTTAAAATATTAACAGTATCTTTCTTTTTATTATGAATTTCCTCAATTATTTTAAGACCATTTAATCCAATGCTTTGACAAAATTTTACATCTTCTTCACAAATTTCTTTTGCTTCATTTAAAGCGGTTTCAAAAATTTTATCACCATTCACCCTTGATATTTTTTTCATCATTCTGTCTACAGCCCATTTTAAATTTATTGCTGTAGGTCGTGATTTTATTAGGTCATCTGCTGAACTTTTCAAAAAAGATTGGTCATTATTTTCTAAAATAGATAATACAAGTCCATATGCAGCTGTAGCACCTATTAATGGTGCTCCTCTGACCTCCATTGTTTTAATTGCATTTACCGCATCTTTTATATTTTTAAGATCTTTAATTATAAATCTGTGCGGTAATTTTGTTTGATCAATTATTTTGACAATATTATTTTCAAACCAAATTGTACAATATTCCTTTTGCTCAATTTTCATTTTAAATTCTATCTAAACTTTTTTTAGGCCAAATTTTATCTCTGTCATAATATTTATCATAGCAAATTTTTTTATTATTTATTTCTATCCATGGATCTTTATCTTTTACAAAAATATGAGCTTGTGGTGTAATAGAAGCTTCTAGAGTTTGAGTTCTGATGGCAATTCTGCCTTCGGAAATGTTATATTTACAATAAACATACACTCCACAAATAATACAAAAATAAGCATTAACACCCTTTCCGCTTCCTGTTGGTAATTCAATAGATGCAACATCCCCTTTGATCTCTAAATCTTTTTCTAAAACCATTGTGTGAATCACGAAAGACGATCCTGTAGAAATTTTACAATCTTTACAATGACATGCCTGTGTAAATAATGGTTCATCTTTGATAGTATATTTAACATTTCCACATCCACATTGACCCTTCAATTCTTTTTTTTTATTCATTTACCTAAAACTCTCCCTGCTATAAATTTAAGTTTATTTTTAGTTTTTTCAGTTCTTTTTTCTGGAGCAGTTATAATTGCAACATCTAAACAATTATTAGTCGGATCATTGGGCTCTATACTTTTTTCATAACAATCTATTAAATTTTTAATCATATCCTTTGCCTTAGCTGCGTTTTCTAAAAGGACTTTAATAACTTTTTGAACATCAACATTTTCATGATCCGGATGCCAACAATCATAATCTGTAACCATCGACACGGATGCATATCTTATTTCTGCTTCTCTGGCTAATTTTGCTTCAGGCATGTTAGTCATTCCAATAACATCAGCATTCCAGTTTCTATATAAATTTGATTCAGCAAGTGTTGAAAATTGTGGTCCTTCCATTACAAGGTATATTCCTCCTCTTTGATAATCAATACCGGATTTTTTGATAGACTCTTCACAAGCATTCATAAGACCATTTGAAGTAGGATGAGCCATTGAGACATGGGCAACTATCTCGTCATCAAAAAAGGTTTTATTTCTAGCAAATGTACGATCAATAAATTGATCTACAATTACAAATTTTCCTGGTTTCAGGTTTTCTTTTAAAGATCCTACAGCAGAAATAGATACTATATCTGATACACCAAGTTGTTTTAAAGCGTCAATGTTAGCTCTAAAATTAATTTTAGATGGTGAAATATAGTGCCCTCTTCCATGTCGTGGTAGAAAATAAACTTC
Source organism: uncultured Pelagibacteraceae bacterium (assembly GCA_902584015.1). Taxonomy (GTDB): domain Bacteria; phylum Pseudomonadota; class Alphaproteobacteria; order Pelagibacterales; family Pelagibacteraceae; genus Pelagibacter. The sequence goes on from CACHYG010000003.1 coordinate 59,398, forward strand.
TTTACCCTTATATTTGGTTTTTAATATTTTATCAGATGGATTTCCCCAAGATGTTTTTACATTTAAAAATTCTCTATCTTTAAATTCTTCCACGTCATACAACCCACTTCCACCAATAATTGCTAATTTATTTGTCATATTATTTAAAATGCTTTAATTATTTATAACTTAAAAATTTATGGATTTAAAAGATTATATTAGATCGATACCTGATTATCCAAAAAAGGGAATTTTATTTAGAGATATCACTACATTAATTGAAGATGAAAAAGCATTTGCTCATTGTATAAATTTAATATTTAAAAAATCTCAAAAGTTTAATTTTAATAAAATTGCTGCAATTGAGTCTAGAGGATTTGTATTTGCTTCCGCTGTATCATATTTAGCCAAGAAACCTTTTATTATGCTAAGAAAAAAAAACAAACTTCCATCAGATACACACTCTGTTGATTTTGAGCTCGAATATGGCAAAGCTACTATTGAGGTGCATAAAGACTCTATAAAAAAAAATGATAAAGTATTAATTATCGATGATTTAATTGCAACTGGTGGGACGGCTGAAGCAGCAGCGAAACTAGTAAATATATCTCATGGAATAGTCGCGGGGTTTATTTTTGTAATAAATTTGTTTGATTTAAGTGGCTCTGATAATTTAAGGAAACAAAATTACAAAGTTGAAAATTTAATAGAATTTCCTGGGCACTAATTATCTATCCTAAAACTAGATTTTTTTCCCATTATAGATGCAAATACTCCACAAAGTCTCATTTTATAAATCTTTTTTTTATGTGAATTAAAAAGGGATGAATAAATTAAATATTTAAAACATGCAGCGCTTAAATTTAAAAAAATTTTCGTGATAGCATTTAAGAAACCATAATGCTTTTTATTAAAATAAAACTTAGACCACATCCAATGCCAGTTTCTTAAATATTCAAGTTTTTCGTTAGTATTAATACCTCCCTTGTGATTTATAAGAGAGTCTGTAACGACATATATATATTCATTTTTTTTTCTTATTCTTAGGCAAAGATCATCATTCTCTAAAAATAGAAAAAAATTTTCATCAAAAAAATTTTTTTCTTTAAACTTTTGAAGATTGAATAACATTGAAAATCCATCAATACTTTCGACTAATAAAATGTTACTATTTGAATTTCCTGATGGAATTGCTTTTTTATAGTTTGGAAAATTCTTATTATCATTTAAAGGTGATGCTAACGTAAATTCAGATACCTTATCTAATGCCTGTATAAACTTACTTAGTGTATTTTCATGTAATTTGGTATCTGGGTTTAATACAAATGCGTAATTAGTTTTACAAGCTTTTAAACCCAAATTATTTCCTGCACCCATACCTATATTATCAGAGATTATTACCTCAATATTGTCATATTTTGATTTTAAATCTTTTTTTAAATTAATGTTATTTGAGTTTTCGATAATGATTTTTTTTGAGTTCTTGGGAAGTGAATTTAAACAATTTTGAATAATATTTTCACTTTTATAAGTTACAATTATAAATGTTATATCGTCTAAATTTAATTTCATTAAAATTAAAAAAGTATACTTAAATAGACAATTGTTGTAAAAAAAATAATGAAAAAAGTTATAGTTACTGGTGGCCTTGGTTTTATTGGCAGTAATTTAATTAAAATTCTTCTTAAAAAAAAATATTTTGTTATTAATATTGATAAAGTTTCTTATTCTTCAAACTTTTATAATGTAAAGAAATTCTCAAATAATAGAAATTATAAGTTTTTTAAAATAGATATTAACGATGACAAAAAAATTTTAAAGATTTTTAAAAAATTTAAACCAAATGCAATTTTTAATCTTGCTGCTGAAACTCATGTTGACAGATCTATTGATGGACCAGAAAATTTTATAAAGAGCAATATTTTAGGAGCATTTAAATTATTGAAAGCTTTTAGGAAGTTTGTTGAGATAAATAAAAATTCTTTATTAATTCATATTTCAACTGATGAAGTGTATGGAGATGTTTTGAGGGGTAGATCGAAGGAAGAAGATGCTTACAAACCTAGCTCACCTTATGCAGCATCAAAAGCTTCATCTGATCATTTAGTATATTCATATATTAGAACATTTAAAATTCCTGCTATTATTACTAATTGCTCAAATAATTATGGTCCAAGACAACACCCTGAAAAATTAATTCCTAAATTAATTTATAATATTTTTAATAACAAAAGCTTACCAATTTATGGAAAAGGTGAAAATTCTAGAGAGTGGATTTATGTTGATGATCACTGTGAGGCTTTAGTAAAAATTTTAGAGAAAGGAAAAGTCGGAAATTTTTATAATATTGGGTCTAACTTTAATTTAAATAATATTAAAATTTCAAAACTTTTAATCAAAGTGGCAAAATCAAAATTTAAGATTGGGAAAAATGTAAATATAAAATTTGTAAAAGATAGACCAGGTCATGACGTTAGATATGCTCTTAATAGCAATAAATTGATAAAAAAACTTCAGTGGAAACCAAAAATAAATATTGTTAATGGTTTAACCATGACATTTGATTGGTATTTAAGAAATCCAGAGTATTATTTAAGTTTAAATAAAAAAGATATAACTACAAGATTGGGTAAAAAATTAAGTGATTAAAAAAGGTATAATATTATCAGGTGGGATGGGAACAAGAATGAGTCCGCTTACAAAAGCGGTAAATAAACAATTGCTTCCAATTTACGATAAACCCTTAATTTTTTACCCACTCTCGATTTTAATGTTAGCAAAAATAAAAGACATATTAATCATTGTTAACAAAGGACAACTGTCGCAATATAAGAAATTAATTCCAAATGGTGATAACTTTGGAGTAAATATAACATATAAAGAACAACACTCTCCTAGAGGTTTGCCAGATGCCTTCATATTAGGACAAAAATTTATTGGAAAAGATAATGTTGCATTAATTCTTGGGGATAATTTTTTTTATGGCCAAAATTTAACTAAACAATTATTAAATTCTATAAAATTAAAAAAAGGTGCAAAAATAATTTTACATAAAGTAAATAAACCAGAACGTTACGGAGTTGCTAAAATTGATAAAAGAAAAAAGGTTATTAATATAAAAGAAAAACCGAAAAAATTTCTATCAAATCTTGCGATAACTGGTTTGTATTTTTTTGATAATAATGTCGTAAATTATGCAAAAAAACTTAAACCATCAAAAAGAAAAGAATTAGAAATTGTTGATTTAATAAATAAATATAAAAAAAAAAAAAAATTAACTGCAGATTTAATAGGTAGAGGTGGAGCATGGTTAGATTCTGGTTCCATTGATGATTTCTACAAAACCAGTTCTTTTGTATCTGCTATAGAAAATAGGCAGGGTTTTAAGATTGGATGTTTAGAGGAAATAGCTTTAAACAATAAATGGATTTCCACAAAACAGATTAAAAACGCTATACAGTTTTATGGAAATTGTGAATATTCAGATTATTTAAAAAAATTGATTGATTAATGGTAGCGGGAAGTGGGATCGAACCACTGACCTCGGGCTTATGAGTCCCGCGCTCTAACCAACTGAGCTACCCCGCCATTAAATTCACGTTGATATATACTACTTATTTTTTTTCTTTCAAACAAGAAATACTAAAAATTAATATTAAATTTAGAAGGTTTCCAATCCTTTGGTGCTAACTCCAAATCTTCAAACTCAAATGCTGGAGCAACAGTGCATCCAATTAAACTAAATAAACCTGAAGGTTTCATTGCAAACCAAGTATTTTTCTCGATATTAAATATAAAATTATTTTTTGAACCAATTTCATTAGTTTGAAAATCCTCTCCATTTTTTGAAGTATATACAATTAAGGGACTACCTAAATAGAAATGTAATGTTTCATTTTTGGTTATTCTATGCCAATGAGAATGTTGATGGCCTTCTAGCAGAAAATAAATTTGACTTACATCTTTAGTTCTTAATACTTCTACATAATACCCACCCTCAGGATGGGGTATCATTTTATGAAACTCAATAATAGATTTTACAATACTCATTGGATCAAATTTTACTTAACCATTTTTTATCTTCATC
>CACHYG010000004.1 GCA_902584015.1 uncultured Pelagibacteraceae bacterium
TACAAATACTGCTAAACATTATTTTTGTACAAACTGTGGAATTCACACACATAATAGACCAAGAATAAATCCGAAAATTTATGGAATAAACGTTGCTTGCATAGATGACATTGATGTTTTTAAATTTAAAGATGTAGCTGTAAATGATGGTCGTAATCATCCTTTAGACAAAAATAAAATGTCCCAAATTTCTGCATGTTTAAATAAAGTCAAAAAACCTTGTTATAGTTTTATATCAACTCAAGAAATTTCTAGCGAAAAATTTAAAAATAAAGATAAAATGTTGAGATCATTCCTTATACCAATTTGTTTTTGGATGGCTAAAAAAGTGAAAAAAAACAAAACTATGATTGTTGGTTTATCAGGTGGTCAAGGAACTGGCAAAACAACAGTCTCTTCAATAATTAAAATAATTCTGGAAAAATATTTCAAATTAAATGTATTTAAAATTTCAATTGATGATTTTTACAAAACAAGAAAAGAAAGAATTATTTTGTCTAAAAAAGTTCATCCATTATTAAAAACGAGAGGAGTTCCAGGAACTCATGATATTGATATGATGCTTAATTTGTTTAGGAAAGTTAAAGCAAAAAAATTAAAAAGCTTATCTCTTCCAAAATTTGATAAATCTATTGACGACAGGGTTTCAAAAAATAAATGGTATAAAGTCAAATCAAAACCAGATATTGTGATTTTCGAAGGCTGGTGTGTTGGTGCAAAATCTCAAAGCACAAAACAACTTATAAAACCCATAAACTCTTTAGAAAGATTTAATGACAAATCTATGAAGTGGAGAAAATATGTTAATTTAAATCTTAAAAATAAATATAAAAAATTTCATAGCATGATGGATTGCTTACTGTATTTGAAAGCAGAAAATTTTGCCTTATTAAGAAAGTGGAGATTGGTTCAAGAAAAAAAATTGAAAATAAAAAATAAAAATAAGAAAAACTCTAAGGTAATGAATAAACAAGAAGTATTAAATTTTATGATGACATACCAAAGAATTACCGAACACATGTTTAAAACTGCAACAAAATACTCGTCAATTGTGATGTCATTAAATGGACATCATCAAATTACAAAACTAAAATATAACAAATGAAAAAAATATTAATAATTTTAGCTTTTTATTTTTTAACTTCTAATGCTTTTGCGATTAATTTGTCTCAAGCATTAAAAGACGCATATCAAAATAATCCAGAATTAAATGCCGAAAGAGAAAATGTTAAAGTATCAAAATCAGATCTTAATATTTCAAGAGGTGACTTTTTACCTTCGATAACATTATCGGGTTCTAAAAGTTCAGAGGATACCTCAAGATTAACTAACCGGGATGGCACTAATGCTACAATTACCGATGTTAATCCAGAGTCAAAATCAGTTAAAATTGAACAAAAAATATTCCAGGGTTTTGGAGGAGTTGCTGATTTTAAAAAGAGTAAATTGGGCTTAGATCTAGCCGATGCAAAATTATTAAAATCTGAACAAGAAATATTACTTAAAGCAGTTGAAGCTTTTTCTGGAATGATTGTGGCGAATGAGAAATTTTCAATTAATGAAAGAAATGTCGGTTTACTCGAAAGACAAGTTGAAACTGACAGAATTAGATTAGATAGAGGAGAAGTTAGTGTGGCTGATCTTGCACAATCAGAATCCTCATTAGCAGAGGCACAAGCAAAATTTATTCAAGCTAAAAATGAAGTTGTTACAGCTAGATTAATTTATGAAAATGTTATTGGTCCAATTCAGGATACTTTTGCATTAAATAAAAATTCTGATTTAAATTTAAAAATTCCTATGACTTTAGAAAACGCAATTAATTTATCAAAAATCAATAACCCCGAGCTAATTATTGCAAAACTGGAGTATGAGCAATCAGAACAAGATGTAAAGATTTCACAATCTGATTTGTCACCATCAGCAACATTGTCTTTTGAAACTAAAGAAACTGATGACTTAAGTTCTACAATTGACCAACAAGATAAAGAGACTGTTCAAGCAACAGTATCATGGCCACTTTTTTCTGGAGGAAAAAATTATGCTGGCTTAAGTAAATCTAAAAACTTAAGAAATAGAAAAAAATTATTATTAGATAATGCGTTAAGAATTAACGATACTAATGTAACAACTGCTTGGTCAAACATGAAATCAAATGCAAGTATGTTAGAGTCTGTTAAGTTACAGGTAAGAGCAGCTCAAATAGCAAATGAAGGAATTACTGCAGAATATGAAAGTGGCAAAGGTAGATCCACATTGGATGTGATTCAATCAAATTCTATTTTACTCAATTCCCAAATAAGTCTTGCAAATTCAGAGAGAGAATTCTTATTATCAAAATTTAAACTTCTTCAATCAGTTGGTATTTTGAGCGCCGATCACCTAGGTTTCAATAATTAGGCTATTTTTGGCTTATTTTATCTAAATAAATTAAGTTCTTGCCAATGAGAACAAAATGTGTACATTTAATATCATGATTCGAGTGACAAAAAACGCAAAAAAAAGAGGCATTAAATGACAAAAAATAACTTAAAAGTGGTTAAAACCGCAAAAGATAAAGATTTGGAAAACAAAGAGAAAAACAAGGCGCTAGACGCAGCTATAGATCAAATTACTGATACTTTTGGTAAAGGCTCTGTAATGAAGCTTGGTCAACAGAAAGCTATGGATGTTGAGTCAGTTTCAACAGGATCTTTAAGCTTAGACTTGGCTCTTGGAATTGGTGGTCTTCCAAAAGGAAGAATTATCGAAATTTATGGACCAGAATCTTCTGGAAAAACAACACTTGCACTTCAAGTAGTGGCAGAAGCACAAAAGGCAGGTGGAATTTGTGGATTTGTTGATGCAGAGCATGCATTAGATCCAGTTTACGCAAAAAAATTAGGTGTAAATACTGAAGAACTGCTTATTTCGCAGCCAGATACTGGTGAACAAGCCTTAGAAATTACCGATACTTTAATAAAATCAGGTTCAATGTCAGTTCTAGTCGTTGACTCTGTTGCAGCATTAACTCCTAGAGCAGAAATAGAAGGAGATATGGGAGACCATCATGTCGGTTTACAAGCTAGATTGATGTCTCAAGCGCTAAGAAAATTAACAGGTTCGATTTCTAGAACAAACACAATGGTTATTTTCATTAACCAAATTAGAATGAAAATTGGTGTTATGTTTGGAAGTCCAGAAACTACATCAGGTGGTAACTCATTAAAGTTTTATTCATCAGTTAGAATGGATATTAGAAGAATTGGTGCTATTAAAGATAAAGAGCAAATTATTGGAAATGCAACAAGAGTGAAGGTAGTAAAAAATAAAGTTGCGCCACCATTTAAAGTTGTTGAATTCGACTTAATGTATGGAAAAGGAATTAGCAAAACGGGGGAATTAATAGACCTTGGAGCAAAAGCAGACATAGTTGAAAAATCTGGTGCCTGGTATGCTTATAAAGGTGAGAAAATTGGACAAGGGAAGGAAAATGCAAAACTTTACCTTGAACAAAATCCAAAAGCTGCTGCTGAAATTGAAATGGCTATTAGAGAGAAAGCTGGCTTGATTTCAAAAAAGATTGAGGGCAATCCTATCGATCAAGAAAAAGTAAAAGCAGAAGAAAAAGAAGAGACACCATCTAAAAAGAATTAACTTTTAGTTATCTAAAAAGGCGCTTATTTTAAGCGCCTTTTTTCCCTATAGTTATCTAGACATCAATTAAAAAAGCTGTATTTTAAAAATATGGCCGATAAATCACTAAACGAGATAAGAAAAACTTTCTTAAAATATTTTGAGAAAAACGGTCATACAATCGTTGACTCAAGTAATTTAGTGCCAAATAACGATCCAACCTTGATGTTCGCAAACTCAGGAATGGTTCAGTTCAAAAATGTTTTTACAGGCCTTGAAAAAAGAGATTATAAAAGAGCTACAACTTCTCAAAAATGTGTTCGTGCTGGTGGAAAACACAATGATTTAGAAAATGTTGGATATACTCCAAGACATCACACATTTTTTGAAATGTTGGGCAACTTTTCATTTGGGGATTATTTTAAAGAAAAAGCAATTGAGCTTGCTTGGAACTTAATTACAAAAGATTTTGGATTAGACAAAAATAAACTTTATTTCACTGTTTTTAATGAGGATGATGAAGCCTTTAATTTGTGGAAGAAAATAACAGGTTTTGGTGAGGACAGAATAATCAGAATAGCAACATCAGACAACTTTTGGTCAATGGGCGAAACAGGACCTTGTGGACCTTGTTCTGAGATATTTTACGATCATGGAGATCACTTACAAGGGGGTCTTCCAGGAACAAAAGATCAAGATGGTGATAGATATATTGAAATTTGGAATTTAGTTTTCATGCAATATGAGCAAGTAACTAAAGATAAAAGAATTGATTTACCTAAACCATCCGTTGATACAGGAATGGGGCTAGAGAGAATTGCTGCATTACTTCAAGGCACACATGATAACTATAAAACAGATCACTTTTTAAAATTAATAAATTCAATTTCCGATACTGTTAAAGTAAAACCTACTGATAAAAACCTATCTAGTTTTAGAGTAATTGCAGACCATTTAAGAGCAAGTTCATTTTTATTGGCAGAAGGAGTTTTACCTTCAAATGAGGGGCGAGGTTATGTTCTTAGAAGAATTATGAGACGGGGAATGAGGCATTCACATCTGCTAGGAGCTAAAGAACCAATTTTTTACAATATATTTAAAACTTTAGAAAACGAAATGTCAGGTAATTATCCTGAATTGGAAAGAGCACAATCATTGATTAAAGAAACCTTAAAAATGGAAGAGGAAAAATTCTTAGTTCTTTTAGAAAGAGGCATGAAGATATTAGATGATGAGATTGAAAAGATAGATAAAGTTTTACCTGGTGAAATAGCTTTCAAACTTTATGACACTTATGGTTTCCCTTTAGACTTAACAGAGGACATTCTTAAAAATAAATCACTTATTTTAGACCACGAAAAATTTAACAAACTAATGAAAGACAGCAAGGAACTTGCAAAGAAAAATTGGAAAGGATCAGGCGATAGTTCAGTAGATGAAATATGGTTTGGAATTAAAGACAAAATAGGCTCAACTGAATTTTTAGGTTATGAATCTAATCAGGCAGAAGGAGTAATTTTAAGTTTAATTAAAAATAACAAACAATCCGATAGTTTAAAAGAAGGTGATGAGGGTATGGTAATTTTAAACCAAACTCCATTTTACGGTGAGTCCGGAGGACAAGTTGGTGATAATGGAACAATATCTAATGGAAATAATATTTTTAAAGTTTTAGATGTTCAAAAAAAATTAGGTAATTTATTTGTACATTACGGAAACGTTGAAAAAGGAAACTTCAATTTAAAAGATAACGTAGAACTTAAAATTGATATTGAAAGAAGAGAAAATGTAAAAGCATATCATTCAGCAACACATTTATTGCATGAGTCTTTAAGGAGAATACTTGGAACTCATGTGATGCAAAAAGGATCATTAGTTGCTCCAGATAGATTACGTTTTGACTTTAGTCATATGAAGCCAATTTCTTCAGATGAAATGATAAAAATAGATGAACATGTAAATCAAATGGTGAATAAAAAATCAGAGGTAATTACAAGAATAATGACTCCAAAAGAAGGTATTGCTCATGGTGCATTAGCATTATTTGGAGAAAAGTATGGAGATGAAGTTAGGGTGGTTTTTATGGGTGAAGAAGGAAATAAATATTTTTCAACGGAATTATGTGGTGGGACACACGTAAAAAATACCAGTGATATTGGTAATTTTAAAGTAGTTAGTCAATCAGCTATAGCAGCAGGAGTTAGAAGAGTTGAAGCTTTAAGAGACAAACAATTAGATGAATTTTTAAAAAATAAAGAAAAACAATCTAATCTTTCTGAACAAAAGGATGAAGAAACAATAAAAATATTATCTGAAGAAATTAAAAAACTTGGCGGAAAACCAAATATAAATAAAGAAAATAAAAAAGATTTAATCAAAGAATTAAATAAAGAATTAGAAAAGTTATCCATCAATGAAATAATAAATAATAAATCAAAAAATATTATTAATGATGAAAAAATCAATGGTGTTAATATAAGAATGCAAAAAATTGATGGGCTTCCTCCAAAAGAATTAAGAAGATTAATTGATAATGGAAAAAAAGAAATAGGCGAGGGAATAGTAATTATTTTTGCAAGCAAAGACGACAAAGTAGGTTTAGCGGTAGGTGTAACAGATAAGCTTAAAAGTAAATACGATGCTGTTAAATTTGTTAAAAATGGATCAGAAATTATTGGCGGAAAAGGTGGTGGGGGAAGACCTGATTTCGCTCAAGCTGGAGGAGTAAATAAAGATAAAATTGAGGATGCTTTTAAAAGCTTAAAGGCTTTAATTTAATCTTTTTCTCAAATTCGCATCAATTACATCTAAGAATTGATTTGTTGTTAAATACTTGGTGGATGGACCTATTAAAATTGCCAAATCTTTAGTCATCGAACCAGATTCTACAGTTTGGATACAAGTTTTTTCTAAGTGTTTTACAAATTTTTTTAAATCCTCATTATTATCTAATTTTGCTCTGTGGTATAAACCTCTAGCCCATGCAAATATTGACGCAATAGGGTTTGTTGAAGTTTCTTTACCTTGTTGATGTAATCTATAATGCCTTGTTACAGTTCCATGAGCCGCTTCTGCTTCAATTGTTTTACCATCTGGGCTCATTAGAACACTGGACATTAAACCTAGTGATCCAAAACCTTGTGCAACTGTATCTGACTGAACATCACCATCATAATTTTTGCAAGCCCATATATAATTACCATTCCATTTCATAGCGCATGCAACCATATCATCAATTAATCTATGCTCGTAAGTAATGCCTCTTTCTTTAAATTTCTCTTTAAATTCTTTTTCATAAACTTCTTGAAATAAATCTTTAAATCTTCCATCATATTTTTTTAATATTGTATTTTTAGTTGATAAGAATACAGGCCATTTTCTATTAAGACCATAGTTCATGCATGATCTTGCAAAATCAATTATTGATTGATCCAAGTTATACATTGAAAGAGCTACACCTGGACCAGGAAAGTTAAAAACTTCAAATTCTTTTTTGTCTTTTCCATCTTCAGAAGTCCATTTTATTTCTAATTTCCCTTTTCCTGGCACCTGAAAATCTGTTGCTCTATATTGATCTCCAAATGCGTGTCTTCCAATACAGATTGGATTTTCCCAACTTGGAACTAGCTTTGGAATATTTTTACATAATATAGGTTCTCTAAAAACAGTCCCTCCTAAAATATTTCTTATAGTTCCATTTGGAGATCGCCACATTTTTTTTAATTTGAATTCTGTAACTCTTGCTTCATCAGGAGTTATAGTTGCACACTTAATCCCCACACCATATTTTTTAATTGCGTGTGCGCAGTCAACTGTAATTTTATCTGAAGTGTTGTCTCGACTTTTAATTCCTAAATCATAATATTTTATATCTAGTTCTAAATATGGAAGGATGAGCTTATTTTTTATAAAATCCCAAATTACCCTGGTCATTTCATCACCATCTAGCTCAACAATAGGGTTTTTAACCTTAATTTTGCTCATATTAGAGTATATATCTTAATAATTGAATTTTGGAGTTTAATATACATATTAAGACCATATTACCAAATATATAATTATGATAGATAAAGTATTCCCACCAATTCATAACGAAGGTTATAAATTTTTAGTAATTTTTACGGTTGCTACAATAATTTTATACTTAATTAGTAGTTTCCTAGGATTAATTGGATTAGTTCTTACAATTTGGTGTTACTATTTTTTTAGAGATCCAGAAAGATATTCAATAAATGATGATGATTATTTAGTAAGTCCTGCTGACGGTTTGGTTTTACAAGTTCAAGAATGTGATGGCCCGAAAGAACTTAATTTAGAAAATAAAAAATTCACCAAGGTGAGTATTTTTATGAATGTTTTTGATTGTCATGTAAATAGATCTCCTTGCGCAGGAAAAGTTTCAGAAATCTTGTATAAGCCTGGAAAGTTTTTAAATGCTTCTCTTGATAAAGCTAGTGAAGATAACGAGAGAAATTATTACAAAATTACTAATTCAAAAGGAGAAGATATAATTGTTGTTCAAATCGCTGGCTTAATAGCTAGAAGAATTGTAACAGAAACTACAGAAAACTCTGAACTTGCTCAAGGAGAAAGAATCGGAATGATTAGATTTGGAAGTAGGGCAGACTTATATTTTGAAAACTATAAACCCTTAGCAAAAGTCAATCAGAAAACTATAGCTGGAGAGTCGCTTATAGCTAAGAGATAAATGAACGAACCAAGAAAAAAATTCAAAATTGTAACAGATAAAAGTGCAAGGGTAATATTACCCAATACATTAACCTTAATTGGAGTATGTATTGGATTGACTTCAATAAATTTTGCACTCAATCAAAACTTTAAACTTGCAATTGTAGCTATTGTATGTGCAGCAATTATAGATGGACTAGATGGAAGAATTGCAAGATTAATAAAGGGAACATCTAAAGTTGGTAAGGAACTAGACTCCTTAACAGATATTATAAGCTTTGGTGTGGCACCAGCATTTATAATGTATTTTTGGACCTTAAATTCTTTAGGAAAAATTGGATGGTTGATTTCATTAATTTATGTTGTCTGCGTTGCCCTTAGATTAGCCAGGTTTAATATTAATACAGGTGGAGAAGCTTCATGGAAAGATAATTTTTTCGAAGGTGTACCATCTCCTGCGGGTGGAATACTAGTATTAAGTCCACTCGTTTATGAGCAAAGTGGCTTAAGTATTTTCAATTTTGACTTAAAAATAATTACCCCAATTCTTTTTATAATTGTATCTATTTTACTTATAAGCAAAATACCCACCTATTCATTTAAAAAAATTGTTGTACCTAGAAGTATTACGATCTTTTTACTTTTGGGAATAGTTTTGCTTTTTGGACTTTTATTAATATTTCCTTTCAATGTAATTGTATTAGGATCTGCTATTTATCTTTTGGGAATCCCCTTAAGTATTTTTCATTATTTTAAATTGAAAAAAGGTTCAGTTGTTAAAAACTTATCAACCGAAGATGAGCCTGAAGATATGTTATAAATGAAAAAAAATGTAATAGTTTCTCTTGCTGACTCTAATTATTTTGATTTATTAAATGAATTAATAGACTCAATTAAACATTTTGATAAAAATAATACTACTGCAATATGTATTTTAGATGCTGGATTAGAAAAAGAGCAAGTAAGTAAGCTTTCAAGTAAAGTAGATGAAATTAAAAGTGCTGAATGGGATATTCAAGTCTCATCAATAAAAGTAAGAGGTAAAGAATGGTTAAAGAGTCAAGTTTCTAGAGCATTTTTACCTAAATACTTTCCTAATTATGATAAATACCTTTGGATTGATTGTGACGCATGGGTGAATGATTGGGGAACAATAGATTTATACTTTAAAGCTTGCGAAAATGGCAAGTTAGGAATTACCCAAACACTTGGTCCAGGTTATCGTATTATGTCTAAAGTGAACTGGCTGTTTGGTAAAATAGCAATAATTAAATCACAAAATTTCAAACATGCTATCAGTTCTAAAATAGGAATAGAAAAAGCAAGAAAACTTGCTTTTGCACCACACGTTAATATAGGAGTTTTTTCATTAGAGAAAAATTCAAACTGTTGGGATGTTTGGCAAAAAAATTTAGACACAACATTAAAATCTGGAAAAATATTTGGCTCAGAAGGTTTAGCAATTAATATGAGTATTTATATAGATAATGTTGAAACAGAATTTCTTCCATTAAACTGTAATTGGATTGCTAGTAATCTTTTACCAAAGTTTGATGAAAAAAATCATACATTTGTAGAACCTTACTTACCAAATAATAAAATAGGAATTATGCACCTTGCAGCAGGTATTTGGGATGATAAAAAAGATATGAGAATAGATAGCTCTGTTAAAATTCAAATTAAAACTTTAGAAAATAAAAATGTCTCAAAAAGTTTGAGGTTTGGTCATTAATTGAAAAAAAATAAAATTTCAAAAAATTGGATAAATAAGCAAAGAAGAGATATTTATGTTCGCAAATCTAAAATTGAGGGTTACCGGTCAAGGGCAATTTACAAGTTAAAAGAAATTGATGAAAAATTTAAAATATTAAAAAACGTTGTAACTGCGATAGATCTAGGTGCCGCTCCTGGAAGTTGGTCACAATATTTATCACAACAAATAAATCACGGAAAAATATTAGCAATCGATATCTTAGAATTTCAAAAAATAAATAAAGTTCATCAGTTAATTGGCGATTTTACGAATGAAAATTTTAAGAAAAAAATTAGAGAGTATTTTAATAAAAAAGTAGATCTAGTGGTTTCGGATATGGCAGTTAATACTACTGGTAATAAAAACCTCGACTCTATTGTTACAGGTGAGCTTTGTATGGATGCTATGACCTTTGCCAAAAATCAATTAAATTATAACGGGAAATTTATTTCAAAAATATTTATGGGTACAAGTTTTAATGAAATAGTCTCAGAGGCTAAAAAAATATTTAAGGAAGTAAGTATTTTTAAGCCACCATCAAGTAGGAAAGACTCCAAAGAGAGTTTTATAATTTGTAAAATATTACGTTAAGTCCTCTTTTATTTTTTTAAGAATCGTATATAGAAGATTATGGATCCTATTAAAGAAGCACTTACTTTCGATGACGTTACATTAGCTCCTAAATACTCAGAGATTTTACCATCACAAGTTAATACTTCTACTTATTTAAGAAATGATTTTAAGATTGATATTCCTTTGTTGTCTTCAGCTATGGATACAGTAACAGAGTCCAAAATGGCAATCGCAATTGCCTTGGCAGGTGGCATTGGCGTTATACACAGAAATTTTACAATCGATAAACAGATTAAAGAAATAAGAAAAGTGAAATCAAAAAATTTGAAAGTTGGCGCAGCTGTTGGTGCTGGAGACTTAGAGTCAAAAAGAGCTTTAGCGATAATCAGAGAGAAAGTTGATTTAATAGTTGTAGATACTGCACATGGACATACTAAAAAAGTGAAGGAAATAATAAGAATAATAAAAAAAAACAAAAGTAAAAAAACACTTTTATGCGCAGGAAATATAGCAACAGCTGAGGCTGCTAATTTTTTAGCCAAACTTGGTGTTGATATAATTAAAGTTGGTATCGGGCCCGGATCAATTTGCACAACAAGACTTGTTGCAGGAATAGGAGTTCCACAGTTGAGCGCAATAATTAATGTTAAAAAAGGTTTAAAAAACAAAAAAGTAAAGATAATTGCTGATGGGGGAATAAAATTTTCAGGAGATATTGCAAAAGCTCTAGCAGCTGGCGCAGATGCAGTAATGATTGGATCTCTATTCGCTGGGACAAATGAATCTCCAGGTAAAATATTAAATAAAAATGGTAAGATGTTTAAAGTTTTTAGAGGTATGGGCTCTATAGGAGCAATGAATAAAGGCTCAGCTGATAGATATTTTCAAACTAAACAAAAGGATAAATCTAAATACGTTCCAGAAGGGGTTGAGGGTTTTGTGAAATTTAAAGGTCCAGTTGATAAAATAATTTTTAAGTTAATAGGTGGTCTTAAATCCTCTATGGGATATTTGGGATCTAAAAAAGTTTTAAATTTAAGAAATAAACCAAAATTTGTTAAAATTACAAAAGCTGGATTTTATGAAAGTATGGTACATAATATAGATGAGGTTAAAAAAGATGAAAAATATTAATTATAAAAAATTTATTTTCATATTTTCGTTTATTAGTATTTTTTTTATTACTAATCATGCAATTTCAGAAAATTTTTTTAATGAGGCAAAACAAAAATTTGATCAAAAAAAATATGATGACTCTAAATTCTTGTTTCAAAGGAATATTGTTTACAACCCAAAGAATGCAGAATCATATTTATATTTAGCAAAAATTTATAAGAGTGAGGAAAATGAAGAAGAGGAATTAAAAAATTTAAATACTACTTTATTATTAGATCCAAAGAATGAAGAAGCAATGCACTTATTAATTAATTATGAACTCAAAAAATCAAATTATTCAAAGGTAAAAGAACTTAAAGAAAATTTTTCTATGATATGCCAAAAACTTTGTAAAGAAATTAATGCAATTGAAAAATCCTTATCAGACATAGAACCAAAAAATGGATCTTAACAATAATTTAAATAAAATTTTAATTATTGATTTTGGATCGCAATTTACACAACTAATAGCTAGGAGAATACGAGAATTTGGAATATATTCTGAAATAATCAGTCACAAAAAGATAAACGCTAACACTAATAAAACCTTTATAAGTGGTGTAATTTTGTCAGGTGGACCATTAAATGTATATCAATCAAAAAAAGTAAAATTTAGAAAAGAAATATTTAAATGGAATATACCAATTCTTGGAATTTGTTTCGGTCATCAAGTAATTTCTAAGGAATTAGGCGGCAGAGTTAAACAGGCTAAACAAAGAGAATTTGGTTTTGCTAAACTTATAAGTTTGAATGAAAGCAGACTCACTAAAAATTTTTTTAATAAAAAAGGATTTAATAGTGTATGGATGAGTCATGCAGATGAAGTAACAAAATTAGCAAAAGGTTTCAAAGTTATTGCAAAAACAGAAACATCAAAGTTTTCAATTGTTGAAAATTCTTCAAAAAAATTTTATGGAATTCAATTTCATCCAGAAGTAACACATACGGAAAAAGGTAAGGTTATACTAAGAAATTTTGTTTTTGAAATCTGTATGTTAAAAAAAAATTGGTCACCAAGTAACCAAAAAAAATTACTAATAAAGGATGTAAAAAAAATCGTTGGAAATTCGAAAGTTATATGTGCTCTTTCTGGAGGGGTTGATAGCAGCGTAGTTGCCAAATTAATTCATAATGCTATAGGAAGAAAGCTTACTTGTATCTTTGTAAATACTGGTTTGTTGAGAAAAAATGAGGAAATTCAAGTTATTAAAACCTTTAGGAAAAAATTTAAAATTAATTTAATTTATGTAAATGCAAAAAATTTATTTCTAAGAAATTTAAAAAAAGTTGAAGATCCCGAAAAAAAAAGAAAAATAATTGGTAATTTATTCATAAAAATTTTCGAAAAATATGCAAAAAAAATTAGGAATGTTAAATACTTGGCACAAGGAACATTATATCCAGATTTAATAGAAAGTAAGTCTGTAACTGGCAGTCAAACATCAAAAATAAAATCGCATCATAATGTTGGTGGATTACCCAAAAAAATGAAATTAAAACTGGTTGAACCTTTGAGACTTTTATTCAAAGACGAAGTTAGAAAACTAGGATTGGAACTAAAATTATCAAAAGAAATAGTGCTTAGGCATCCTTTTCCAGGTCCAGGTCTGGCCATAAGAATGCCAGGAGAAATTACACAACAAAAAATAAAAATTTTAAAAGATGCGGATCACATATTCATTAAAGCTTTGAAAGATTATGATTTATATAACAATATATGGCAGGCATATGCAGCATTATTGCCTGTCAAAACTGTAGGTGTGATGGGAGATAATAGAACATATGAATATATGTGTTTGTTAAGAGCAATTACATCAGAGGATGGCATGACCGCTGATACCTTTAATTTTAATAAAGAGTTTATGCAATTTGTTTCAAACAAAATAATTAATAATATAAAAGGTATCAATAGGGTGGTTTATGACATAACATCTAAACCTCCAAGCACGATAGAATTGGAATAATGAAGAATAAAATAAAAAAAATAATTAACAAAAAAAAAAAATCTAAAATTGTTTGTCTTACTGCTTATTCAAAAAATATTGCAGAAATAGTAGACAAACATGCCGATATAGTTTTGGTGGGTGATTCTCTTGGCTCTGTTCTTTATAATTACAACACTACAAGAAAAGTAACCTTAGAAATGATGCTAGAGCACACAAAGAGCGTAAGGATGGGCGTTAAGAAAAGTCTTCTTGTAATTGACTTACCATACAATACATACAGAAATAAATCTGAGGCTCTTAAAAATTCTAAAATAGCAATAAAAGAAACTAGATGTGATGCAGTAAAAGTAGAGGGAGGTGTCAGAGTACAACATATAGTAAGACACCTTGTTCAAAATAAGATACCAGTTATGGGTCATATTGGTTTAACACCACAAACTATTAAAGGTAAATTTAAATCAGTAGGTAAAACTGAAAAAGAGAAAAAAAAATTAATTAAAGACGCTAAAGCATTAGAAACTAGTGGTGCATTTGCAATTGTTTTAGAGTGTACTTACAGTGATATCTCAAAAAAAATATCAAATCTTATAAAAATACCAACAATTGGAATTGGTGCATCAGTTTATTGTGATGGTCAAGTTTTAGTAACAGATGATATTTTAGGTTTAACCGATGTGAAAATAAAGTTTGTAAAAAAATATATGAATATTAAAAAAGTTATTAACTCTGCAATATTAAAGTTTAAACAAGAAGTGAAATCTAAAAAGTATCCAACAAAAAAATATTCTTATTAAAAATACTTTTTAAAGTTTTCGTTTATTGAAAGGATTTCAAGATCTACCAATCCACCAATAACTAATTGAAGAGCAACCAATAAAATAAAACCTAAGCCAACATAAGCTATCCATAGATGTTTCTGTATATAATTTGCTAAAACTGTAGCTAATGCACCAGTTAAAACTACAGATAAAACTAAGCCAAATATCATAAATCCAAAATGTCCTTTCGATGCACCAACAACACCAATAACATTATCAAAACTAATTGTAATATCGGCAAATAAAACTTTATAGACACTTTGAATATATGAAGGTTCCTTTGATTTTTTTGTTGGCGATTTTACTTTCTTTATTTCAAATAAATCTTTTTTAAGATCATATACAATCCATATTAATAATAAACCTCCAAGGATTTTGATGAAATAAAACTTAAATAAATATGTAGCAAATAGTGCAAAAACTACTTTAAATATTAATGCACCGGCAACACCCCAAAGAATTATTTGTCTTCTATTTTTAGGGACAAAATTAGCTGCGATTAATCCTATTATAATCGCATTATCGGCAGCTAAAATTATATCAATAAATATAATCTGTGTTAGTATTACAAGTTCTTCAATCAAGATAGTTTATTTTATAAAATAAAAAAAAATTTTTCAATCTTTTGTGGTTAATATTTTGAAACTACTTTACCCTCTATTAAATCACTCAGTTGGCCATATTCTTTACAATTGCAACTTCTTAAAATTTCTAATTGCTCAATGGCCTTATCTTTTCGATTGGTATTTAAATATAGTTCACCGAGGTATTGGTTAATCCTCTTATGATTTGGTTTTAAACTTAGTCCGGATAGGTAATATTTTTCAGCTTCAACAAAATTACCTAATTTTCTACTGCTAAAACCAAGATAGTTTAAAGTATCTGGATTATTAGGTTTTTCCTTGTTAGATTGCAAAAATAATTTAAAAGCTTTTTCGTATTTACTCTTAGCTTTTGCTAGACTTTTTTCAGCTTTTTTTGTGTTACCTTTTTTTAAAAATTTATCAGCTTTTTTTTCTAAATATTTAGCAGATAAAACTAATTTGTGGCCTTTTTCGTATTTTGAAGCATTACCTTCATTTCCGCCATCAGGTTCTGCTCCACCAGCAGCAGAGTACGCACTGGTTGATAGCATAAAAAAGATTATTATTGTGTTTAAAATTTTATACATTTTAGCAATATAGGAATTAACGATTTTTAAACAACCACCTTTTTTATAAAGAGACAATTTAGCACCATATTTCATTTATTCGTTAATATTTTGAGATTTTCATATTCTTCACATCCACAATCTTTAAGAGAGGCTAGAATTTCTTTAGTATCGTTAATTCTATTTTGATCTAAGTAAAAAATACCAAGATTAAATTTAATACTTTTGTGTTGGTCGTCTAGTTCTAAACCTAAAAGATAATAAATTTCTGCATTTTCATTTAACCCTAGTTTTGCATTACATAAACCTAAATAATTAAATATGTCAGGATTAGCAGGGTTCTCTGCATTTGCTTTTAAAAAATATTCTAAAGCCTTTTCATATTTAATTTTGGCTTTTTTAATTTTACCTTTTTTTTCTGTTTTGATTGCTCTCTCTAATTCCTTAAAGCCAAGTTTATAAGGTCCTGCAGGAGGAGGACCTTCTCTTCCCATATGTTCTCCATAACCTTCATAGGAAGCGAAACTATTAATTGATATAGATATTGTAAAAATTATAAAAGTAATAAATAGTAAATTTTTTTTCATTAAGCAAATTTTTTCATTTTATCAAGTGCAATTAATTTTAAATTATTTTCTAATAGATTTTTTTTAATAGCGGTCGCTGTATTCAAAGAACTTTCATTATCACCGTGAATGCAAACAGAGTCAATTTCACACGGAATTTGTTTACCTGAATAACAATTTAATGCTTGGTTTTTGACCATAGATAAAACATGTTTTTTTGCAATGATTGGATCTGTAATTAATGCGTTTGGTTTAGATCTAGAAACTAAATTTCCATCATCTTCATAATTTCTATCTGCAAAAATTTCGCATGCGATTTTCATATTTAGTTTTTTTGCAGCTATTTCCATTTTTGAGCCCGTTGGCACAAGGTAAATTAATTCTTTATTCATTTTATAAATTATATTCGCAATGTTTGTTGCTAAATCAATATCTTCGCAAGCCATATTATTTAATGCACCATGTGGTTTCATATGAGTAACATTTTCATTGTGTATTTCAGCGATACTTTGAAGAATTTCATATTGGTCTTTGATCAATTTTTCAATTTTATTATTAGATAGATTATGTCTTTTTCTACCAAAATTTTCAGGATCGTTAAAAGAAGGGTGTGCACCAATACTTACTCCATTTTTTTTTGAAATGAGAATAGTACTATTCATTGTTTCTTCGTCACCTGCGTGATAACCACAAGCAATATTTGCAGAATTTACAATCTGTAATAATCTTGGATCATTTATATTTGAGTGATATTTAGATTTTTCTCCCAAATCACAATTAATATTAATTTCCATACCATTCATAGTTAAAGTATAACATGTCATGATTAAAAATATATCAAATCTTGGTGACGCATCACTCTATTGCAATTTTGGGGACAAAATAAATCAGAGGATAAATACTAATGTAATTAAATATTTTAAAAATATACAAAAAAAAAAAATTAAAGGAATTAAAAATCTAACCCCATCATATAATAAACTTATAATATCTTTTGATCTTGATTTAACTAATTTTGAAGATTTAAAAAAAAAAATTGAAGACATTAATATTTCAGATGAGAACGAAATAAAAAATCAAAAAACTATAAAAATACCAATTTGTTGTGATGATGAGCATGCTTTAGATATAGACAGGTTATCTTTAAAATTAAAATTATCAAAAAAAGACATTTTTAAAAAATATTTAGATAAAGAGTATTTTTGCTATATGACTGGTTTTGTTGCTGGCATGCCTTTTCTTGGTGATATTGATAATAAATTAAGATTAGAAAGACTTGAAACGCCAAGAGTTAAAGTACCGAAGGGATCGGTTGGTATCACAGAACAATTTGCAAATATTTATACTTTTGAAAGTCCTGGTGGCTGGAACATTCTTGGAAATACACCTCTAAGAATATTTGATCAAAAAAATGAGACAGAACCAACATTAATAAACCCCGGGGATAAAGTATTATTTTACCAGATCAGTAAAAAAGAATATCTAAAATTTAATGACAAAAAATAAAATTATAGTTTTAAGAGAGGGAATAAATTCAACATTCCAAGACCTAGGAAGAGATAATTTTTATCATATAGGCCTTCCTTTCAGTGGCGCTATGGATAAAAGAAATTATTTGATAGTTAATAAATTAGTTGGAAATCAACACAACGAAGCTGTAATTGAATTTGCTTATCAAGGTCCTCTATTAAAAATAGAAGAAGGCAATATAAACTTTGCAATATCAGGTGATGTCAAATTCAATATTAAAAAAGATGATAAATTATTTAATGGGCAATGCTACAAAACCTATTTTTTATCCGAAAATGATGAAATAGATATTATATCAACAAACAAGTCTGTATATGGTTATTTTGCTGTGAGTGGTGGGTTTGAATTAAATAAAAATTTTGGCAGTTTCTCAACTACAGTTAGAGCAAACGTTGGATCAAACAACGGAAACAAACTTTCAAAAAATGAAAAATTTCTAATAAAGCATATTAAAAATAAAAATATTAGTAAAAATATTGAATATATAAATTCAAAGGTTGAATATATTAGAATACTTAAGGGAACAAATTTTGATTATTTTTCTGATGAATCAATAAATGATTTAACAAGTAAAAAATTTTTAGTTTCAAAGCTTTCTGATCGAATGGGAATGAGACTTCAAGGATCTAAAATTAAAAATATGAAAGAAACGAATATTAGATCAGAAGGTTTAATAAAAGGAGTAATTCAAGTTCCAGCAGATGGAGATCCAATTATTATGTTATCCGACCATGGAACTATTGGTGGATATCCAAAAATTGCTGTAGTTATTAGTGCTGATTATGATAAATTAATTCAAACCCCACCTGGAAATACGGTAAAATTTAAATTAATTGAACTCAAGGAAGCAGAAAATCTTTATAAACTATACCAAATGGAAACAGAAAACCTTTTAAACCAAATATGATAAATCTTTTAAATAAATTACCTGGACCTTTACTTATTTTTTTAGGAGCTTTAAGTCTTAGTTTTGGTGGACTTATCGTTAAATCTTTTGAAGGGGCAAATTTATGGCAAATTTTATTTTGGCGATCCATATTTTTTATTATGGTAGTTAGTATATTTTTAATATTAACTTATAAAAAAAATCTCTTTAATGCTTTTTTAAACTCTGGAATTCCTGGATTAGTTGGTGGTTTAATTCTATCTACTGGCTTTTGTGGTTACGTTTTTGCTATGTACAACACAACTGTTGCAAACACAAACTTCATTATTCAAACTCAAACAATTTTTTTAGCAATATTCGGGTACTTTTTCTTAAAGGAAAAAATTTCAAAACTCACTTTAATTTCTATAATTCTTGCAATTTCTGGGATAATATTAATGGTTGGCTCTTCATTATCTCCAGGTCAAACAATAGGGAATATTGCAGCTTTCGTAATGCCTTTATCATTCGCAATTTTGATTTTAATAATAAGAAAGTATCCAAACGTAGATATGGTTCCAATACAATTGATTGCAGGAATAATTGCAATGATAATTGGATATTTAGTTGCTGGAAAAATACTTGTCTCTGTATATGATATTTATCTTGGGTTTTTAGCTGGTTTCTTTCAATTGGGCTTCGGATTTATATTGATTACAATTGGAGCAAGACGAACACCGTCAGCATTAGTAGGAATCATTATGTTAACTGAAGCTATTTTGGGACCTTTTTGGGCATGGCTCTTTATAAATGAGCAACCACCTTTAACGGTTCTAATTGGTGGAGGTGTTGTAATTATTGCTGTTCTGCTTCAATTTTTACCACTTTTAAAAAAAAATAAGGCTTCATTACAATCTTAAAAGTCTACCATTTTATTAAATTTATGTTATAAGAAACTCACGGGAGAGACCACAATAATGTGGCGCCGAAGGAGCAACCACCCCGGAAACTCTCAGGCAAATGGACCGTAAATATTAACTCTGGAAAGAGAAAAATTCTCGCCGAAGGAGCAAATCTCTCAGGCACATAGACAGAGGGGGCAAAGAGTTAATATTATATGAAAAAAACATCTCTGTACAATCTTCACAAAAAATATGGTGCGAAGTTTGTTCATTTTGCTGGTTATGAAATGCCGATTCAATATGAAAACGGAATTGTAAAAGAACATATAACCACTAGAAATAATTCAGGAATATTTGATGTATCTCATATGGGTCAGTTATTCCTAAAAGGTGGAGATGAATTAACAAATGACTTACAAAAAATATTCCCAATTGATTTAGCAAACATCACAATAAATCAAAGCAAGTATTCATTTTTGATGAAAGAAAACGGCGGAATATATGACGATCTTATAATTACGAAATTAAAAGATGGGTACATGATAATATTAAACGCTGCTTGTAAAGAGGCAGATCTAAATATTTTAAAAAATAAAATTGGTGAAAAATATCAAATTAATTTATCAGATAATTTATCTTTAATAGCAATACAGGGGCCTAAAGCAAAAGATGTTTTAGATTCAATTGTACCAGGTGTAATTAAACTTAAATTTATGAATGGTAACAAATTTAAGTACAACGACTTAGACATCTATATAACTAGATCTGGCTACACTGGTGAAGATGGTTTCGAAATTTCTATTAATAATAAAATTGTAGAAAGTTTCGTAGAGAAACTTATTGAAAAAGGTTCTACAATGATTGGCTTAGGAGCTAGAGACACTTTAAGACTAGAGGCTGGACTTTGTTTATATGGTCACGATTTAGATGAGAATACAAGTCCAATAGAGGCAAATCTAAAATGGGCAATTTCAAAAAGTAAAATTAATGAAAAGTTTCCAGGGTCAGAATTTATAAAGAAACAATATAATGAAGGTGTTTCAAAACTTAGAGTCGGAATAAAACCTGAAACAAAAGTGATAGCAAGAGAATCTACAAAAATATTTGATGAAAAAGATAATGAAATTGGAAAAGTAACTAGTGGAACTTTTGGACCAAGCGTTAATGGTCCTATAGCAATGGGATATATTCATAATGATTATTCAAAAAAAGATACAAAAATCTTTTTAGAAGTGAGAGGAAAAAGGGTGCCAGCAAGTATTTGTGAAATGCCTTTTTATAAAAAAAACTACGTTAGAGGAGGGGAAGACAATGTCAGAAATTAAATTTTCAAAAGAACATGAATGGATAACAGTTGATGGCGAGGTCGCAACTATTGGTATAACCAAACACGCAACAGAGCTTTTAGGAGATATTGTTTTTGCTGAATTGCCAGAAAAAGGTTCTAATGTAAATAAAGATGCTACTGCGGGGGTTGTCGAGTCGACTAAAGCTGCTAGTGATGTTTATACACCTATTTCTGGAGAAGTTGTCGATACAAATCAATCAATCGTTGATGATCCATCTAAAATTAATTCTGATCCTGAGGGGGATGGATGGTTTTTTAAATTAAAAATTAAAGATCCAGCTGAAATGAATACTTTAATGAATAGAGATGAATATGACAAATTTGCAAAGGAGAGTGCTAGTTAATGTTACATAATTCCGAAAAAGATTTTATTAAAAGACATATTGGACCATCCAAGAAAGATGAAAAAGATATGTTAGGACAGATTGGTTATCAAAATATAAATGAATTAATCAGTCAAACTGTACCAGAAAAAATATTGTTTAAAGGGGAATTGAATATTGGTGAACCTAACTCTGAATATGAGGCACTAAGAAAATTAAAAGGTATATCTAGAAAAAATCAAATCTACTCAAATTTTATTGGTATGGGTTATTATGGAACATATACCCCAAACGTAATTATAAGAAATATATTAGAGAATCCTGGCTGGTATACCTCCTACACTCCTTATCAACCTGAGGTCGCTCAAGGAAGATTGGAGATGTTACTAAACTTTCAACAAATGATAATTGACTTCACCGGAATGGATATTGCAAATGCGTCCTTGTTAGACGAAGGGACAGCCGCTGCAGAAGCTATGGGTCTCAGTCATAGACTTAATAAAAAAGATAGTAATCTTGTTTTTATTTCTAAAGATTGTCACCCTCAGACCATAGAGGTAGTAAAAACAAGAGCTGAACCTTTGGGGCTTAAAGTTTTAATTGGAGATGATGAAGAACTTAACGATATAAAAAATGATATTGTATGTGGAATTCTTCAATACCCTGGGACCTTGGGAGATATAAAAGATCCAAGTGAAAATATTAGTAAAATAAGAAAAAAAAATGGAAAATCTATACTTGCCTGTGATTTGTTGTCTTTGGCAAAATTAAAGACACCAGCAGAATTAGGTGCAGATATTGCCATAGGTAGTTCACAAAGATTTGGAATTCCTTTAGGTTATGGAGGTCCACACGCAGCATTTTTTGCGACTAAAGATGAATTTAAGAGATCCATGCCTGGAAGAATTATTGGAGTTTCTGTAGATAGACATGGAAATAAAGCTTATAGACTTGCATTACAAACTAGAGAACAGCATATAAGAAGAGATAAGGCGACGAGTAATATTTGTACTGCTCAAGCTCTGCTTGCAATTGTTTCAGCAGCATATGCAATTTATCATGGGCCTAAAGGAATAAGGACGATATCAGAAAGAGTTTCTCAACTCGCCAAAAATTTTGCCGATAAACTGAAACAGTCAGGTTATGAACTTTATTCAGAGTATTTCTTTGATACTGTAACGGTGTTAACAAAAGATAAAACTGAACAAATATTTCAAAATGCTTTATCTCAAAAAGTGAATATCAGAAAAGTAAATTCTGAAATGTTAGCAGTATCTTTTGATGAAAAGAAAAATGTATACAGAGCAAATCAACTTTTAAAAATATTTAATTGTGCTGAAGCTATAAAAGAAAATCCAACGGAAAGTTTACCAAATCTTCCAAAAAATTTACTTAGAACTTCTAATTATTTAGAACACAAAGTATTTAATAGTTATCACTCAGAAACAGAAATGATTAGGTATTTAAAAAGACTTGAAGATAAAGATATAGCTCTTAATCGAACAATGATTGCTTTGGGCTCATGTACAATGAAACTAAATGCTGTCGCAGAAATGATACCTATTAGTTGGAGAGAATTTTCAGAACCACATCCTTTCGCTCCAATAGAGCAAATGGAGGGTTTTAGAACTTTATTCACTGATTTGAAAAATTGGTTGAGATCAGTAACTGGATTTTCTGGAGTTTCTTTGCAACCAAATGCAGGTGCCCAAGGGGAATATGCTGGTCTTATGGTGATTAGAAAATATCATATGGAGAGAGGTGAACAAAATAGAAATGTATGCTTAATCCCTAGTTCGGCGCATGGTACAAATCCTGCAAGTGCTCAAATGGCTGGAATGAAAGTTGTCGTCGTTAATTGTGATAAAGATGGAAATGTCGACTATGAAGATCTTAAAAAGAAAGCCGAACACAATTCAGAAAATCTTGGTGCTTTAATGGTTACTTATCCCTCAACTCATGGAGTTTTTGAGGAAAGAATATCTGACATATGCGAATTAATTCATAAGCATGGAGGCCAAGTTTATATGGATGGCGCAAATCTTAACGCTTTAGTTGGTATTGCTAAACCTGGTAACTTTGGACCTGATGTTTGTCACATAAACTTACATAAAACATTCTGTATTCCGCATGGTGGTGGTGGTCCAGGTATGGGACCAATAGCATGTAAAAGACATTTGGAGATATATCTGCCAACACATCCAGTAATAAAAGATTGTGGTCCAGCTACAGGTATCGGGCCAATATCTGCAGCCCCTTGGGGAAGTTCAAGTATTTT
Source organism: uncultured Pelagibacteraceae bacterium (assembly GCA_902584015.1). Classification (GTDB taxonomy): domain Bacteria; phylum Pseudomonadota; class Alphaproteobacteria; order Pelagibacterales; family Pelagibacteraceae; genus Pelagibacter. The sequence continues at coordinate 23,512 of CACHYG010000004.1, forward strand.
ATCAATTTCATGGATGTATATAAAAATGATGGGTTCAGAGGGTCTAAAACTTGCATCACAAATAGCAATTTTAAACGCTAACTACATAGCTCACAAATTAAAGGACCACTATCCAATATTATATAAAGGTGCAAATGGAAATGTAGCTCATGAATGTATAATTGATATCAGATCTATAAAAAATGATACAGGAATAACAGAGGAAGATATAGCGAAGAGATTGATTGATTTTGGCTTTCATGCTCCAACAATGTCTTGGCCAGTGCCAGGAACTATGATGATAGAACCGACTGAAAGTGAAAGTATAAATGAAATTAATAGATTTTGTGACACTTTAATTAAAATTAAAAAAGAAATTGATAAAATAAAAAAAGGAGAATTTGATAAGATTGATAATCCAATTAAAAATGCTCCACATACTGATCTAGAATTAGCATCGAATGAATGGAAACATAAATATTCTAGAGAAGATGCAGCATATCCATCAAAATTTTTAAAATCTAATAAGTTTTGGCCACCAGTTTCTAGAGTAGACAATGTATATGGCGACAAAAATCTTTTTTGTACTTGTCCAAGTATAGATGAATTCAAAGAAGATGCAGCTTAAAGGTTAATGAAAATTGCAGTAATTGGTTCAGGTATTTCTGGCTTAAGCTCTGCATATTATTTATCAAAAAAACACAAGGTCGATTTATTTGAAAAAGAAGATCACTTCGGTGGACATGCACATACTATTGATATTGATTATGATAAAGATGGCAAAAAAAATTTGCCAATTGATATTGGATTTATTGTTTTTAATCATAAAACGTACCCAAATCTCATAAAATTTTTTAGTGAAAATAATATTGAAATAGAAAAAAGCGACATGAGCTTTTCTGTTTCGGTAAAAGGTAAAAATATAGAATATTGTGGAAAAGGACTAAATGGTATTTTTATAAATCGCAAGAATATATTTAATCTTAAGTTTTTAAAAATGTTTTTCGAAATAATAAAATTTTATGATCAATGTGATAAACTCAATGAATTAAATGATGAATTAACTTTAAACAGTTTTCTTAAAAATAAAAGATTATCTCAATATTTTATTAATTATCATATTTTACCTATGGTTTCAGCTATTTGGTCTATGCCACCTTATGAAGCAGGTCAAATGCCTTTAAAATTTTTTATAAAATTTTTTCAAAATCATGGATTATTTAAATTTAAAGAAAGACCTCAGTGGTACACAATTAAGAATAGAAGCAGAACTTATGTAAATAAAATTTTAGAAAAAATCAGTGGAGAGCATTTTAAAAATTATAATATTAATAAAGTTGAAAGAAAAGCAGATGGTGTGAGGGTATTTTATGGAGAAGATAATGAATTTTTTGATTATGACAAAGTAGTATTTGCAACGCATGCGGATCAAACTATTTCTATAATTAAAAATCCCACTGACGAAGAAAAAAATTTACTAACTAAATTTAATTATAAAAAAAATATTGCATTGATTCATACTGATGAAAAAGTGATGCCATTAAATAAAAAAGCGTGGTCATCTTGGAACTCTTCAATTAATTCAAACAATTTTAAAGAAAGCTCTATTACTTATTGGTTAAATTTATTACAGAATTTAAATGTTAGAAAAAATATATTTTTAACGCTTAATCCTTTTTTTCAAGTTGATAAAGATAAAATAATTAAAAAAATTGAATTTACTCATCCTTATTATAACCAGGAAGCTTTGAGTTTTCAAAAAAATTTAAGTATTATTCAAAATAAAAAAAATATTTTGTTTTGCGGAAGTTATTTTGGTTATGGTTTTCATGAAGATGGAATAAAATCATCAATTGATATGCTTAATTTTTTAGATGATTGAAGAGTCTTATATTTATAATGGCAGGGTAATTCATAAAAGATTTAAACCAAAAGAACATGCTTTTAGTTACAAAGTATTTTCTTTATTTTTGGATTTAGATGAGATCAACAAAATTGAGAAAGAAATACCTTTTTTCTCATATAATAAGTTTAATCTAATAAGTTTCCATGACAAAGATCATGGTGATAGGAATAATAATTCTTTAAAAGAATGGGTAATAAGAAATTTAAAAAACATAGATATTAACGAAAAAAATATCAAAATTAAAATTCTATGTTATCCAAGAATTTTTGGATATGTTTTTAATCCATTAAGCATTTTTTTTGTTTATAATTCAAATTCGTCACTTATAGCAATACTTTACGAAGTAAAAAATACATTTGGAGAACAACACACATATGTATTTAAAACAAATCAAGAAACAAAAAACATCAAAAATGATTGTATAAAAAAGTTTTATGTTTCTCCATTCATGGATTTGGATTCAAAGTATTTTTTTAGAATTGCGAATCCTGGTGAAAATTTATCAGTGATAATTGATCAAATAGATAAAGATGGAAAATTACTATTCGCATCTCAAGACGGTAGAAGAACAAACCTTAATACCAAAAACCTTATATTTTCGTATTTAAAACATCCTTTAATGACATTTAAAATAATATCAGCGATACATTTTGAGGCATTAAGGTTATGGCTAAAAGGAATTAAACTAGTACCTAAGAAAATAAAAATTAAAAATAATATAAGCATTGAAAAAAAATGAAATTAGTCTCTGTTGCAGATAGAATAGTATTTTCATCTATTAAAAATTTTGAATACGGGCAAATAAATTTAAAAAATTACGATGGTAAAGAATATAAATTGGGAAACGAAAGTTCTCCTCTAAAAGCAAATTTAATAATAAATAAACCTGGATTAACATTAAATATTCTAAACAAAGGAAGTATTGGTTTAGCCGAATCTTATATGCGTGGAGAATTTGAAACAGATAACTTGACAAATCTGATAGAAATTACTGCTAAAAATATTAAAAAAGTGCATAAATTTTCAGGAGTTTTAGATTTACCATTAATTAATTTTTTTAAATATTTCTTTATTAAGAATACAAAAAAAAGAAGTAAAGAAAATATTTCTAAACATTATGATCTTGGAAACGAATTTTTTTCATTGTGGTTAGATAAAACTTTAACTTACTCAAGTGCAATATTTGATAAAGATAAAACCGATTTAGAGTCTGCACAAATTAATAAATATAAAAAACTATCGTTTTTAGTCAAACCAAAAACAGGCGATAGAATGTTAGAGATCGGATGTGGTTGGGGAGGTTTTGCAGAGTATGTGGGAAAAAATTATGACATAAAGTTAGATTGCATTACAATATCTCAAAAACAGTATGAATATGCAAAGGAAAGAATATTTAAAAATGGATTAAATGAAAAAGTAAATATAAAGATGCAAGATTACCGTGACGTAAACAATAAATATAATGCCATAGCTTCTATAGAAATGATAGAGGCGGTAGGTCAAAATTATTTAAAAAGTTTTTTTAATAAAATAAAACAAAACTTGGAACCAAATGGAAGTGCAGCTATACAAGCTATCACAATCGATGATAGCCTATATAATAGATATAAGACGAAACAAGATTTTATTCAAAAATATATTTTTCCAGGTGGATTTTTACCTTGTAGAAAAAGTTTAATAAAATACGCAAACGAAACAAATTTAAATTTTAATCAGTGCAATTCATACGGATTACATTATTCTAATACCTTAATGATGTGGAGAGATGAATTTTTAAAAAAATGGGATAATATTTCAAAACAGGGATTTGATGTAACTTTTAAAAGAATGTGGAACTTCTATTTATCTTATTGTGAAGCTGGATTTAAGTCAAAAAATATAGATTTAATACAATTTTCACTACAGAATAAATAATTTATGAAAAAAATTAATTTATATAATAATTTTTTATTGCTAATTTTTTTTGTATTTATTACAAGTTGCTCTGGAAATAGTGCAATGAAACCTGAACATTTCAAAGACCAAAAACCTAGACTTATAATTGAAGATTATTTGACAGGAAATGTTAAAGCATGGGGCATTCTTCAGAATAGATCAGGCAAAGTAACACGTCAATTTTCTGCTGATTTAGATGGGAAATGGGATGGTAATCAACTTATTTTAGACGAAAAGTTCAATTGGACTGATGGAGAAGTTCAAACACGACAGTGGAAAATAAATAAAATTGATGATCATAATTATGAAGGAACAGCAAGTGATGTTGTTGGAAAAGCAAAAGGATATTCATATGGTCCGGCATTTAAATTTGAATATGTTCTTCTAGTTCCTGTTAAAGGTAGAGAAATTAAAATTACTTTTGACGATTGGATATTTAAACAAGACGACAGAGTTGCTATTAATAGAGCTACAATGACAAAGTTTGGGATAAAAGTCGCTGAACTAACTGTTATGTTTGTTAAAGACTAACGTCTTTGATATTTTGTAAGCTTTCCTAATAATTTTAGATATAACCAGTTTGGTAATATTTTAAGAAACTTTAAAACTAAAGTTAATTGTTTTGGAAAATGAATTTCGAATACATTTGAATTTACTAAACCATCATAAATTTTATCTGCAGCATATTCAGTTGTTTTAAGAAAAGGCATTTTGAAATCATTTTTATCAGTCATGGGTGTTTTAATAAAACCTGGAGATATTAATGAAACTCTTACTCCATATCTTTTAAAATCAAAATATAAACTCTCAGCTAAGTTATTTAATGCAGATTTGGATGGACCGTAACCAGTGGAATTTGGTAAACCTCTATAACCAGCTATCGATGAAACAATTGAGATATGACCTTTTCCTAAATCTTTAAAATATTTTTCTACAGATTTAATAGAGTTTAATGTGCCAAAAAAATTTACTTTCATTACATTTTCAATTTGTTCAACATCAATTTCTTTTTCTTTTTTTGGATCCCATGTTCCAGTTGAAAAAATACATAAATCAATTTTTCCTAGTTTATTTTTAATTTCAGTGAATACCTTATGGCAATCATCTTTATTTGTTACGTCTAAAGGAAATGAAAAAACATTTTGATTTTGCTTTGATATTTCCTCAAGTAATTCAACTCGTCTAGCAGAAATAGCAACATTCCAACAATTTTTAGAAAATTTTAATGCTATTGCTTTTCCAATACCTGTACTAGCACCTGTAATCCAAATTACTTTATTGCTCATGATGAAATGATATATATATCATAATGTTTAAAAATAAATTTTTATCTTTTTTAATTTTCGGATTTGTCACATTTTCTGCTTCATTTATTGGGAGTATAGCGACAATTACATCGAAAGAACCCTGGTATTCTTCCTTAAATAAGTCAGGTCTTAATCCTCCTGATTGGGTATTTGCTCCTGTTTGGTCAACATTGTATTTATTCATGACCATAGCAATCTGGTCAGCGTGGCATAAAAATTATAAAGATTTAAATATAATTTATATTTATTTGATGCATTTGTTTTTTAATACAACTTGGAGTATTGTTTTTTTTGTATATCATAATATTTTTGCCGCACTAATTAATCTTATAATAATAATAAGTTTTATTATCATTTTAATGATTAAGTATAAAAAAATAAGTAATTTAAGTTTTATATTAATGATTCCATATTTACTTTGGTGCATTTATGCACTAACTCTAAATATTAGCTTATATATATTAAATTAATATGGATGATGTTGTTATAGTTGGTGGCGGTATAATTGGTGCTGCAGCGGCTTATTTTTTATCTAAAGAAGGAAGAAAAGTTAAAGTAATCGAAAGAGATCCAACATATAAAAAAGCGTCTTTTCCCTTGTCGCTTGGAGGTTTTAGAAGACAATTTTTTCAAAAAGAGAATATATTACTAGGAAAGTTTGCTAGGGAGTTTATAAATCAAATTCCAGAATTACTTAAAACTGAAAAAAATCCAAAACCAACTGCTAGTATGGTTCCAAATGGCTATTTATTGATGTTTGGACCTGAGCATGCTGATGAACAATACAAAGCTCTTGAAAACCACAAAGCATGTGAGGCTGGAACTAAAAATATAAAAGGATCTGAATTAAAACAGGTATTTCCTTATATAAATTCTGAAGGTATAGAAACCGCTACTTACACTGACAACAGAACAGAGGGATGGATTGATCCGTTCATGTTTCATGGAGCATTAAAAGGCAAAGCAATGGAACTTGGAGCTGAATTTATAAAAGGCAATATAAAAAATTTAGGCGAAATAAATGCTAAAACAATTATATCAGCTGCAGGATGTTGGACAAAAGAGCTTTTAAATGACATTCCTGTCGTTCCACAAAAGCATACAGTTTTTAGAGTTAAATGTCCTAAACATATTCCCGAAATGCCACTAACAGGTGATTTGACTACAGGTGTTTATTGGAGACCGGAGGGAAAAGAATATTTAGCTGGATCACCTATTTCAACTTTTGATTCAAAAGATTTAGAACCAGCTTGGAACGATTTTGAAGAACTTGTGTGGCCAGCTCTTGCAAAAAGAGTTCCCATATTCGAAGAGTTAAAACTTACAGGAGGCTGGGCAGGTTTTTATGATTGCAATAAATTAGATAATAACGCTGTGGTGGGGAAACATCCTAAATATGATAATGTTTATATGGCTAGTGGTTTTACTGGCAGAGGCTTAATGCAAGCTCCAGGAATTGGTAGAGCATTAACAGAATTAATTACAACAGGATCTTACCAAACAATCGACATAAGCGTTTTTGGTGTTGAGCGTATTTTTAAACAAAACGCAAGACCTGAACCGTACGTATTATAACTTTTTAACTACATTGCCCAAGTAGCCATTAAAACAAGATACACCAATAATAAGTAGCTGACCTTTAAGGGAATAAAAATCAAAAGAAGGATAAAAACTTATCGCAACACTAAAAAATATATAAGTTACGATAAATGGTCTTATAAACTTCTTAAAAGAAAAATTATTTCTTTTTATATTTTGCAGCCTCCTCAGAACCACTAGTAGCTGACCCTTTACTGTAAGAGTGAGCTCCCATACCAGCTAATTGACCGTCTTTTACAATTAAATACTGGTTTCTGATTTCTTTTTTTTCAAAGAAACATTCTAAGATTTCTCTTACCCCATCTGCGTATCTGGCTTGCGCAGTCAACGATGTACCAGATGTATGTGGTGTCATACCTTGATTTGGCATAGTTCTCCAAACATGATCATTTGGAGCAGGTTGAGGAAACCAAACATCTCCTGCATATCCACTTAGTTGACCACTCTTAAGTGCTTTTGCAATTGCATCCTTATTGCAAATTTTACCTCTTGCAGTATTAACTATATAAGCACCTTTTTTCATTTTACTTATCATAGCATCATCAAACAAATTTTCTGTTTCTGGATGAAGAGGACAATTTATTGTAACTACATCGCAAACCTTTACCATTGATTCAACTGAATCATGAAATGTTAAATTAAGTTCTTTTTCAACACTATCAGGTAACTTATGTCTATCAAAATAATGAAGATGAACATCAAAGGGTTTCATTTTTCTTAAAGCATCTAATCCAATTCTACCAGCAGCAACTGTACCAATATGCATACCCTCAACGTCATATGACCTTTGTACTGCATCAGCAATATTCCAACCACCTTCATTAACAATTCTGTGTTGATTGTGGTAATCTCTAACCATTGAAACAATCATCATTACAATATGTTCTGCAACAGATCTAGAATTGCAGAAAGTAACTTCAACAACATCAATTTTATTGTCCATTGCAGCTTGAAGGTCTACGTGATCTGATCCAATTCCAGCAGTAATCGCCATTTTAAGATTTTTTGCTTTAGCAATTCTTTCTTTAGTTAAATAGTACGGGAAAAATGGTTGAGAAATAACGATATCTGCATCAACAATGTGTTTATCAGCTTCACATCCATCACCATCTTTACTGTTTGTAACTATCAATTCATGGCCATTGCTTTCTAAAAATTTTCTTAAACCAAGTTCACCGGATACGCATCCTAATAGTTGACCAGGTTTATAATCCCTACCTTTTGGAGATGGTAAAGTCATACCATCTGGATATTTTTCTAATTTTGGAAGCTCAGAAAGAGGATATGATTTTGGCATTCCGCCCTTTGGGTCATCATATAATATGCATAATATCTTCATTTATTCTCCTGTATATTTATAAATTTATTTAACGCATCTAACATTATTTTAAGATTTCAAGCAATGAATTATTTTTGAAATGGATAGTACTTTTTAAAAATAAATTTATAAATAATTATTAACAGACTTGCTAAATAATTAAAGCAAACAACTTTTACAATAACTACTTTTTCATTACAAACCGATTTACTAAATTTATTTTTTAATTAAAAGTATAATACAATCTTTGGTTGACTTATTAATTTTTAAGTTTGTAAAATAATAGTTTTTTTAAATGATTATTAATAATAGTTTTTTTAAATAACTATTATTAGTAGTTTTTTTAAGGATTATCATAGGTTGTAAAAATAGTTTTATTTGAAGATTATCATAGGTTGTAAAACAACAGTTTTTTTAATGATTATTAATTGCAGAAGCAATTGGTATGTGATTAGGTTATATCAAATAAGAATGATTAACATAGCAAAAATGAGGGAGGAATTATGTTAGCAAGAATGTTTAAAAAGCTTACTTCTACTCTTACGGTAGTTGTAGCTTTATTTTCTTCAGTCGCTTTACCTCAAACTGCATTTAGTGCTGAAACTCAATATTTTCCAGTAGCAAGTAGCCGTGTTGGACCTTATTCGGCAATGGGTACTGGTTACTATGGGGCTCAAATTGATTACATGAATTATGTCAACATGACTGGTGGAGTCAATGGAGTAATGCTTACTTGGCAGGAGTGTGAAACTGAGTATAACGCAGTAAAAACAGTTGAGTGTTATCAGAGACTTCTAGAAAAAGATGGTCAAAGAATAGTTGTGTTTGATACTTTGGGAACACCAGGTGCATATGCAGTTATTAATCGTATGGCAAAAGACAATGTTGTTTTAGCTCAATATGGTTATGGAAGAACTGACGGTGCTGATGGAAGAGTATGGCCTTGGGTATTTAATGCTGCGAGTCATTACTGGTCACAGATTGCTGTTAAATTAAAATTTATGGCTCAGATAGAGGGCGGAATCGATAAGATGAAAGGTAAAAAAATCGTTCACTTACACATTGACTCTGCTTACGGTAGAGAGCCATTACCAGCAATGAGAAAAATAACTTCTGACTGGGGAATGGAATTAGTTGAAATTTCAATTCCACCTCCAGGTCTGGAACAACAATCTCAGTGGCTGCAAATCAGAAAAGAAAAACCTGATTGGGTTACTTTCTGGGGAGCAGGTTCTGGAATGAATTCAACAGCAATGACTAATGCTGCTAGAATTAATTTCCCAAGAGATAGAATGATGTATGTAACATTCGGCGCTGCCGAAGAGGATATGTATCCAGCAGGTGATGCAGCTAAGGGAACTTATGCTGTTGCTAATGCTTTGCCAGGAGAATATCCATTGGTTAAAGACATCAAAGACAAAGTATATGGTGCTGGAAAAGGTAACTTAGCTGATCCGAATAGGATTGGTTCTGTTTACTGGAATAGAGGACTAGGTGCTGCAGTTATGTGGATTGAGGCATTAAGAAATGCTCAAAAGATGCATAACAAAGTTGGTAAAGCAGTCACTGGTGCTGAGTTTAGAGATGGTTATGAAGCTTTAAACATGACTGAAGCTAGACTTGAAGAACTTGGAGTTGGAGGAATGTTAGCTCCATTTGCTATTTCATGTGAAAACCATGAAGGTGCCGGTAAATTTGCTGTAATGCAGTGGGATGGAACAAAATTCAATCAGGTAACTGGTTGGGAAGCTCCAGGTGATCCTGCATTTATTAGAGGTCTAGTAGAGGCATCTGCAGCTAAGTTTGCTAAAGAGAACAACATTACACCGAAAAAATGTGGATAATTAATTTAGAGATAAATTAATATCGACTGAAGGGGGAGTTTAAATAATTGAATTATTTTAAACTCCCCCTTTAAATAAAATTTAATTTAATATAAAAGAATTTTTAATGAGTAACAGTTCGGTCAACATTCTAGACATAAAGAATATTGAAGTCAGATATGATAATGTTATTTTAGCTTTACACGACGTATCTTTGAAAGTTCCTAAAGGAAAAGTAGTTGCATTACTAGGAGCAAACGGTGCAGGTAAAAGCACTACATTAAAAGCAGTTTCAACCATGTTAGCCTCAGAAAGAGGTAAGGTTACAAAAGGATCAATTAATTATGATGGAACTGCAATAGAAAAACAAAATCCTTCACAAATGGTCGGGCTAGGAATGGTTCAAGTGTTAGAGGGCAGACGATGTTTTGGCCATTTAACCGTTGAAGAAAATATAATTTCAGGAGCATATTCAAGAAAATTATCTAAAGGTGATATTAATCAAGAATTAGAAAAAATTTACGCTTATTTTATAAGACTTAAAGAAAGAAGAAAAAGTCAAGCAGCATTCACCTCGGGTGGGGAGCAACAAATGATAGCAGTTGCAAGAGCAATGATGGCTAAACCTAAAATGCTATTATTGGATGAGCCAACAATGGGTCTTGCACCTCAATTAGTTGCTGAGATTTTTAATATTGTAAAAGAATTAAATACCAAAGAGGGAGTTAGTATTTTACTTGCTGAACAAAATACCAATGTTGCACTAAAAAATTCAGATTATGGTTATATCATCGAAACAGGAAGAGTTATGCTAGACGGTAGTGCGCAAAGTTTATTGAATGATGATAAAGTAAAAGAATTGTATTTAGGTATTTCGAAGAAAGGTAGAAAAAATTTTAGAGATGTTCTTAAAGAAGAAAGTTTAAAGAAAAAAAATAATTAAAGATGGCATACGAAAGAAAATTTAAAATAGGAAAACCAATATTAGAGGTAAATAATATCTCTCTCTCTTTTGGTGGTGTTAAGGCAATAACAGATACTTCTTTCAATGTACTTGAGCACGAAGTTAGAGCAATTATTGGACCTAATGGAGCTGGAAAAAGCTCAATGTTAAATTGTATTAATGGAATTTATAAACCTCAACAAGGAACTGTTTCGTTTAGGGGACAACAAATACCTAATATCACTCCAAATATTATGGCTCAAATGGGTTTATCTAGAACTTTCCAAAATTTGGCTCTTTTTAAAAGAATGTCAGTACTGGATAATATTCTAGTAGGTAGAAAACTTCACACAAAAACAAATTTTCTTGAGGTCGCTTTACAACTTCCTAAAGTAAAAAAAGAGGAGAAGTTAAATAGGGATAGATCTGAAGAGATAATCAGTTTTTTAGAGATTGAAGATATTAAAGATACACCAGTTGGAAAACTTCCTTATGGATTACAAAAGAAGGTAGAATTAGGTCGTGCTCTTGCAACAGACTCTACAATAATTTTATTAGATGAGCCTATGGCTGGTATGAATGTTGAAGAAAAAAGAGACATGTGTAGATTTATTTTAAAAGTTAATGATGAGCTAGGTACAACTATGGTGCTTATTGAACATGATATGGGAGTAGTTATGGATATATCAGACAGAGTTGTTGTGCTTGATTATGGTAAAGTTATTGGTGATGGTACACCTGATGAAGTTAGATCAAATCAAAAAGTAATAGACGCTTATTTAGGAGTAGAACACTAGGATAAACATATGGTTGATGAATTACTATTTTTTATGGAAGTTTTAGTTGGCGGTTTGCTTGCTGGTACGATGTACTCTCTAGTTGCTTTAGGATTCGTTCTTATTTTTAAAGCTTCAGCAACTTTTAATTTCTCACAAGGAGCTATGGTTTTTTTCTCAGTGCTTGCTTTTTGTGGTTTCATGCAAGATTTTAATATACCTTTTGTGTTAGCATTTATTTTGGCTGCGCTTTTAATGGTAGTGGTTGGTTTATGTACTGAAAGATTAGTTTTAAGACCTCTGATGAATGCTAGCGAAGATACAGTGTTAATGGCTACAATTGGTTTAGGCTATGTTTTAGAGGGACTTGCGCAAGCAGCTTGGGGAGTAGAAGTAAGAAGACTAGATTTAGGTATTGGAGATTTTCCAGTACCGTGGATCGCAGATAACTTAAAATTATTTATTAGTGCTCTTGATATCACAGCTGGATTAGTTGCAGCTTTAATGATTATCGGACTGTTTTTATTGTTCAAGTATACAAAAATTGGATTAGGCTTGAGAGCTGTTGCTGACGATGCAGGAGCTGCAAGCTCTATTGGAATTCCATTAAAACACATAATGTTATTAGTTTGGTCAGCGGCCGGAGTTGTAGCTTTAGTTGCCGGGTGTATGTGGGGTGCTAGAGCGGGTGTTCAATTTGCTCTTGTTGATTTGGCATTAAAAGCTTTACCAGTATTAATCATAGGAGGATTTTCCTCAATCCCTGGAGCAATTATAGGAGGTCTAATTATAGGGGCAACAGAAAAAGTATTAGAGGTTTATATAGGACCATACTTTGGGGGAGCAATTGAGGGTTGGGCTCCTTACGTGTTAGCAATATTCTTTTTATTGTATAGGCCAGAAGGTTTATTTGGAGAAAAAATTATTAGGAGAGTTTAATTTATGAAACCAGTTTTTATGACATACACAAAAAAAGATCTTATTAACTTAGCCGTTTGTATGGTTCTTAGTGTATTAATAATACCAACATTTATTTCAACAGAATATTGGTACACCTCTATATTAATTCCTTGGCTTTGTTTAGCTTTAGCTACAATTGGACAACAAATTGTTATGGGTTATACGGGACAATTAGCCTTAGGAGCAGCTGGCTTCATGGCTGCAGGTGCTTTTGCTATGTTTAACCTAATTTTACGTGTGCCTGATCTTGGTTTTGTAGGCTCACTAATAGTATCAGGTTTAATTGCTGCTGCTTTTGGAATTTTGTTTGGTCTACCAAGTTTAAAAGTAAGAGGAATTTATCTGATGGTAGCAACATTAGCCTCGCAGTTTTTTATTATATGGATGATAGATAAATTTGGTTGGTTTAAAAACTACGACTCATCAGGAATTATAACTGCCCAGGACATAGTTATCTTAGGAAAACCATTTACAACTCCTTTAGCTATGTATTTTGTATGTTTGGCTGTTACCACGGTTTTAACATTACTAGCGATGAATATGGCTAGAGGTAGTACAGGCAGAAATTGGATGGCAGTTAGAGACATGGATATCGCTGCGGAGTCAATGGGGGTTTCATTATTAAGAACCAAAGTACAAGCATTTGCAATTAGTGCATTTTATTGTGGTGTAGCAGGAGCACTTTTTGCGTTTTGTTATCTAAAATCTTTAGAACCAGTTGCTTTTGATATTAAATTATCTTTCAAAATATTATTCATGTGTATTCTCGGGGGACTTGGGACTATTAATGGTGCTTTTATAGGTGCAGCATTTATTTTGCTTTTTCCAGTACTTTTAAATGCTGTTGGAAACAATGTGTTTCATGGGGCTATTGATGCTACAATTATTTCATCGATTGAACAGGTAATATTTGGTGGTTTAATGATTATATTTATGATTTATGAACCTTTAGGAATGGCTAAGCTTTGGGAAACATTAAAACATAATATTAAATCAAAACTAACATCATTAGATATTACAAGTCTGAAATCATCTAAATTAAAAAAGCCTAGAAAGTGAATAAAAAAAAGTTAATTCTAGCATTATTGATTGGCATAGTATTAGGATTACTTATAGAAAATAATTTTATAATTTCATAATCCTTAAAATATTAAAAAATTTTATTGTTTTCAGGGTATTTTTTTCTCAATACAAATCGATTTAAAACTACCCCAAATAATATTACAATCAAAGCTCCAAGAATAATTGGACTTATTAGATAGTCATATGAGACGCTACCAATTATAACTATTATAGGGTTTCCACCCGCTGGGGGATGTGTAACCTTTAATAAGATCATAAACATAACTCCAAAACCAACAGCCAATGGGATATTTAGAAAAATTGGCAACGGAACAAAATTTAAAAAAATAATCCCTATAAGAGCAGTTAAGAAGTGTCCCAATATAATATTTTTAGGTTGTGCAAAGGGGCTTTCTGGATAACCGTAAAGAAGAACCATGGTAGAACCAAAAGAGGCTATCAAAAAAATTCCATAAGATGTCTTATATGTTAAAACTGTTAGAACACCTATTGTGATGATTGAAAAAATCCCAGCTAAGGTTGATTGTATTATTAAATTTTTATCAATCATATTTGTTTATAATTTTCTTTAAAGCATTTACTGGCAACAATAAACAATCTTTTCTTTGGAAGTTGTCTTTTTTAAAAATTGAATTGAAAGATTTCCAATATTTTGGAGTTGATTTATGTTCATCTTGGAATAAATCCTTCGCAATTTCCAAAAACTTATTTACTTCATAAACTTTTTTATTTTTTGAAATACGCGATAGAAGACTAGCTGATGCTTGACAATATATACAGGACTTAGTTTGATATCCAAAATCAATAATTTTTCTATCTTTTATTTTAAGTGTAATTTCTATTTCATCACCGCAAATTGTGTTTTTATGCTTATATTTATGAGAGTGATTTTTTATATGTTTGTAGTTTGTAGTATTTTCTGCGATCTTTATAACCTCTAAATCCATTATTAAATTTTTTTGATCTTTTTATTAATTAAAAATTATATTGTAGTATCCTTAAATTACTATTAAAAATTCTTGATGTTTAAATTAAAAAATGAAGGTGTTGCAATTCCAGTAGTCTTATTTGCTGGTATACTGTGGTCATTTGGACCTTTAGTTGTTCGTTATATGAATCAACCAGAATTAGTCCCTTGGCAGTATTTATTTGCTAGAGGAATTACCATTTTCATTTTATTAAATATTTACCTTTTTTTTGAGGAAGGTTTAGATTTTTATAAAAACTATTTAAAAATAGGATTATCAGGCTTAGTTGGCGGAATAGGCTTGGGAACTGCTATGATAACTTTTATCTGGTCGATAACACACACAACTGCTGCTATTACATTATTATGTTTGTCATCAATGCCTTTTATTACTGCATTGTTGGGGTTTCTTTTTTTAAAAGAAAAAATTTCTACTAATGTTTGGGTTGCAATTATAATTGCTACTATTGGAATTTTAATTATGGCAATTGGCGATTTTGAAAAAGGATCGTTATTTGGCTTAACATTTGGTTTAATTTCTGCTCTTGGATTTTCAATTTTCTCAGTTAGCTTAAGATGGAGAAAGGAGACGCCTAAATTTACAACAGTTGCTATTTCAGGAATATTTTGTGCCTTAATTTCCTCAGTTGTAATTATTGAAACTCAATCAAACTTTTTATCCTCAAGCTTTAACCAAGGTTTATTTTCAGTTCATGGAACCCTCGTCTGTTTAGGTTTAATCCTTTATTCAATAGGTTCAAAAAACATACCAGCTGCAGAACTAACACTTTTATCTTTAACAGAAGTTATAGGGGGAATATTTTGGGTTTGGCTACCTATACTTGGGATAAACGAAATACCTTCTAATACAACAGTTATAGGTGGTTTTTTAATTTTTTTAGCAATTATTTATTATAGCTTAATGATTAAAAATAACAGGAGATTTATAGCTCTTAATTAAATTTTTATGAATTCTTCTAAAACAATTGTTAACAGTTGGAATGAATGGGATCCTTTAAAGCATGTGATAGTTGGAAAAGCTGATGGCAGTTGTATTCCTGCCCCAGAGCCCGCTTTAGACGCAAAGGTTCCTGAGGACTCTGATATGAAAGGGCAGCACGGACCTAGAACAAAAGATACAGTCGATAAAGCAAATGAGCTATTAGATAATTTTGCGAACCTTCTTAAAAAAAGAGGAATAAAGGTAGATAGACCATTACCACTTAAACATAACCAAAAAATATCAACCCCAGATTGGGAAGTTGAAACAATGTTTGGATGTATGCCAGCAAGAGATATAATTTTGACCGTTGGTAACGAAATGCTTGAAGCAACAATGAGCTATAGATGTAGATGGTTTGAATATTTAAATTACCGACCTTTATTACAAAAATACTTTGAAGAAGATCCTAATATGAGACATGAAGTTGCTCCAAAACCAAGACTAACAGATACAGATTATAGAAAAGATTATTTATCTGATAAGATTGACATTCAAAAGAGATTAAAATGGACAGAGGATAAATTTTTTGTAACTACCGAAGAAGAACCATTATTTGATGCAGCTGATATTTTGAGATTCGGAAAAGATTTAGTTGTTCAACATGGATTTACCACTAACATGAAGGGGATTAACTGGTTAAGAAGACATTTTAAAAATCACAGAGTTCACTCTGTAAACTTCCCTGGTGATCCATATCCGATTCATATAGATGCTACGTTTACACCTATTAGAGAAGGTTTGATAATTAATAATCCTCAAAGAAGGTTACCAAAAGATCAAAGAAAACTATTTGAAAAAAATGGATGGGAAATAATAGATGCAGCACAACCAGCACACAATTCACCACCAGCTTTATGTTATTCATCTGTGTGGCTTTCTATGAATGTTTTAATTTTAGACCCTAAAACTGTATGTGTGGAAAAAAGCGAGATTTATCAAGCAGATCAGCTTGATAAATTTGGAATGGAAGTAATTCCAGTTGAATTAAGAGATGCCTATGCATTTGGAGGTGGACTACATTGTTGCACAGCGGATGTTTATAGAGAAGGTAATTTAAAAGATTACTTTCCAAAACAATAAAAAAATTAGTTGTGAAAAATTTTATTAATTTATATTTTTTTTTAAATATTCAATATATTCAATGACTTCATCAATTTTCTCGTCATCAATATCTTTATAACTTTTGTTAAACTTTGATTTTATGCATGAAGCGACATGGGCATAAGGATTTCTACCTTTAGGATGTTTTGAATGGTCAGGTAGTTTATCCTTTAAATGGTCTCCCGCAGCAACTATGATTTTCCAGAGCTTAGTAGAATTTTCTTTATGCAATTAACTAGTTTTTTGTTGTTTTATCAACATCAAATGTTTTTAATCTATTTGACAGCTCCTCTTTAACTTCTTTCTCTTCTATTTCTAATCTTTTTTGGTTTTCCTTTTCTCTTCTTAACATTCTTTCTTCTCTCAATTTTTCTTCTTCTTCTCTCGTTTTTTGATCTTTATCGAACTTTTCTTCCCATTCTTTAATTTTAATGTACTCTATTTTCTTTTTTCTTTCCTCTTCTTCTTTCATAAGTTTAATTGCTTTGTATTTTCTTCTTTGATCTCGTAACTCTTTATTCTTTTGTTCTTCTTCTCTAACCTTTAGATCTATATCTTTTCTATTCTGCTCTTCATCTCTTAATTTGAGTTCTTTTTCTTTTGATCTTAATTCTTTGTTAAATAAAATATTATCTTCCTCTCTCTTAACAAGTCTTTCATTTTCAGCTTTAATTTTCTCTTCTTTTAATTTTAGTTCTCTCTCTTTATTTTTAATATCCTCTTCCTTAGATCTTAATTTATCCAAATCTTTCTTTAATTGATCTTCTCTTACTTTTAATTCTTTTTTTTCTTTGATTAGATTATTATTTTCCTCAATTTTACGTAATTTTATTTCCTGAATTTTTTTTTGTTCCTGATTTTTTTTATAGCTTGAGTATGCACTGCTTAATGATCGTGCTGTAAATGATGCAATTTTTGATAAATTACTTTTATTTTTTAATTTAGTATTTTTTTTTTTCTTAACCATTTTTATATTTTTCTATTTCAACAAAAAAATATTAAATAAACAAGAGTAAGATTTATTTTTTTTTAAATTGTTTAATAGTATTACACAACTTCAAGTAGATATTACTGTCTAAATATTTTCTTTTTCTAATACATTCTCATCCTTTTTTTTTATTACAACTCCCTTTCTTTTTAACATCTTTTGAACTTTTTCAGAGTAAGGTTCATCAATATGTTCTGTCACAGGGTTTAACTCCATACCTAATGGAGTTAGAGTTTGTGGAATTGGAGTAAACTGAGAGTCTGGATTGTCAACAACCGCCCTTACTTTCATTCTATATATCCCAAAAAAGCCTATAGATGCATGAAAAAGGATTAAATATATAAAGAAACCGTTCGCACCTACAAAATCCATAAAAAAAGAGCATAAAAATGGACCTATCATGGCGCCTAAGCCGAATGCAAACTGTAAACCAGCTCCTGCAGCAACGAATTTTTCTTTAGGAATAAAATCGTTTGTATGTGCAAATATTAAAGCAAACATTGGAAGACTACAAAAAGAAAAAAGCATTACAAAAAAATAAAACCAATACTTTGGAGTTGCGAGACCCTCAGGCATATATATTTGTGATGATGCAAATATCGCACAAAAAGCAAAGAATGATGATCCAAATGTACAATAAATTATTACTAACCTTCTATCTAAGGCATCAGACAATTTACCTATAGGCCATTGAGAGATTGCACCAGAGATTGCAACTAAAAAAGTTACAATTGATATTTCAAAAATACTAAAATTCATTGATGCCGCATAAACTGCTAACAAAGAAAATAAAGCTGAATGAGTAGATCCACATAGTAATGAGCTTACCATTCCAAAAGGTGAAGTATCATAAAGTTCCTTTAGTTTCATGCCAAGAATTCTTTTGAAAGTAGGAGGTTTCCTTTTTGTTAGTAAAATGGGTATTAGAGCAAGTGACATTATTAAAGATACTAAAATAAATGGCTGAAAGTTCTCGGGTTTACTAAAATTAATAAAAAACATTCCTAATGCCATAGATCCATACAAAACGATCATATAAATTGAAAGAACGCTTCCTCTGTTTTTATTACTAGATCTGTCATTTAACCAACTTTCAGCAACAGTATATAAAGATACCATGCTAAAACCAGTGACTATTCTCAAAATAAACCAAGTAAACGGGTTTACTATTATTGAATGTAAAAGGATAACAACTGAGGCAACAGATGCAAAAGCTGCAAATACTCTTATATGTCCGACACGCGAAACTAAATTTGATATAGTTTTTGCACCAATAAAATAACCAATATAATATCCTGAGAGCATAAAACCAGTTGATATTAAACTAAAATCTTCTTTCACAGCTCTTATACCTAACAAAGATCCTTGATAACCATGAGCAAGCATAATTAATCCCATACCTAAAAATAGTGCCCAAGAGTTATTTATAATTTTGTTCATTTCAGCGTGAGTATTCTTTTTATTTCAAAAAGCAAGTAGTTAATTTTAGTTTATGTTTTTTTTATGGCTAGAAAGGAGTGTATTGCAATTGTAATGATTATTACAATTCCTCCTATTATCGTCTCCAAACTAGGTTTTTCGCTTATAACCATCCAAACCCATATTGGACCAAGTATTACCTCTAGCAGGAAAAATAAATTAACTTCAGCTGCAGTAATAAACCTGGGTGCGATAGTTACAAGTACAAATGGTATAGCAACGCACAATACACACATTAATGGAACAACTATAATATCAGTGTTAACAAGATTAAAATTTTCTACAAAAACAAATGCAAACACTGCGGTACCAAGTTTTCCAATTACAGCTGCAGGTACTAAGTCCCTATTTTTAGCAAACCTTGCAAGATTGGCATTTATCGCAAGGCCAAGTGCTGTTATAAAACCAAATATATCACCGAGAATATTTCCTAACTTAGCTGAATCATAAAAAATAAATGTTACAGATAAAAAAGTTATTATAATTGCAAACCAAGTTTTTTTTTCTGGATGTTCTTTTAAAAAAAAAGCTCCAAGAAAAGCAGAGAGCATTGGAGCCATAGCTACCATTATAAGAGTATTAGCTACACTAGTATTTTGGATGGAAATAATAAAGGTAACGTTACATACGGAAAAACTTATCGCATAAAAAATACCTGTATATCCAATATTTTTTAATGCTTTAAAAAAATTTGTTTTATAAAATAAAATTAAGCCAAAAAGAACAACAACAAACGGAATAAATCCTCTATAAAATAATAATCCCCATGTTTCTATGTTTGTTAATCTTATCAGGAGAGAGTCTG
Organism: uncultured Pelagibacteraceae bacterium; assembly: GCA_902584015.1. Taxonomy (GTDB): domain Bacteria; phylum Pseudomonadota; class Alphaproteobacteria; order Pelagibacterales; family Pelagibacteraceae; genus Pelagibacter. The sequence continues at coordinate 43,484 of CACHYG010000004.1, forward strand.
GTGTAATAAATAAAACGCCAATAAAAGCTAATAAAGACCCTTTTTTTTGATCAGATAGAGTTTTCATTTATGTATTCATCTACTTGTTGTGATGATTTAAGTTTCTCTGAGCAAGTTTGATTTTTACAAATTAAAATAAAACTTTCATCGCTATCTTTGTAAATGAAACTAGCTTTTTCAAAATATTTTTTAAGTAACTTGTTTTTAATTACTTCAAAATCCTTATCTTTTCCAAAAAAAGTGAAAGTTATGTTATCATTACAAATATCCAAAATCTTAATATAACTAAACATTTGCGAGTAAGCATTGTTAATTGACGAGTGGTATGATTTTTGAAGTATGTCAATTTTATATTTCCATGATTTTTCTTCAGTAATATTAAATAGTTTATTACAAATTAATAAAAATATACTATTTCCATTTTGAATGTTATTATCAATAAGATCTATTGGTTCAACAAATAAATCATTAGATTTTTTTATATTTTTTTGCAGGACCTGATTTTCTTCATTATAGAAAAGTTCCCATGCTTTTTCTAATAGTACACAACATTGGTCTAATGATTCTTTACTTTTTGTGATTTCGTAAATACTAACTAACAATAAACAAAAATAAACATAATCCTCCAAGAAAACATCAATTTCTTCTCTTTTTTTGTCATAACAGTGAAAGAGATTATCCTTAAAAACATTTTGAAGTTTATTAAAATAACTCATGCCTTTTTCAAATATCTTTTTATCTTCCAAGACAATTGAGGACTGTAAAATAGTGTAAATCCAATAACTATTTAAATCTGTCAGAGTTTTATGGTCAAAAAGAGGTTTTACTCTTTTATTTCTCTCTTCTAATAGTTTATTCTCTAAATTTTTAACTATCTTTAATTCATCATCATTGAGAATAATTTCCAATCTTTCAATTAAAATATTAGATCCCTCAAAATTACCTGTTTCAGATATTTCATATTTCTTATTAAATAATTCAAAATTTTCTTTTAATATATTTTTTAAATCTTGATACTTCCATATATAATATTTTCCCTCAACTCCCTCACTATCAGCATCGTACGCTGATCCTAATAAATTATCTTTATTATTAAATTCTTGATGAATAAAATTTATACTTTGGATCAATTTGGATCTAAAATATTTATTTTTAGTATTTTCAACAAAAAAATTTAATAGTCTTACAAACAAAATATTATCGTAAAGCATTTTTTCAAAATGCGGAACTACCCATTTTTCATCAACAGTATATCTTGAAATACCGCCCCCTAATTGATCATAAATTCCTTTAGAGCATATATTTGTAAGTAGTTTTTCAGTTGCTTCGTAAAAGTTTTTTTTTTTATTTTTTAAAAAGAAATAAAATATTGTATCAAAAACGTAAAACTGAGGGAATTTGGGTGCTCCTTGAAATCCACCATTAGCATTATCCATATATTGTAAAATTTTTTCTGCAAAGGGTTCTAGATCCTGATTAAGAACAGCATTTTTAGAGTTAATTTCATTAAATACTATTTTCATCTGTTCAACTTGAGAAATTATTTTTTCTCTGTTTTCTTCGTATACTTTCGAAACATTTTCCAAGACTTTTATAAAACTTGGTCTACCATGCATTTCCTTTGGTGGAAAATATGTTCCACCTGTAAAAGGTACTGCATTTTCATCTAAAAACATTGATAAAGGCCAACCCCCTTGAGTACCAGTAAGGATACCTAAACTTCTTTGGAATATAAAATCTAAGTCAGGTCTTTCTTCTCTATCAACCTTAATATTAATAAATTTATCATTTAAAATTTTTGCGGTTGTGTCATCTTCAAAACTTTCATGTGCCATTACATGGCACCAATGACAACTTGCATATCCTACACTTAAAAATATTGGCTTTTTTTTTTCTTTTGCTAATTTAAGCGTTTCCTTGTTCCAAGGCATCCAATTGACTGGATTATTTTCATGTTGTTTTAGGTATGGACTTTTTTCGTTTTTAAGTTGATTCACAAAAATTTAATCCCTGGAATAGCTATAAGGCTTTCTAGAAAAAATTCTTTTTACCATTGGTTCAAATTCGCTTAGTGGCAAAGATTTGTAGTTTGGGTCAAAGGATGCTTGGTCATATTTTTCGCAAAAATTAATACAATCTTGATAATACTTGTGACCTTTATATTTATCTCTTTTATTTCTGTCTCCTCCAAAGTGATGGGCGTAATAATAAGTTTGAAATTCACCATGTTTTTCAATAATCCAATGAGTTTTCTCAGATACATAAGGTTTAAGTACTGACGCAGCATATTCAGAATGGTTCATTGGAGCAAATTCATCTCCTATATCATGAAGCAAAGTAGCAACGATCATCTCTTCACTTTCACCAGCTTTTAATGCTCTAGTAGCACTTTGTAAAGAATGCTCTAATCTTGAAACTTTATACCCTTCCAAAGTCTTAGTTAATCCTGACATAAATTTTAAAATACGATCTGCAGTTTTACTTGCATAATTTTTTTCATGCCTATCTAATAAAAGATAATCATCTTTAGTTCCTTTCTTCATTTCTGTGAAACTAACTTTTTTCATTAGTTGTTGGATCCCGTACTCAACAGAGATAATTGTGTAACTTTATCTTCACCTAATTCATCAATTATTTTGACTGGATAATCTCCTGTAAAATAATGATCAGTCAATTGAGGGTAGTTATCGTTTCTTTTTTCAAATCCCATTGCTCTATATAATCCATCAATACTAAGAAACTTTAGTGATTTTGCAGAAATTATATCTTTAATTTCCTCTACTGTTTTATTTGCAGCTAAGAGCTCTTTTTTTGTAGGCATATCTACACCATAAAAATCGGGGAATTTAATTTCTGGACTTGCTATTCTTAGGTGAACCTCTTTCGCACCTGCATCATATAACATTTTTACAATTTTTGACGATGTCGTACCTCTAACAAGAGAATCGTCTACTAATATAATCTTTTTATTTTTAATTACTGATTGATTAGCATTGAGTTTTAATTTTACACCAAGACTTCTAATTTTTTGAGACGGTTCTATAAAAGTTCTTCCAACATAATGATTTCTAATTAAACCTAAATCGAAACTTATTCTTTTTTGTTGGGCGTAACCAAGTGCAGCTGCATTTCCTGAATCAGGCACTGGTACAACTAAATCCGCTTCAATTTTTTCCTCTTTTGCTAACTCTGCTCCAAAATTTTTTCGATATTCATAAGCAGTTTTTCCATTTAAAATACTATCCGGTCTAGAAAAATAAATATATTCAAACACACAAGGTCTTATTTTTTTTTGTGGAAAAGGTTTAATGCTTTCTAATTTTCCATTCTCAAAGCATACTATTTCTCCATTCTCTACATCTCTTAAATACTTTGCTCCTATAATATCAAGCGCACATGTTTCTGATGCTAAAACATATGAATTTTTTAATTTACCAATTACTAAAGGTCTTATTCCAAATGGATCTCTAGCTCCTATTAAAATATTTTGTGTCAATACGACTAATGCATAACCGCCTTGTATTTGAAACAATGCATCTATTACTCTATCCACGGTCTTTGATCTTTTTGATCTTGCAATTAATTTAACAATAGTCTCTGTATCGGACGTAGTATAAAAAATCGAACCTTCCTCTACCATCTTTGTCCTCAATTTTATCGCATTCGTTAAGTTGCCGTTATGTGAAACACCTATACCTCCAGCATTAGTGTCTGCAAAAAAGGGCTGTATATTTCTTAATGTAGTTCCTCCAGTAGTAGAGTATCTATTATGTCCAATCGCAAATTTTCCCGGAAGAGTTTTAATTACTTTTTCTTTACTGAAATTATCTCCAACTAACCCAAATCGTTTTTCTGAATGATATTTATTACCATCAAATGATACTATTCCACATCCCTCCTGACCTCTATGTTGTAATGCATGCAAGCCTAAAGCAGTTAATGTTGAGGCATCAGAATTATTACTAATTCCAAAAACAGCACATTCCTCCTTTAATTTAGGATCATATATCCGAAACTTTTTCTTTAGCATCTTCATATTCTTTCTTGCTTGGAAATTCTTTTATTAAATAATTACTACCTTTTTCAACATATGAAAAGGTAAATGATTTGCTATTATCCATTGGCCATTTACTAGAATTATATACAATATCAACCGCAGAGAATAAACATACAGAGATAATATAGGCTTTAACGAATCCAAATAGAAATCCAAAAAAAGCATCGACTTTACCAATTCCTGTATATTTTACAGTTTTTCTAATTCCTTTGTTTATTAGAAGAATTAAAAAAATTAAAATAACAAAAATTGATATCCCTAAAAAAACATCTAAAATATATTCATTATCTATAAGATCTTTCACATATGGTTTGATTTTTGGAAATAAAATTAATGTTAAAACATAAGCCAGAAGCCATTTTGCGGCAGATAAAAGACTTAATACAAAGCCCTTAATTGAGCATCTGATTATATAAATTATTGTTAATGTAATATAAAATAAATCAAAAATTGAGATTTGATTTACCACATTTTTTAAAACATCCATTTATTGATTATTTTTTTTCAAAAGGTTTTGTGATCAATATTAATGATGGTAATAAAGTTAGAACAGAGACCATCGCTAAAAGCATTGCTACTCCGGTAAATATTCCAAAATAAATTGTGGGTATAAAATTTGAAAAAACAAGTATTGAGAAACCAAATACAATAGTTATTGATGTATTTAAAATTGCAACACCTACCGTCGAGTGACATAATTTTATTGTTTTCTTATAATCTTTTAATTCAGCATATTCTTCTTTGAAACGATAAATGTAATGTATGCTGTTATCAACAGCTATGCCTATAGTTATAGCAGCTATTGTAATTGTCATCATATCAAGTGGTATCCCCATAATTCCTATAATTCCAAGTATAAAAAATGCAGCAATAAAATTTGGAACAACTCCAAGAACTGAAATTTTTAAATTTCTAAATAAAATTAAGAACATTGCGAAAATTCCAATCATCACAAATCCTAAAGTTAAAATCTGAGACTTAAATAAACTTTGGAGCAAATTATTAAAAAGTATTAATACGCCTGCTAATTTAAATTCTTCTTCTTTTAATTTCAATTTATTCTTTAAGTCAAAATTAATCTGATTAATTAGATCATTTCTTCTTAAATCTGGTAAAGAGTCTTTTACTCTTAAACTTATTCTTGCTTCATTTTCATTTATAGATATGTATGGATCAATAATCTCTTTTTTAATTGTTTCAGGAATCTTTGTATACAGTACGCCCATCTCAAGTGTTCCAAGAGGTTTATTATTATTAAGTTGAGTAGCAACTTCTATAATTGAGGCAAAGGATAAAACCTTACCAACCGCTGGTAAACTATCGAGATATTTATGTATTTTATCAATTTTATCAATTTTATCTTTAGTAAACCAGTATTTTTCATCATTTTGATTTTCGTCATCATCCCAGTCTTCAAACTCATCATCTTGATTATTCAATAATTTATCTTTTTCACCAAATTTTATAATAACATCTAGCGGGGTTGTTCCACCAAGCTTTTCATCAATCAATTTCATCCCTTTGTATATTTCAGTTTTTTTATTAAAATAGTTTATGAAACTATTTTCTACCTCAAGTCTTGAAATCCCGTATAAACTAATAAAAATAATTGATATTGATGCAATAAAAACAATGCTTTTTTTATTAATTGCAAACTCACTTAAGTATGAAGTAAACTTTGATTCTTTTTGATCTTTTAAATCTATTTTATTATTTGATATAAATCCTAGTAAAGTTGGTAATAAGGTAAAAGTAATAATAAAAGATGTTATGAGGCCGAGTGTCATCATCAAACCAAAATCAATAATTGGTTTTATCTCACTAAAAACTAGAGATAAAAATGCACATATGGTTGTTAAAACTGTGTAAAGTATAGGCCAGAACATTTTACCAGTTGTTTTTTTTATAATTTCAAAATTATTTAAATTTGAAAATTTTTTTCTCAACTGGAGAAACCTTGTGCTCATATGAATATTCATTGCCATAGTTAAAATAAGCATAAGCGCAATAAAATTGGAAGATATCACTGTAACCTTCCAATTTAGTATACCTAATAAACCGGTCATTATTGTTACTGAAAAAAAACAACTGCTTACAGGTATTATTATCCAAAGAAGTTTTCTAAAAACATACCATAACGTTGCAATTATAAAAAGTAATACCCCAACACCAAAAACAACGATATCTTTTTTTATAAAAGTCATCATATCGTCGGCAATCATTGGTATGCCTCCTAAAAAAATATTTGCATTTTGTTTATAGCTTTTAATTACTTCTCTTATTTGAAGAATATTTTTGTGATTTTGTTTTTTTAATTTTTCTTTATAATTTTCTATTTCTTTTTTATTTTTTAAATTATAAAGAATTTCATCTTTTTTTAAATTTACTATTATTCCTGTTGTTTTCCCATCTTCACTTATAACAAAGTTTCTAAATACCGGACTATTTAGTATTTCTTGAAAACCTCGCTCTTTATCTATTTTTTCATCTTTTAGAGTTACAAAGTTGTTTAACCTTTCTTTTAATGGTTTATCTGAATTATTTAGAAGTGGCACATCTAATACAGTTATTACACTATGAACCCAATCTAAACTTTGTAACTTATATTTTAAACTTAGAAGATTGTTAATTGAGTTGTCGGTGGTTAAAGGTTCATTTGGTGTATAAGTTAAAACTAGGAAATCTTTAGCGCCATATCTTTCAGTAACTTCTCTCAAGTATTGCAGATCTGGATCCCCTTCGATTAAAAGCGTATCTGAAGATGCATCAAGTTTAAATTCTTTTGAAAAATAACCAAAGATAATTAACGTAATTAATAATAATAATAATATAGATTTTGGATTACTTAGAACTATATTTTTATATAACTTTGAAAACATTTATAAGTTATATATATTTTAATTTAACTATTTTGAGTATCTCTAAATTTAGTGAACATTGCCTCAAATTCTAAAGGTACACTGCCCGTTGGCCCATGTCTTTGCTTACTAATAATAACCTCTGCTAGATTCGAAACATCATTCATTTTAGCTTGCCATTCAGCATGTTCTACAGTTGCCGGCCTTGGTTCTTTTCTTTCTAAATAATAGGCTTCTCTATACACAAACATCACTACATCAGCATCTTGTTCAATTGAACCAGATTCCCTTAAATCTGAGAGTAAAGGTTTTTTATCATCTCTTTGTTCTACAGCTCTAGAAAGTTGTGATAAAGCTAGTACTGGCACCGATAATTCCTTCGCAAGTGCTTTAAGACCCTGAGTGATTTCAGAAATTTCCTGAACTCTCCCATCCTTGGTATTTACCGCTCTCATCAACTGGATATAATCAATCACAACTAAGTCTAATCCATATATCCTTTTTATTCGCCTAGCTCTATTACTAAGAGCAGCAATACTAATAGCTGGGGTTTCATCAATAAATAAAGGTAGTTCAGAAATATTTTTTGATGTTTCTATAAATTTGTCGAATTGCTCCTCAGAAATTCTGCCTCTTCTTATATCATTTGATTTTATTCTAGATTGTTCAGCAAGAATTCTTGTTGATAATTGTTCTGACGACATTTCCAGGGAAAAGAATGCTACAGAAGATTTTTTTCCATTTTGTTGAAGTTTACTCGCTGCGTTAAATGCAATATTTGTTGCAAGAGCAGTTTTACCCATTGAGGGTCTTCCAGCAATTATTATTAAATCCGATTGGTGTAATCCTCCAAGTTTTTCATCAATATCCCTTAAACCTGTTGGAACTCCAACAATACCCTCTTCATTTTTATAAGCGTTTGATGCCATCTCTATTGTTAATTTCATAGCTTCATCAAATTTAACTAATGAAGAGTTGAATGAACCTTTTTCTGCTAGGTCGAATAATAGTTTTTCAGAATTTTCAATAATACTTTGTCCAGTGTTATTAAGGTCATTTAATTTTGCAATATCAATTGTATTTTCGGATAT
>CACHYG010000005.1 GCA_902584015.1 uncultured Pelagibacteraceae bacterium
CAAACCCTTTGCTCTTGGTTAATCGTATTCTAAAAAAGTTTGAAGAGTTAATTCCACCAAGTGCTACCACTTTATTCTTAATATTGGCTGATAATAGATTAAATTTTATAGTATCTAAATGATTTTTATGCTTTGGGGTTTTAAAGATAGGACTTATAAAAATCTTACTACACCCTTGCTTATTCTTATTGTTTATTTCACTTGTGTTGTGAGCAGAACCAATTAACTTAAATTTTTTTTTGCAAGCAATATTTTTATATTTTAATATTTTATTAAAGGAAGGCAAATAAAGTCCGTCCAGGTCTAATTTAAGTGCCAATTTTAAATTATTTGATACAAATAATTTTAAGCCTTTTTTTTTACAAATTTCTTTTACTTTATTTAAATCATTAAGATCATTTTTCTTACTATAATTCCTATAAATTATATTTATTCCCTTATGAATATTTGATAAATCTTTTAAATTAAAATTATCTATGAAATAATAAATTTCGTAATTAATATGCATAATATTGTAAACAATATAACCACAATTACCAAAGAGTTAAATGCTATTAACAGTGATACTAAAATTATTGCTGTTTCAAAAACTTTTACAATGGCTTATGTCAAGCCCTTAGTTGACTATGGACATGTCGACTTTGGTGAAAATAAAGTTCAAGAAGCAGTTAATAAATGGTCAGAGATTAAAGAAAAAAATCAAGATATAAAACTTCATCTAATTGGAAAACTCCAAACAAATAAAGTTAAATTTTGTTTACCCTTGTTTGATTATATCCATTCTTTAGATTCCATTAAACTTGCAGATAAAATTGCTAATGAGCAATCAAAAAAAAACTTTAAGCCAAAAATATTTATTCAAGTAAATGTGGGTGACGAAAGTCAAAAAAGTGGAGTTACAATGAAAGATTTTGAGAGTTTTTATAAAAAAATAACCGAAGATTTCGATCTTAATATTATAGGATTAATGTGCATTCCTCCTTTTGTAGATGATACAAAAAAATATTTTGAAAAAATGATTGAACTAAAAAGTAAAACAAATCTAAATGAATTAAGTATGGGCATGTCCAATGATTATGTTGAGGCCGCAAAATGTTCATCAACTTATGTTAGGGTTGGATCAAAAATATTTGGTGCGAGAAGTTAAGTAATTTTAATTTTGGTTTTTTTACTAATTAATCTCAATAGAATTAACAAATCTTTTTTAGATAGAGATATACATCCATTTGTGCTTTTATAATTTTTGGTAAGATGAATGAATATTGCACTTCCTTTATATGGTATTGGTTTTTTTAAATTATAATCTAAAACAATTACAACGTCATATTTATGATCTTTTCTAAACATTTTTTCGTGATGAGCATTATTTTTTGTGTTAATTAATGAATTGTAATTTTTACTTAACGGGTCATCGCACCATCCCATGTTTGGATAAATTTTTTTTAAATTTAGTTTAGTTTTTAAATTTTTTATTCTATCTGCCCTATAATAAACCTCTTTTAATAAAAAGGTTCCTTTTGGAGTAGTTTTGTCCCCCTCAATTTTATTTGCTTTTGCTCCATTTTTCCCAATTGAGCATTGGAATATGAATTCATCAAAAATTAATGTGTCTTTATTTTTAAGTTTTATTAGCATAAATTGAATAAGATGAATAAATCATCGTTAAATATATTAAACTTTAAGACTTTATATAATATTTTTTTTGAAACAAAAAATCTTCATAACCTAGATTTGTACCAATATCATAATGAAAATGACCTTATCGAGGGCCTCAAAAAACAAAAAAATTCTGTTATAATTTCAAGAGTTCAGATAAGTAATAAATTGGTTAACCAAAAACAAATTATTGTAATTGAATATTATCCCTTAAATTTTTTCACTTTAATCGATCAAATTAACTCTAAATTTTTAATGCAACAATATGATTTTCAGTCAAATTATGAAATTAAAGATTATAAAGTCGATTTAAATTCAAGAATAATTTCAAGAAAGGATAAGGAATTAAAACTAACTCAACGTGAGATAGAGGTAGTTTTATTCTTAAAAAAAAATAATCAACCAATAAATGTTAATACCCTCCAAAAAGAAGTATGGGGATATTCAGAAGATTTAGAAACCCACACAGTAGAAACTCATATTTACCGATTAAGAAAAAAACTCAAAAAAATATTTGATGATGAGAATTTTATAGAAAGTTTAAAAGAAGGGTATTTAATAAAATGAAAAAAAAAAATTTAATAGCTAAAGACTTAATGACTTCAAAATATAAACCAAGGGTTATAAAATCAAAAAAGGGTAAGGGAAGCTTCAAAAGAAAAAAAAAATAATCTAAATTTTTTAAAGTCTAGCCCCAATTTGTTGAATTACCTTTGATGACATTTCAGTGCCTTTGTCTAAGCTGTCTTTTAATGACATATTATTTACATGACCGTGTAGAAATCCTGCAGCAAAAAGGTCTCCAGCGCCCGTTAAATCAACAATTTTAAGACCTTGTCTTATTCCACATTCTACAACTTCATTTTTATTAATCGCAACAGCTCCTCTTTCGCCTCGTGTTAAAACAATCATCTTACCAAGAGACTTAGAGAAATTTATTACTTCGTCAAAAGATTTTGCATCTATTAATGACATAATTTCTTGTTCGTTTGCAAAAGTGATATCTAACTTGTTTTTTACTAAGTCTAAAAAATGAGGTTTATGTCTATCAACACAAAATTGATCCGACAAAGACATTGCAACTTTGTTTGCATTTTGAATAGCTTTATCAAATGCTTTTTTAGGGTCACCCTCATCCCAAAGATATCCTTCTAAAAGAATAATTTCACTCTGCTTAATTGCATCTGTACTGACATCATTTTGATTTATTTTACCAGCCGTTCCTAAAAAAGTGCACATCGTTCTTTCAGAGTCAGGAGTTACTAATATTAAGCATGTTCCAGTTGGAAGTTCTTCTTTTTTCTTTGAATAAAAATACTTAACGTTTTCTTGTTTTAATCCCTCTTCATATTTACTACCCAGTTCATCTTCAGAAACTTTACCAATAAACCCGACTTTATTACCTAATTGAGACAAACCAACTATAGAATTAGCGACAGATCCACCTGAGACGGTCTTTTCTATTTTTAGACTAGAGAGTAAATTTTTAAATTCTTTGTCGTCAAAAATTAATTTCATAGTGCTCTTAGTTAAATTATTATTACTTAAAAAATCGTCTTCTACTTTACAGATAACGTCAACAATCGCATTTCCTATACCTAGAATTTTCATGTTAAGCTTTCTTTGTTTGAATTGGTTTTTTTCTCATAGGATAACAAGTGGTACAAATTTTACAAGATATTCCGTAACATTCTCTTGCTTTGCAGAACTCTCTGCCATAGTAAATGATTTGTAAATGTAATTTATTCCAATATTTTTTAGGAAATAATCTTTTCAAATCCTTCTCTGTTTGAACCACATTTTTACCATTCGTTAAACCCCACCTTTGAGCTAGTCGATGAATATGTGTATCAACTGGGAAAGCGGGATGTCCAAACCCTTGAGACATGACAACACTTGCAGTTTTATGTCCAACTCCAGGAAGTTCTTCTAATTCTTCAAAAGTTTTAGGTACTTTACTATTATATTTCTCAACCAATATTTTTGAGAGATTATAAATGCTTTTTGCTTTTATTCTAAATATCCCAATTTTTTTTATTAGTTTTTCTATTTTTTTCCTACCTAAATTTAGAAAATGTCTTGGCTTATAATATTTAGGATAAATATTTTTTGTAACATTGTTAACATTTATATCAGTACATTGGGCTGATAGTAAAACTGATATAAGTAAAGTAAAAACATTTCTACTTTTTAACGGTACAGAAATCTTAGGATAAGTTTTATTTAAAATCTTTAGTATTACTTTAGCTCGATCTTTCTCGTCCATCAGCTAAAATTCAAAACATCTCTCATCGAGTAAAGACCAGGTTTTTTTTTATTTAACCATACAGCAGCAGTCAAAGCTCCTTCAGAATAAAGCGCTCTATCAAATGCTTCATGGTTTAAAGTAATTATTTCTTTTCCACTTGAAAAAGCAACTTCATGTTCGCCCACAACTTCTCCTTTTCTAAGAGAATTAAAATTAATTTTTTTTCCATACGGAAAAGCTTTTTTATTTAAATATTTTTTACCTATTAATTTATAAAATTCCTTTTTTTTACCTATGGCTATACCTCTGCCTAGCATTAGTGCTGTTCCTGATGGGTGGTCTTTTTTATGCTTATGATGAACTTCAAAAACTTTACTTAAAAATTTATCACCTAAAGATTTTGACGCTATCTCGGTCAAGTACATCAATAAATTAATACCTAAACTCATATTTCCTGCTTTAAGAATCGATATTTTTCTAGAGTATTTTTTAATTAGACTTTCCTCTTTTTTTGAAAATCCTGTGGTTCCGATAACAACTTTTTTTTTGAGTTTGCTTGAAATTTTAAGTATCTCAAAGGTACATTTTGGGGCAGTAAAATCTATTATTAAGTTTGCTTTTTTAAAAGACTCGATGGTATTTAAGCTAAGCTTAATTCCATTAATTTTTTTATTAATTATTCTATTTTCTGTAAGCGATACTATTTTAAATCTTTTGTCAGATTTTGCGGATTTGATAAGTTGCTGACCCATTCTTCCCATACATCCAGTAATAGCTAAATTAATTTTTTTCATTTAATAAAAGAAGTAAAGAACTACCATAACAACTAAAACAATTATAGCCCAAATAGATATGTTTTTTAAAAAAGTCCTAAAACTTGAATTAGATGAAAGAAATCCTGGAAGCACCAATATTAATACTAATATCATTGCTATTGCGGGCATTATCTGTTCCAAATTCATAATTATAAATTTTTAAATTTAGATAAATTTGTTTTATGTATTAAAAAAATTTACTGATCTATCATTTAATTTTTCCAGAAATTTTTTGCTCTTTGAAAGAATTTTTTTATACCAGGATTTGATTTTTCGTTTTCAATTTCCCTGAATTTTTCTAATAATTCTTTTTGTTCTTTATTTAAAGATATTGGAACTTCAGTATTTACTTGGATATATAGATCGCCAGTACCACTTCCTCTCATGAAAGGCATACCCTTACCTCTCAATCTAAATTGTTTACCACTTTGTGTTCCTGAAGGAATTGTAATTTTTGCTTTTCCTCCATCAATTGTTGGTATTTTTATCGAGGTCCCTAACGCAGCGTCAGCAATTGATATCGGACATTCAAAAAATAAATTTTCATCAGATCTTTTAAACAATTCATGAGAATAAACATTTACAAATAAGTATAAATCTCCACTACCCCCACCTCTTGTGCCAGCCTCTCCTTTTCCAGATAATCTTATTCTCGTGCCATCATCCACACCTTTGGGTATAGTCACTGATAACCTTTTTGATGTTTGTTTTTTTCCTTGTCCTCCACAGCTAGAGCATGGATTAGTAATTTCTTCGCCAGATCCTGAGCATTGTGGACACGTTTGTTGAACTGTAAAAAAACCTTGGCTTGATCTAACTTGACCATGACCCCCACACATTGAACAGGTGCCTACATTATGACCTGGTTTAGAACCACTGCCTTTGCAATTATCGCATTTTTCTGATGAAGTAAATTTTATATCTTGTTTTTTTCCAGAATAAGCTTCCTCCAAAGTAATTGATAAATCATATCTTAGGTCAGAGCCTCTGTTGTTGGATCTTCTAGACCTTCTTCCGCCGCCAAAACCTTCACCAAAAAAATCCTCAAAAATATCAGAAAAATGGCTGGAGAAATCAAAATTACTAAAACCACCTCTTCCTCCTCCACCATTTTCAAATGCAGCGTGACCAAAATTATCGTAATTTTGTTTCCTTTCTGCGTTTGATAGAACGTGATATGCTTCAGATGCCTCTTTAAACTTATCTTCAGAGACCTTATCTCCTTTATTTTTATCAGGATGATATTTTACTGCTAACTTTCTATATGCGGATTTAATTTGATCGGGGGTTGCACTTTTGTTAACACCTAAAACGTCGTAATAATCTCTTTTTGCCATAACAATTTAGAGACAATCAGTTGTTATTTAGGCGCTTTTCTCTTTATTTTCGTCTTTTACTTCTTCAAAGTCTGCATCAACAACGTTATCGTCTTTTTTTCCTTCTTCTTTTTTATCTTTTGCTGCATCTCCAGGTTTAGCACTCTGTTGGGATTTGTAAATTGCTTCACCTAATTTCATTGAAGACTGAACTAAATCTTGTGTTTTCTTTTTAATATCCTCTACGTCGGTACCTTTTAGTGCATTTCTTAGGTTTGCAGATGCTGTCTCGATCGTTTTCTTATCTGCTTCAGAAACTTTAGATCCATGTTCTTTTAAGTTTTTTTCTGTGGAATGTAAAAGTGTATCCGCTTGATTTCTTGCATCTACTGATTCTCTTTTTTTCTTATCAGCCTCCTTATTTGCCTCTGCCTCTTTTACCATTTTATTAATTTCATCCTCACTTAACCCTCCAGATGCCTGGATTTGAATTTTTTGTTCTTTACCAGTTCCTTTGTCTTTCGCTGATACGTTTACAATTCCATTTGCGTCTATGTCGAAAGTTACCTCAATTTGCGGCACTCCTCTCGGTGCAGGTGCGATACCCACTAATTCAAAATTTCCTAAAATCTTGTTATCAGCTGCCATTTCCCGCTCACCCTGAAGAACTCTAATTGATACAGCTGGTTGATTATCTTCAGCTGTAGAGAAAACTTGGCTTTTTTTTGTTGGTATGGTTGTATTTTTATCGATTAATTTTGTTGAGACGCCTCCTAATGTTTCAATTCCTAATGATAAAGGAGTTACATCAAGCAATAAAACATCTTTCACATCACCTTGTAAAACACCAGCTTGTATAGCTGCACCCATTGCAACTACCTCGTCTGGGTTTACAGATTTGTTAGGATCTTTTCCAAAAAAGTTTTTAACTTCCTGAATGACTTTTGGCATTCTAGTCATACCACCAACTAATACAATTTCATCAATTTCTCCCGCAGATAAACCTGCATCTTTTAAAGCTGTTTGACACGGTGGTATGGTTCTAGAGATTAAATCTTCAACTAAAGCTTCTAACTTAGCTCTAGTCATTTTTAAATTTATATGTTTAGGACCAGTTTTATCAGCTGTAATGAATGGAAGATTTATCTCTGTTTGTGTCGCTGAAGAAAGCTCAATCTTAGCTTTTTCTGCGGCTTCCTTAAGTCTTTGTAAAGCTAATTTATCCGATTTTAAATCTATTCCATTTTCTTTTTTAAATTCGTTTAATAGGTAATCTACTATTGTGTTATCAAAATCTTCTCCCCCTAGGAAAGTATCACCATTAGTAGATTTAACTTCAAAAACACCATCACCTAATTCTAAAATTGATACATCAAAAGTACCGCCACCTAAATCATAAACCGCAATTTTTTTGTTTGCTTTTTTGTCTAATCCATAAGCAAGTGACGCAGCCGTTGGTTCATTTATAATTCTTAAAACTTCAAGCCCAGCAATTTTTCCTGCGTCCTTCGTCGCTTGTCTCTGTGCATCATTAAAATATGCAGGAACTGTAATTACAGCCTTTGATACTTCTTGTCCTAGATATTTTTCAGCTGTCTCCTTCATCTTTTGAAGAACAAAAGCTGAAATTTGAGAAGGAGAGTATTTTTGACCTTTCGCTTCTATCCAAGCATCTCCTTTTTCAGAATTAATTATTTTGAATGGAGCTGTTTCAATATCCTTTTTTACTGTAGCATCGCTAAAGTTTCTACCGATTAATCTTTTTACTGCAAAGATAGTGTTTTCTGGATTTGTTACAGCTTGTCTTTTTGCTGGCTGACCGATAAGTTTCTCATCGTTCTCAGTGAAAGCAACTACTGAAGGAGTAGTTCTCGCACCTTCAGCATTTTCTAAAACCTTTGCTTGCGTTCCATCCATTATGGCTACGCAAGAGTTAGTTGTTCCTAAATCAATTCCTATTACTTTACTCATATTTTATAAGACTTCATATAAGACCTAATTTTGACTCTACAAGTTGATTTTTCCTTAATTTTTGTCATTTTTTTCGGTATTTTTGTTTTTTTTATCATTTTTTTCAGACTCAAGTCTTCTTTTGGAAACGGCAACCAGAGATGGTCTTAATAGTCTATCTTTCATCATAAAACCTTTTTGGATTTCTTGAACTATTGTACCTGGCTCTTTATTATCATCTTCAATTTCCATCATCGCTTGATGGAAATTTGGATCCATTTTTTTATCAATGGAAGAGATTGGTTCTATATTATTTTTTTTGAAAATTGAGATCATATCTTTTTTGATTATATCTAAATGTTCCATGATTTTTTTAAGTGAGTCTGAGTTTTTCAATTTTTCATCATTACTTAAAGAAATTTTTGATCTATCAAGATTATCTAACAAATTAAGAGATTCCCTAGCAAAACTAAAACCACCATATTCAAATGCATCATCTTTTTCTTTTTCATACCTTCTTCTTTGGTTTTCCATCTCTGCATAAGTTCTTGATAATTTATCCTCAAGCTCAATTATTTTTTCCTCAGGCGTTAATTCTTTTTCCTTCTCCTTGTTTGTAGTATTCTCTTCTTTATCTTTTTTTTCTATGTCTGATTTTTCTGCTTTTTTTTTATTTGTGTTTTCTTCACTCATAAGGTTTATATGGTAAGAAATAAGAAAATTTCCATATTAAAAAAAAAAAAATTAGATATTTAGTTATTGGCTCAAATAACAAAGGTAAAGTAAGGGAAATAAAGCAATTACTACCAAAAAATATTAAAGTTTCATCTATTATTGATTATAAATTAAAGAGCCCAAAAGAGACTGGTAAAACTTTTCTTCAAAATTCATACTTAAAATCAAAATTTTTTTCCAAAAAGACAGGCCAGATTTGTTTAGCAGATGACTCAGGACTCGAAATAGACATATTAAACAAAAAGCCTGGCATCTTTTCCTCAAGATGGGGAGGAAAAAAAGGAAATTTTAATGTGGCCATAAAAAAAGTATATAGAGAATTAGATAAAAAAGATAAAAACTGGACACAAAAAAAAATTTCTGCAAGATTTGTCTGTGCACTAAGCATAGTTGGGCCAAACTTTAAAAAAGTTCACTCAATTGGTAAAGTGGAGGGAATTATATCTAAGAAGAAAATTGGCAAAAATGGTTTTGGCTACGATCCTATATTTATACCTTTAAATAGAAAAATTACTTTTGGGCAAATGAAATTTAAAACAAAATTTAGAGTTGATCATAGGGCTCAAGCTTTTAAAAAAATTAAAAAATTTCTATAAATGAATTTCCTTCAACTTTATAAAAATTGAGTACATGATTAATTTTTTTATTTTTTATTTGGAAATTACCAGATATTCCTTTAAAAGTATTTTTTTCCTCAAAAATCTTTTCGTCTACTAAAAAATCGTTTTGCCTCAATAAATAGTAAATGAGTCCCACGAGATCGTATGTTATTAAAGATAATTGATTTGGGGGTTCCTTATAAAATTCTTCATATTCTTTATTAAATTTATCAAAGTTCCCTTTGTTAACTGAGGGAAAACTTATGGGTTGAGATGCTGTCTCTTTAAATAATGTTTTATCAAACCATTGATTTAGAGATATAAAAGTCACATTCTTAGGAGATACATCAGTATAAAGAAGTGATGTTGTTACACTTTTCAAACTTTCATCAAAATCTGCAATGATAATAGAGTCGTATCCAATTTTACCAAGAGTATCCCTCCGATTTAAAATTTCTAATTTTTTTTCTTTATTTTCCTCTTCTGAATTTTCTATTCTCCTAATTTCGTCCGCAAGATTTTGTTTTCTTATTTGGTATCTAGTGATCTTTTCAATTTGTTTAGTTAATTTAGTCGGTTCGGTATCATAATAAAATATTTTTTTTGAATTAAGTTTTGAATCCTTAATTGCTTCTTCAATCTCTTCTTTATAATCTTTATTTGGAATCAAAACTAAAGTTTGTTTTAAATCATTCTTTTTTTGAAATTTTTTAATAGCCCTAAATTGTGAATTGGCATTTATACCTGAACTAATTACGTTTTTTGGATTATTCAACACTTTATTTGTTAAGGACAAAAAAATTGCATCCTCATATTTATCCAATCCAATCAAATTTCTATTAAATACTGGCCCGATAAAAATTCTAACACCTTCAATATATAATTCCTCAACTTTTTTAATTGTTTCCAAATTATCAGCCCTTGTATCCCTTGGTAAAATATAAATATTATTATTATTAATTTTTTTTAAGGCCATTTTTGTTGAACCTATTACTGAATTCCCAATGTATTTAAACTCTCCAGAAAAAGGGGCTAATAATCCAATTTTGATTGACTCATTTGCTAAAGCGGTTTTTGTTTTTAAAAGAAAAAAAATTATTACTAAAAAATACTTAATATGTGCTTTCATTTATATTTCTTTAATTATAATTATATTTAATAATGATTCCATTAAACGAAAACAAAATAGTAAGCATGAAAAGTGGTTTATATGTGGTCGCAACACCAATTGGTAATTTAATGGATATAAGTTTCAATGCAATTGAAATACTTAAAAAATCTGACATTATTCTTTGTGAAGATACAAGGGTATCAAAAAAATTACTAAATAGATATAATATTGAATATAAAAAACTGGTTGCAAACCACAAATTTAATGAAAATAAAAATCTAAATAAAATAATTTCTTATTTAGAAAATAATAAAATTATATCAATAATTTCAGATGCAGGTACTCCATGTATTTCCGATCCAGGTAAGATTTTAATTAATGAGTGCGTTAAAAAAGAAATAAATATTTTTTCAATCCCAGGACCGTCATCTGTAGTGTCTGCAATTTCTATAAGCGGTTTTTCAGATAAGTTTATTTTTTATGGTTTTTTTCCAGAAAAAGAAAAAGATATGAAAAATGATTTTGAAGCCTTATCAAAGTTAAATTTTACAATCGTCATTTTCATTTCTGCAAAAAAATTTAAAAAAAAATCACACAATCTAAAAAAATATTTTCCAGACAGAAAGTTATTAATATGTAAAGAATTAACAAAAATGTATGAACAACATTTTAGAATGAATGTTTCTGAAATTAGTAACTTTAATAATGAATTAAAAGGTGAAATTACTTTAGTAATCTCCCAGAAAATTCATAGCGAATCAGAGGATCATTTGAGTGATACGGAAAAAAAAAAAATTAGAAAACTTATTAAAAATTTGAGTATTAAAGATATTGTAAGCGAGATAAAAAAAAATAAAGATATATCCAGAAAAGAAATTTATAATTATTGCTTAAAAATTAAAAATGAAAAATAAATCTCTCGTTTTTGTTTTTTTGATATTTTTTGTTAATGGTTGTGTTGGAACATCCTCACAAGGAATATTTGGGACTGGTGTAAGTATAGCAATCGATCCCAGATCACTAGGTACACAAATAGATGATAATATTATGCAAAAAAATCTGGCAGCAAGATTATTATTGGAGGATAAAAAATATGTCATATCAATAACAACTAAAGTATTGGACGGTCGAATATTTATAACTGGCAAAGTTGATGATCCCGAGGAAAAATTAAAAATAACAAAAATGGCCTGGGAAACGAGAGGTGTCAGATCTGTAAGAAATAACATAATTATAAAAGATGAATTTAATTTTAAACAGTCTGCGATAGATCTATTAATTACCTCACAATTAAGAACAGCTTTGATACTTAACAAAAAAATTAAATCAACAAACTACAACATAGATACATATAAGAAAAAAATATATGTATATGGAATTGCTCAAAGCAAAGATGAACAAAAAGAAGTAATCAAAGAGGGCAAAGAAATCCCAGATGTTGAAAGAGTAATAGCGAGTATTTTATTAGTAGAAGATCTTCGGATACAGAAAGATTAAGTCAATATTATTAAAAGAAATTTACTAATAAAAGACATAAAAATAATAAAAATTGAAAAAAAAATCCAATACATAAATGTGACTGCTTTGTTTCTTTTTCTTCTTAATTTAACAAACTCTTCATCATCTAAATTTGATATATCCCTTTTGCCTTTTACAGGGTAGTCGTAACTCCATTTCCAAACTGAATTACCCAATCTTTCATCAAGTTTATTGAAATACTTTATCCATTCAGTAGACCAAATAAAAATAAAACCTAAAATCATTAAAAGTAAAATTTCAGTTAACATAAATTTAATTTACTTTTCCATAATTAATTATACCAGCAGAGTAAGCAGCTACTGATGCAAGATTTAAAATTTCAGAAGTTGACGACCTTAAAGGGACAATTTCTATTGCTCGGCCTAGTCCTATTAAAAGTGGTCCAATTACTTTTGCTCCGCCAAGTGTTTTCATCATTTTATATGATATAGCAGCACTATGTTGTCCTGGCATAACCAAAACATTAGCTTTTCCAACTATGCTAGAAAATGGATATAAATCTTTATATTCCTCACTTAAAGCAACATCTGGCTGCATATCTCCATCAAACTTAAAATCTACATTCATAGACTTTAAAATGTCGACCGCATCCCTAATGTGTTTTGTTCTGCTTGTTATTGGTTGTCCAAAAGTTGAGTGGGATAAAAAGGCTATTTTTGGGTCGAACCCAAATAATCTTACAACTCTTGCAGCAGAAATTGCAATTTCTGCCATCTGTTTAGAGGTTGGGTATTCATGAACTGTTGTATCTGCTAAAAAAACAGTTTTACCTTTATTTATAATCATGTTGAGACCAAACATTATTTCTCCTGGTCTAGCATCAACAACTTTTACAACTTTTTTAAGGGATGACGAATATCTTCTAGTATTTCCAGTAACCATTGCGTCAGCATCACCACATTCAACCATACATGATGCCCAAATTACTCTATCGTTTCTTACAAGTTTATCACAATCTCTTTCTAGCAATCCTTCTTTTCTATGTAATTTTTCAAATAAAAATTTTACATATTTATCTTTAAGAGATTTATTTTTTGAATTAATGATTTCTATGTTTAGGTTCTCACTGTATCCAATTTCTTTTAATTTTTTTTTTACTATCCCTTCTTTAGCTATAATTAATGGAATACCTAATCCACCTTTTTTAAAGGCTATGGCTGCTTTTAATGTATCCTCATCTTCACCATCTGCGAAAACTACTCTCTTTTGGTTTTTTTTTATTTGATTATTTATACCTTGCATAATAGTTACCGACGGATCAAGTCTTTGTTTTAATTGTTCTGCGTAGGCATCAAAATTTTCGATTTTTTTTCTTGCTACACCGGTATTAATTGCCGCTTTCGCAACTGCTACTGGAATAACGCTCATTAATCTTGGATCAAACGTCGAGGGAATGATATAATTTCGTCCATAAGTTGGCCTCTCGCCACCCATTGCTGCTACAACTTCGTCAGGAACCCTTTCTCTAGCAAGAGATGCAATAGCATTTGCAGCAGCTATTTTCATTTCCTCATTTATAGTCCTTGCTCTTACATCAAGTGCACCTCTAAATATGTAAGGAAATCCAATCAAGTTATTCACCTGATTTGGATAGTCAGATCTCCCGGTTGCAACAATCGCATCTTTTCTTACTTCTTCAACTTCTTCAGGGGTAATCTCTGGATCAGGATTAGCGCAAGCAAAAATTATCGGATTTTTCGACATACTTTTTACCATTTTTTTTGACAAAATACTTTTAGACGATAACCCCAAAAAAACATCTGCACTTTCAATAACCTCCTCTAACTTTCTTTTTTTTGTAATAGTTGCGTGTTCTGATTTCCATTTATTCAAATTATCCCTGCCTTTATATAAAACACCTTTACTATCTAACATCACAATATTTTTGTAAGGCACACCTATTTTTTTAAATAAATTTGTGCAAGCGATAGCAGATGCTCCTGCTCCGTTTACGACTACTTTAATTTTTTTTATAGATTTTTTTGAAATATCTAGTGCATTTAAAAGTGCTGCTGTTGTTATTATTGCTGTACCATGTTGATCGTCGTGGAAAACAGGAATATCAAGTATTTTTTTTAATTTTTCTTCAATTATAAAACAATCTGGTGCAGCTATGTCCTCTAAATTTATTCCACCAAAACTACCAGATATACTTTTAATACTTTTTATTATCTCTTCAGGATCAGATGAGTCAATTTCTATATCAATTGAATTGATGTCTGCAAAACGTTTAAATAGTACTGCCTTACCCTCCATAACTGGCTTTGATGCAAGAGATCCAAGATTGCCCATTCCTAAAATAGCTGAGCCATTACTAATTACAGCAACTAAATTTCCTTTACTTGTATAATCATAAGCAGCGTCTGGATTTTTTGATATTGCTTTTACGGGAGCAGCCACTCCAGGAGAATATGCTAATGCTAAATCTCTCTTTGTTGTCATGGGCTTAGATGAAATTATCTCAATCTTGCCAGATTTCTCATTATGATGAAAATCCAAAGCCTCTTTATCCGAGTAATGTTCAATTTTGTTTTTTTTCATTGTTTATTAAATAGATATACAAATAGAACTAATTTATAAGATTAATATGATTTATGAATCTGATCAAGTCAACAAGCACATTTAGTTTCTTCGTTCTTATAAGCAGAATATTAGGATATTTAAGAGACGTTTTAATTGCAATTTATCTTGGGTCTGGACCAATAGCGGATGCTTTTTTTGTAGCATTTAGAATACCAAATACATTTAGAAGACTCTTCTCAGAGGGAACATTTAACTCTGCATTTGTCCCTAGCTATATGAAGGAGCTAAATAGTGGGAAAAAAAGAGCCAAAATATTTGCAGGTAACATTTTTAATTTTCTAACTTTAGTGATTTTATTTTTTGTTTTAGTTGTTGAAATATTTATGCCTTGGTTTGTCTTTTTGATAGCACCAGGTTTTACAGAAAATTCAGACAAGTTAGATATGACAATTAATTTAACCAGAATTACTTTCCCCTTTCTTTTATTCGTAAGTTTATCGTCTTTTTTTGGGGCAATTTTAAATTCGCACAATAAATTTGCTGCTGCATCAGCGGCACCTATAATTCTAAATATTTTTTTAATAATCACACTTTTTTTTGCAAATTATTTAAAAGATGATTTGGTTATATTTTTATCATATGCTGTTACTATCTCTGGGTTAGTTCAACTGCTTTTTTTAATATTCTATACAAGAAAAATTTATTTTCCTAATGTGTCTTTCAAAATTAATTACAATAGTAAACTTAAATTTTTTTTTAGAAAATTAATACCAAGTATTTTTTCTTCTGGAGTGACACAAATAAATATTTTAGTGGGTACAATAATAGCCTCATTCCAAGCTAGTGCTGTTTCCTATTTATATTATGCTGACAGGATTTACCAAATAAATTTAGCTATTGCTGGTATAGCAATTGGTACAGTATTACTCCCGAGCTTGAGTAAATATGTTGAAAGGAAAAATGAAAAAAAAATAAAATTTGTTCAAAACAAATCTTTGGAACTATGTCTCTTTTTAAGCATACCAGCAACTTTAGCATTGTTGATATCAACAGAAGAAATCACTTCTGCATTATTTGGATATGGTTCATTTAATCAAACAAGTGTTAAAAATTCTGCTTACGCGTTATATTTCTTTTCATTTGGTTTACCAGCATTTGCTTTAATCAAAGTATTTTCAAGTTATATTTTCGCTCGGCAAAACACAAAAACACCGTTTATTTTTTCAATTTATTCAGTAGTAATAAATATTTCCTTAAGCCTTTATTATTTTGATGATCTGGGATTTATAATTATACCAATTGCTACAACCATATCATCATGGGTAAATGCCCTTATGTTATTTATATTTATAACTAAAAAAAAATATTTTGAATTCGAAAACTATTTTATTTTTTCGATATTTAAAATTATTTTAAATTCAACAATTTCTGCTTTTATTTTTTATAAAATGATCAATTTTTTAACGGATTATCTTGTATACGAAAGTCAATTTAAATTAGTTACTATAATCTTACTAGTTATAATAACATTTATTTTTTACATACTTCTTTCAATAATTACTAAAGCTTTTAAAATATCTGATATTACTTTAAAGTACTAAAATAAAATGAGTAAAAAAATTTTTTCTGGAGTTCAACCCACAGGAAATTTGCATTTAGGAAACTATCTTGGTGCAATAAAAAACTTTGTTGATCTTCAAAAAGATAAAGATAATTCCTGTATTTATTGTGTGGTGGATTTACATGCAATTACTGTAAAACAAGATCCTAAAATATTAAAAAAAAATATAAGAGAAACAACTGCTTCTTTTTTAGCTAGCGGACTAAATTCAAGTAAAAGTATTATATTTAATCAATCCAAGGTTCCTTCGCATGCAGAGGGATCTTGGATATTGAGTTGTATAGCGAGAATGGGTTGGTTAAACAGAATGACACAATTTAAAGAAAAAGCTGGACATGATAAAGAGAAAGCAAGTGTTGGACTTTATATTTATCCAGTATTGATGGCAGCAGATATTTTATTATATGATGCAACTCATGTTCCAGTTGGAGAAGATCAAAAACAACATCTAGAACTTACGAGAGACATAGCACAAAAATTTAATTCAGATTTTAATTGCTCAGACTTTTTAAAAATACCAGAACCACTTATACAAAAAGATTTTTCAAGAATAATGAGTTTAAAAGACGGGACAAAAAAAATGAGTAAATCAGATCCGTCGGATCAGAGCAGAATTAATATAACAGACACAAAAGACGAGATTGTGAATAAAATTAGAAAAGCCAAAACAGATAGCAAACCGCTTTCGGAAAATACCAGCGACCTTAAACATAGGCCTGAGTTAAAAAATTTGCTTGGTATATTTTCAAGTATACAAAATCAAGACTTAGAAACATCCATTAAAGAGTTTGCAGGAAAAAATTTTTCAGAATTAAAAGAAAAACTATCAGAAGTTTTAGTTGAAAAAATTCATCCAATATCTAATGAGATAAATAAATTGTTAAAAGATTATAAATATATTGATAAAATTTTGTTAGAAGGGTCCGTAAAAGCTGAAAATATTTCAAAAAAAAAAGTGAGTGAAATCAAAACAAAAATAGGATTTTAAAAAAATACTTCAAATTTAAGTATTAATTACTATATATATAATATGTTTGTACAAACACAAAAAACACCTAATCCAGATTCACTAAAATTTTTGCCAGGTAGGCAAGTTTCTAATGCTGGTTCTTTTGAAATTTCAAAAAAAGATAATTTTAACAATGTCTTAGTGAAAAATATTTTATCAATAAATGGTGTTGAAAGTATATTTTTGGGATCTGATTTTGTTTCGATAAATAAAAATAAGGATATAGATTGGGAGGATATAAAACATATTGCTATATCTTTTATTAATGAATTTTATGAAAATGGTAATGAATATATAATTAATCACACTAAGGATAAAAATGAAAATGAAAATTTTGATGAAATTGAAAAAAAAATAATTCATGTGCTTGAAACCAAAGTTAAACCAGCAGTAGCTAATGATGGTGGTGATATCAAGTTTCTTGAATTTAAAAATGGTGTTGTTAAAGTAAAATTACAAGGAAGTTGTTCTGGGTGTCCAAGTGCAACCATTACATTAAAAAAAGGTGTCCAAAATTTACTTAAGCATTATATTCCCGAGGTAAATCAAGTAGAAGCTGAAATGAATTAACAGTTGGAAATGATAAAAAAAAAAAAAATTAATATTTCGAAAATTAAAAAAATTCTCATCGAAAAAGGTTTTACAATTAAAAAAAAAAATAATTTTATTTTTTCTAATGATCTAAAAAGTTTTTATTACACAACCTTGTGTAGTTTCGGGCTAATACTAATTTTCTCCTTAATTCCACTTTCAGTTAATATAAAAGAGGATATAAAAGTAGGTAAGTCAACTATCGATAATAATTCAAATATAAATTTTCAAAAAGTACTAGAAGGAAAGTCAATAAATAAAGATAATATAGATGAAGGTTTAGACATTAAAAATTTATTTCAAGACATTTTCTCCCTCGATGAAGTCCCTACAGATACTGTTAGACTTAGTGCGGAAACCATTAACCAACTATTTAAAGATACAAATTATAATTTAGATTCTGTAAGGAAAACAAAATTTGTGAAGCCAATAAGGCTTTCTTTGCTTCCCTCTGAAATTAAAAAAATCGAGAACACAAAAAAGAAAAAGAACTTATTTATTCAAATAATTCTCCCCTTAATTTTAGAAGAAAATAATAGGATTAAATTAGATAGAAAAAAGCTTTTTACAATTTTAAATAAAAATATGAATTCAGACTCAGAAAAGAAATGGTTAAAGTCAAAATTTCAGCAATATGGAGTAATTAATAATGATCTATCTACACTTAAAGTAAGAATGGATATAGTTCCTGTATCACTTGCAATTGCCCAAGCAGCAAAAGAAACTGGCTGGGGAACTTCCAGATTTGCCATTGAGGGCAACGCACTTTTTGGGCAGTGGACATGGTCGGGGGAAGGCATCAAACCTGCTGGTGTTGATCCTGAAGACTCAAAACATAAAGTGATGAAATTTAAAGTATTAAAAGCTTCTGTTAGAGCCTATCAAAGAAATTTAAATACACATGGAAGCTACAGACAATTTAGATCTGCAAGAGCTAATATGAGAGATAACGACGACGATCTAGATAGTTTACTCCTAGCTGATTATTTAGACAAATATGCAGCTACAGGTAAAGAATATACAAAAATAATTAAACAAATAATTAAACAAAATAATCTGCAAGATTTTGACAAGGTAAAATTATTACCTTCAAGTATAAAACTAAAAAATATTATTTAATCTAATTTAACAGAAAATTGTAATCCAAACCATCTCCAACCATCTGTATCGTTAAGAGAACAATTTATTCTTCCTCTTCTAAAATTGAATTTATCTGAAAAATTCACAAATAATTTGTTATTATTCATTTTAATCTCTGTTTTTTTCCAACCAGAGCCTTCATCTGAAAAACAATTTATATTTTTTAAATTTTTTTGATTTTCAAAAAATTCGATTTGTAATTTAGGTGGATTATTATTTGTTATGTATTTATTCTCAGGTTTTACATTCTTATATTCTAAAGGCAATAAATCGATATTAAATTCAAATCTTTTTAAATCTCCGTATTTTTCATTAATTGGAAATCTTGGTAACTCATACGGATTCTTATTAACATCAATAACACCTGAGTGTTGACCAAAACCATATTTAAAAAATTTTTTAATAAAAGATGTATGTTCAAGACTAAATTCTCCAAATGGATATGAAAAAAAAATTGGATTATATCCTAAATTTTTTTTAAAAATTTCAATAGATTTTAAAATATCATTTTGAAACTTATCGTAGCTGATATCCAGTAAATACTCATGTGAGTGAGAATGATTTCCTATAAACGCAAAATTTTCACTTTCAATTTCCTTTATTTGACTCCAATTCATGTACCCATTCTTTCCAACAGCTTCAGTAGAAATAAACAATATAAATGGAATTTTGTTATCTTTTAGATATGGCCAAGCATGTTCATAAAAAGATTTAAATCCATCGTCAATTGTAATTAATACTTTTTTAGTTGTTTTAACCTTGGAGAAATTTTTATCAAAATCATTAGGGTCTAAAAAATTGTATTTTTTTCTCTTAATAATTTCCATATGTTTTTTGAATACTTCCATTCTTATATTAGTTGATGGGTATTTATTTTCATTAAATCTGTGGTACATAATTGAGAGTATACCTTTGTCATTGGCATAAGATTTAATTTTATTTTCGTCAGATTTTACATTAAGAGTAAGCAAGATAAATAATATGAAAATATTAATAATAGATGCAACTGGAAAAAAAATACTTTTGGGACTCATTTTAAATAAAAATATTTATACAGGTACTTACATTAATAGTAAAAAGAATTATGATAAATTTATAATTTTGGTTAATAAATTCTTGTTAAAACATAAAACTAATTTTGATAAAATAAAAAGAATATATATTAATAGAGGGCCTGGTAGTTATGCAGGTTTAAGAAATTCAATATCAATTGTTAAGGCAATACATTTATCAAAAAAAATTGACTACTATTCGTATAGTTATTCTGATTTTAGACAAAAAGAAAATAATGTAGACCGAACAAACAACCATAAAAACCTAAGAGAATTGCCTAATTTGTGTGATAAATTTAACATTAAAAAAAATTTGATTAATCCCATTTATTTAAGTTAAAATATAGTTATGTCAGATAGTATTGAGCAAAAATGTTTAGCAAAAGGTGTTAAACTTACTGATCAGAGAAAAACAATTGCAAGAGTAGTATCTGAGTCTAAAAAAAATTATGGGGAATCTGACCATCCAGATGTCGATGAGCTATATAAAAGAGTACAAAAAATAGATCCAAAAATAAGTATTGCAACAGTTTATCGTACAGTGAAATTATTTGAAGAAACTGGAATATTAACCAAACATGATTTTAAGGGTGGTAAAGCTAGATATGAAGAATTGAGGGAAAGTCATCATGATCATCTAATTGATGTAAAAACAGGCGAGATTATAGAATTTGTTGATCATGAAATAGAACTACTTCAAAAAAAGGTTGCAGAAAAATATGGTTATGAGCTTGTTGATCATAAGCTTGAATTATATGGAGTCAAAAAAAAAAATAATTAATGTTAAAAAAAGTATTTGTTAAAACATTTGGCTGTCAGATGAATGTTTATGATTCTGATAAAATAATTGATGCACTTAAAATAATTGGATATGAAAAGTCAGAAAATTTAAATTCAGCAGATTGTTTTGTTTTAAACACATGCCACATTAGAGATAAAGCAAAAGAGAAAGTTTATCACGAGATAGGACGAGTTAGAGAAACATTTTTAAATAAAAATAAACCACTAGTTATAGTTACAGGATGCGTGGCACAGGCCGAAAATACTGAGATGTTAAACCGAGAGCCTTATATAGATTTGGTTATTGGACCACAATCTTACCATAAGCTTAACGAAACCATCTTACAATTTGAAAAAAATAAATTGAAAAACGAAATTACGGACTTCGATACTATAGAAAAATTTAATTATTTAAGTAAAATATATAATAAGAACAGTAAAGTTTCTTCGTTCTTAACTATTCAAGAGGGATGTGATAAATTCTGCCATTTTTGTGTTGTGCCGTACACAAGAGGACCAGAATACTCAAGACCATTCAATCAAATAATAGATGAGGCAAAAATAATCGTTCAAAATGGATCTAAAGAAATTATTTTGCTAGGACAAAACGTAAATGCATATAATTACAATGAAGCAAATAAAGAATTCAGACTTTCAGACTTAATTATGTCCCTTGAGAAAATTAATGGTATTGAAAGAATAAGATATACTACTTCTCATCCAAGGGATATGACCAAAGATTTATTAGAATGTTACAAACACTCAAAAAAACTGATGCCGTTAGTACACCTACCAATTCAGTCAGGCTCTAATAAAATATTAAAATTAATGAACAGAAAACATAAAGTAGAAGAATATATTTTGACATTTAACTATTTGAAGGAAATTAATAATAAAATTGAATTTTCAAGCGATTTTATTATTGGATATCCTGGAGAAGAGGAGGAAGATTTTGAAAATACAATTAAATTAATTGATATAATTAAATTCATAAATTCATTTTCTTTTATTTTTAGTGCAAGACCAGGAACAACAGCATCAAAACTAAAGCCAATTGATGAGAAAATTTCTAAAAAAAGACTTAAAATAATTCAAGAAAAACTATTTGGATATCAAAAATTAAAAAACAAATCATTGGAGGATAAATATATAGATGTTTTGGTAGAAAATGAAATTAAGGGTCAAAATAAATTATTTGGAAGAAACGTATATATGAATTCAGTCATTTTTGAGGGAAGCAAGAGTTTAATCGGAAAAATTGTTAAAGTTAAAGTAACAAAAACCAACCAAAACACTTTGATTGGTGAAATAAGTAAAAAAAATAAATTTAAGGCAGCATAAATTTGAATAGGGCTAAACAAAACATTAAGAGTAAAATAAAATTTGTTTATTCTGATAATAATAGCCTTAGTGTCATATTTCAAGATAATGATTTATTGATGGGAGTTGTTGGTGGATTTAATGAAAACTTAAAAGAACTTGAAAAACTTACTGGAACAAACTTATACTTTAGAGGTAATTCTATAATAATCAAAAGCGATCAAAAGAATAATGAAATTTTAAAAAATGCTATTATGTTTCTTTCAGATCAATTTATAAAGAATGGCACGATTGAAAAAAAAGATATATTATCATCTATAAATAAATTTATGATTAACGAAAATAGTAGTTCTGGTCAAAAAATTGAATACATAATTAAAACACCAAAAAAGTCAGTAATCCCACGATCTGAAAAGCAAAAAAAGTATGTTAGAGCCTTAAAAGAGAGCGAGATAATTATTTCTACAGGCCCAGCTGGAACGGGAAAAACTTTTTTAGCCGTTGCCGTTGCATTAACTATGCTTTTAGAAAAAAAGATTGAGAGAATTATTTTATCTAGACCTGCAGTTGAAGCTGGAGAGAGACTTGGTTTTTTGCCTGGAGATATGAGAGAAAAAGTTGATCCTTATCTCAGACCGCTTTACGATTCCTTATATGATTTGTTGGACTTTGAAAAAATTCAAAAAAAAATAGAGATTGGTGATATCGAAATTGCACCACTAGCATTTATGAGAGGAAGGACATTAAAAAATTCATTTGCAATCTTAGACGAGGCTCAAAATGCAACTGATACGCAAATTAAAATGTTTTTAACAAGAATTGGAGAAAATTCTAAAATAGTTGTTAATGGCGATCCATCACAAATAGATTTGCCAAACAAGTCATTATCTGGCTTAAATAAATCTAAAAAGCTTATAGGCCACCTGGATGAAATTTCAGTAGTTGATTTTGATCATTTAGATGTGGTGAGGCATCCATTAGTTTCAAAAATAGTAAAAGCCTATTCAGATCAAAAAGATGATTAAAGCTGAAGTTATCATTGATAACACAGCCTGGGAAAAAAAGATAAGAAACATTACTAAATTATTCAATAGAATATTAAAAAATTTACCTAAAAAATATATATTAAAAAATAAGAAAACAATAATAACAGTCCTATTATCAAGTAATTCAAAAATAAAAAAATTGAATAAAGCTTTTAGAAAAAAAAATAAGCCCACAGATATTTTATCATTTCCAATAAAAAAAAGTATTGATAATAAATTTTTTTATCTTGGAGACATAATTATAAGTTTTGAATTTATGAATAATCCTAAAACGATAAAATTAATGGAGTTTAAAAAAAAAGTTATAAAAATATTTATTCATGGTTTTTTACACTTAAATGGATTTGACCATAAGAAAAATAAGGATTTTTATAAAATGCAAAAAGAGGAAAATAAAATTTATAATTTGGTGAAAAATAAGATTTGAAAAAAACTGCAAAAAAAAATTTATTATCTTACTTTTATATCTTTTCTCTTGGAATATTAAGTTCATTTAGTCTTCCACCTTATAACTTTTTTTTAATTAATTTTTTTACATTTTCAGCACTATTCATTTTTTTTGTGAAACAAAGATTTTCATTATCTAAAAAGGAATATTTTTTAAATGGCTGGGTATTTGGTTTTGGCTATTTCATGTCTGGATTATACTGGATAACTATATCTCTTACATTTGATCAAGAATTTAAAATTCTAATACCAATCGCTTTTTTTTTAATTCCATTATTTCTTGGAATATTTTACGGACTAGCTTCATACTTTTTCTTTTATTTTAAAAAGTTTAGTAATATTTCCTTAGTCTTAACTTTCTCGGGTTTAATTTCAATTTTAGAGTATTTAAGAGGAAATATTTTGTCAGGATTTCCTTGGAACTTAATATCATTTTCTTTTTCAGACTTTTCGTATTTGTTGCAAACACTTTCATTGATTGGAACATATAGTTTCAATCTACTTTGTTTGACATTATTTATATTACCTTCACTTCTTTATCTAAGAAAGAATAAATACGATATTTACTTTATAGTTTCATTTGGACTATTATTAATTTCTGGAATTATATATGGTCACATTAAGCTTGATCAATCAAAAGGTGCCACTTTTAAGGGTAATAATTTTATCATAAAGATTATTTCTCCTAAAATTGGAATCGAACGGTTTTACCATACTGAAAATGAGCAGGAAATTCTTGAGAGTTTAATTAAATTAAGCAAACCAAATAAAGAAGTTAAAACAATATTTGTATGGCCAGAGGGGGTTTTTAATAGCACAGAATTGAAAAATCTAAAAAAATACCAAAATATTTTTAAAGAAAAATTTAGTAATAAGCATTTAATTATATTTGGCATAAACAATTCTGTTGATAAAAAAACCTTCAATTCACTAGCTGTAGTAAATAACAATTTAGATCTTATAGAATTTTACAACAAAAATAATCTTGTTCCATTTGGCGAATTTTTACCCTTAGAAACATCTTTAAAAAGTTTAGGTATGAAGACAATTACAAATTTTTATAAATCATACTCAGCTGGTGAGAAAAGAGATGTAATTAATTTACAAAAATACGATTTTGATATCAGCTTTCTACCATTAATTTGTTATGAAATTATATACTCGGGCAAACTTTCAAAGAAATATAATTACGATTTAATTATAAATATTTCAGAGGACGGGTGGTTTGGAAAATCAATTGGCCCACATCAACATTTTTCCCATTCTATTTTTCGATCTATAGAAGAGGGAAAAAGTATCATTAGATCAACCAATAATGGGACATCAGCTTTAATTGATCCTTATGGACAAGTTTCTAAAATATCAGAGTCAACTTATGAGGGAGTAATTGAAGTTTACCAAATAAAAAACCCTAAAAAAACTTTTTTTTCTAAATATGGGAATAATATGTTCTTTTATTTTATCGCTATTTATATTAGCTTAATTTTTCTTTTAAAAACACATAGGGAGATAAAATAAAATGAAAAAAAATTATTTGTTCACTAGTGAATCTGTATCGGAAGGTCACCCAGATAAAGTTTGTGATAGAATTTCAGACATGGTTGTAGATACCTACTTAGGAATGGAGCCCGAAGCAAGGGTAGCATGTGAAACATTGACTACAACTAATAAAGTTGTTTTAGCAGGAGAAACAAGAGGACCTGATATTAAAAAAGATGAATTAATTTCCAAGGTAAGAGATTGCATCAAGGATATTGGTTATGATCAGGAGGGTTTTACTTACAAGGAAGCAACAAAAATTGAATGTCATTTACACTCCCAATCAGCTGATATAGCTATGGGTGTAGACTCTTCTGGAAATAAAGATGAAGGTGCTGGAGATCAAGGAATAATGTTTGGTTATGCATGTAATGAGACGGATGTACTTATGCCAGCTCCAATTCATTTTTCACATAGAATCTTACGACTTATGGCTGAAGATAGAAAATCTGGAAAACTAAAAGGAATAGAACCAGATTCGAAAAGTCAAATTACTATAGAATATAAAGATGGTAAACCAAAAGCTGTAAAGTCAGTTGTGATTTCTACACAACATTCAAAAGATGTGAACTTAGAAAAAGTAAAAGAATTATGCATGCCTTATATTGAGAAGTCTATTCCAAAGAATTTACTTGGGAGTCTTGATGAAAATGAAATATATATTAACCCCACAGGGAACTTTGTAATTGGTGGACCTGATGGAGATAGTGGACTTACTGGAAGAAAAATAATTGTAGATACTTATGGTGGAGCAGCACCTCATGGCGGTGGAGCATTTTCAGGCAAAGATCCAACCAAAGTGGATAGATCTGCAGCATATGCATCTAGATATTTGGCGAAAAATATTGTGGCATCAAAAATTGCAGACAAATGTTTGATACAGTTAGCTTATGCAATAGGAGTATCAAAACCTTTATCTATTTATGTCGATTTGTTTAGCAACGATGAAGAAAAAAACCTTCATGTTGAGAAACTTATAAAAGAAAATTTTGATTTAAGCCCCAGAGGAATAAGAGAAATGCTAGGGCTCAATAAACCGATATACGAAAAATCTGCCGCTTACGGACATTTCGGCAGAGAACCAGGTAGCGATGGTTCATTTTCATGGGAAAAAACTGATAAAGCATCAGTATTTAATAAGTAAATAAAGTTGAAAATTTAAGAAAAATACCTATATTCAAACTAGATTATTGAATTTTCAAAAATGGGCTTCGGCCCATTTTTTTTTGGAAGGAACAAATGTTAAATAGAAGAGCAGATAAATTAGAGCTAATTAGAATCGCAGAGGCAGTTGCCTTAGAAAAATCTATTGATAAAGAATTAATTATAAATTCAATGGAAACTGGCATAGCAAAAGCAGCTAAATCAAAGTTTGGACAAGAGAATGAAATTGAAGTCCAAATAAATAGAGACAACGGTGACATAGGTATATATAGAAAATTAACTGTTTGCGAGAAACCTGAAAACTTAAATACAGAAATAAGCATTTCTGATGCTATTAAATTAAGTGATGAAAATAAGCAAAAAAAGGTAGGTGATACAATACTTCAGCCATTACCATCTTTTGATTTTGGTCGTATTGCTGCACAAACTGCAAAGCAGGTAATAAGCTTTAATGTAAGAGAAGCTGAGAGAGAAAGACAATATAATGATTTTAAAGATAAGAAAGATACTATTTTGAGTGGTATAGTAAAAAGATTAGAGTTTGGAAATGCTATAGTTGACCTTGGAAGAACTGAAGCAATTATTCAAAAAAGCGAAATGATACCACGAGAAAACGTAAAGGCTGGGGATCGTATTAAAGCATATTGTAGTGATGTAAGGAGAGAGCCAAGAGGTCAACAGATTTTTTTATCTAGAGCTCATCCTAAATTCATGGAAAAGCTTTTTATACAAGAAGTTCCAGAAATATACGATGGACTAATAGAAATTATTTCTTCAGCAAGAGATCCTGGAAGTAGAGCAAAGATATGTGTCAAGGCAATAGATACATCCTTAGATCCTGTTGGAGCATGCGTTGGAATGAGAGGAAGCAGAGTACAAGCTGTAGTAAACGAGTTACAAGGAGAAAAAATAGATATTGTAAATTGGTCAGAAGATCCTGCAGTTGTTGTTTCTAACGCCTTATCTCCTGCGGAAGTTCAAAGAGTAAATGTTGATATGGAAAATAAAAAATTGGATGTAATTTTAACCGAGGAAAATTTAAGTAAAGCAATTGGCAGAAGAGGACAAAATGTAAGACTTGCTACAAAATTAATGAGTTACGAAATAAATATAATGACCGACCAAGAGGACTCTGAGAGACGACAAACTGAATTTAAGGAAAAGACAGAAAACTTTGTTAAAAATTTAGAACTTGACGAGACACTTGGTCAGTTACTAGTTGCTGAAGGGTTTT
Source organism: uncultured Pelagibacteraceae bacterium (assembly GCA_902584015.1). Taxonomy (GTDB): domain Bacteria; phylum Pseudomonadota; class Alphaproteobacteria; order Pelagibacterales; family Pelagibacteraceae; genus Pelagibacter. The sequence continues at coordinate 27,436 of CACHYG010000005.1, forward strand.
CTTCTATAGATGATTTAAAAGATTCTACAATTGATAATCTCATGAAAATTGAGGGAATAGAAGAAGAAACTGCCAAAGAACTTCTAGATAGAGCCAATGAATATCATATGAAAGATCAAGAGGAAATTTCAAACAAAATTAAAGAACTTGGACTTGAAAATAGCTTAATAGATCACGAAGGGTTAACACCAGGCATGTTAGTAACACTAGGTGAACAAAAAATACTTACCCTGAGTGATTTTGCAGACTTAGCATCCGACGAACTTACAGGGAGCTATGATGTAGTCAAAGGAGAAAGAGTAAAAATAAAAGGATATCTTGAAGAATTTGCTTTATCAAAAAAAGAGGCAGATGACTTAATAATGTCTGCAAGAGAAAAAGTTTATAAAGATTGAAAGATGAGTTATGGAGAAAAAAAAAACCAAATTAAAATTATCGGGAAATATAAAAAAATCTATTACGAATATTGAAAGAGCCAAGTCTCAAGGTACAAACTCAGTTGTAATTGAAAAAAAATCTGGAAAATTTGGAAGCAAAAGACCTTTTAACATTAATAGACCAGATTCTAATTTCAAGAAAAATACTAACCCAAAATCTAGACCATTATTTATAGAGAAACCTAATTTAACTAATAATGATCATGAAAAAAGAAAGCTCGCGGAACAAAGAGCTACCAAGAGGTTAAAAGCGGATCCTGAAAAAAAAGAAGTTAAAGGTAAGATTGGATCTAAAAGAAGAGAACTAAAGTTGACCGTTTCAAGAGCTTTAAGTGGAGATGATGAGGGAAGATCAAGAAGTTTAGCCTCTTTGAAAAGAGCAAAACAAAAAGAAAATAGAACTTTAGATAAAGATAATTCTAAAGAAAACCTAAAGCCTATTAAGAGAGAAATTAACATACCTGAAGTTATTACAATCAGAGAATTAGCGAATAGAATGGCAGAACAATCTAGTAATATTATAAAGCACCTTTTTGGTATGGGAGTTACAGCAACTATTAATCACTCAATCGACTCAGACACAGCAGAATATTTAGTTAAAGAATTCGGGCATATTCCTATTAAAGAGCAAAAAGCAGAGGAAATAATCAAAAAAATTAAAGAGGCAAGATCAGAAAATCTAAAAAATAGGCCACCAATTGTAACAGTGATGGGACATGTTGATCATGGAAAAACTTCAGTTCTAGATGTTCTACGAAAAACCAATGTAGTTTCGGGTGAATTTGGAGGTATTACTCAGCATATAGGAGCATATCAAATTCAGAGTGATAAAAATAAAATTACATTTATAGACACACCAGGTCATGCTGCTTTTACAGAAATGAGAGCTAGAGGATCAAAATTAACTGACATAGTTATACTTGTTGTTGCAGCTGATGATGGAGTTAAACCCCAAACAATTGAATCGATCAAACATGCCAAAGCTGCAAAAGTCCCAATTGTTGTTGCGATAAATAAATGTGATTTACCTGAGGCAGACCCACAAAAAATTAAAAATCAACTTTTAGAACATGAACTTATAGCTGAAGAATTATCTGGAGATACCCTTATGGTCGAAATCTCAACAAAAACTAAGCATAATTTAAATAAACTAATAGAGGCAATTATACTTCAATCAGAGATTTTAGATTTAAAAACAGATTATGAAACAAAAGCTAACGGAGTAGTTTTAGAGTCCAAGATAGATGTTGGTAGAGGACCTATAGCTAATATAATTATTACAAGTGGTACTTTAAAAAAAGGTGATTACTTTGTGAGTGGGTTAAAATGGGGTAAAGTAAGAGCTATAATAAATGATATTGGTAAAAATATACCAGAAGCCTTTCCTGCTTCACCAGTAGAGGTTTTAGGTATCAATGGAGCTTCAAAGTCAGGCGACGATTTTCTTGTTCTTGAAAATGAAAAAGAAGCTAAATCTTTGTGTGATGTGAGAATTCAAGAGTCTAAAGAAGGCAAAAGCTCTCTTAATTTTGTTACTCAAGAATCAGCATTTAAAGACAAGACTTCTGAAGAATTAAATATAATTATAAAATCTGATGTTCATGGTTCATCGGAAGCAATCAAAAGTGCTGTTGTCCAGATAAAACATGACGAAATAAAACCAAAAATTATTTTATCTGACATAGGAATGATAACAGAGACTGATGTAAGTCTTGCAAAAGCCTCTAATGCGCTATTAATAGCTTTTAATGTAAAACCCACTAAAGAAGCAAAAAAACTGGCAGAACAAGAAAAAGTTCAAATTTCATCTTACAACATAATTTATGAAGCTCTAGATTTTATAAAGGCTAAAATGTCAGGACTATTAGCACCAGAAGTTGAAGAAAAAATTATCGGTTCAGCAGAAATACTGGAAATTTTCAAAGTGTCAAAAGTTGGTAAGGTTGCTGGCTCTAAAGTTTTAGAAGGAGAAATATCAAATGAAGCGAATGCAAGAGTAATTAGAGATGGAGCAATTATATATAATGGTAAAATAAACACAATTTTTAGAGAAAAAAACCAAGCAAAACAGGTAAGTGCTGGGCTTGAATGTGGTATAACTCTCAAAGATTTTAATGATTTTCAAAAAAAAGATATCATTGAGGCATACAACTCAAAAGTCACTGAGAGAAGAATATGAGCAAAAAAAATATTAAAACAGTTTCACAAAGACAGTTGCGTGTTGGCGAAATGGTGAAGCAAGCACTATGTAATATTTTTATGAGAGGGGAAGCAAAATTGCCTAATTTAGAAACAAGCAATATAACTGTAACTGAAGTTAGAATGAGTCCTGATTTGAAAACAGCAAAGGCTTTTGTACTACCACTTGGTGGAAAAAACGCTACTGAAGCAATAGATATATTAAAGGAATTTTCTTTTGTAGTAAGAAAAGTGTTATCAAAAAAAATTTCAACGAAATTTTTACCAAAATTACTATTTGTGAAGGATGAATCATTTGATTATGCAGAAAAAATTGAAAATTTAATAAAACAAACAAACAGTCAGGAAAAATATGAGTAAAAAAGCAAAAGAACTAGCAATTCATGAAAAAGATAATGGATCGTCGGAGATCCAAATTGCTTTATTAACTGAGAAGATCGAGGCGTTATCAAAGCACATGAATTTATTTAAAAAGGATAAACATTCTTCGGTAGGCCTTTTAAAAGCAGTTAATAGAAGAAAAAAATTATTAGATTATTTAAAAAAAAATAAAATTGATTCTTATAAAAACGTCATAAGTAAATTGAATCTTAGAAAGTAAAAAATGTTTAAAATATTTAAAAAAGAAATTGATTTAAGCGGAAAAAAAATAAAATTAGAAACAGGAAAAGTAGCTCGTCAAGCAGATGGAGCAGTTATAGCAACATGTGGAGAGACGGTTGTTTTGGCAACTGTTGTAGGAGCTAAAAAAGTAAATCCTGAAGTAGATTACTTTCCACTTTCTGTAAACTATCAGGAAAAATATTATGCTGCTGGAAAAATTCCAGGTGGATATTTTAAAAGGGAAGCAAGACCGACTGAAAGTGAAACATTAATTTCAAGATTAATTGACAGACCTATAAGACCTTTGTTCCCAGATGAATTTAAAAATGAAGTACAGTTACTACCAACTGTTGTTTCTTATGATAAAGAAAATGAAGCAGACATATTATCAATCATTGCTTCTTCAGCAGCTTTAGCAATTTCTGGAATGCCATTCCTTGGGCCTGTTGGAGCTTCAAGAGTTGGATTTATAGATGGTAAATACGTTTTAAATCCATCGAAAGTAGATTTAGAAAAATCAAAGTTAGATCTTGTAGTTGCAGGAACAAAGGATGCAGTGCTGATGGTTGAGTCTGAAGCAAAAGGATTGTCTGAGGAAGAAATGTTAAATGCAGTAAAATTCGGTCATGAAAATTTTATTCCAGTAATTGAAATGATTCAGGAACTTGCTAAAGAATGTAGAAAACCTGAATGGGTAGTTGAAAAGAAAGATTTATCAGAGGTAAAGAAAAAGTTGGAAGAAGAATTTACGAAAGATTTAAAAAAAGCATTCTCTACAAAAGATAAACAAGATAGATCAAATCAAATTTCTGAAATCAGCGAAAAAGCAAAAAAGCTTTATGAGGAAAACGAAAATTATTCTGAACTAGATGTTAATTCAGAACTTAAAAATCTTGAAAAGAAAATCGTCAGAACAGACATTCTTAAAAATAAAAATAGAATAGATGGAAGAGGTCTCGCTGATGTAAGACAAATCAATTGTGAGGTAGGTATTTTACCCAGAGTTCATGGATCTGCTCTTTTTACAAGAGGTGAAACCCAAGCTATTGTTACTACAACTTTAGGAACTTCAGATGACGAACAAAGGATTGAAAGTTTAGATGGTCTTAAAAGGGAAAGATTTATGCTACATTATAATTTTCCACCATTTTCTGTAGGGGAAACTGGTAGAATTGGAACTGGCAGAAGAGAAATTGGCCATGGTAAATTGGCCTGGAGAGCGATAAGTTCTTCGCTTCCTTCACAAGAAAGTTTTCCATACACATTTAGAATAGTTTCTGACATTACTGAGTCTAACGGATCATCCTCAATGGCAACTGTATGTGGATCTTCTTTGGCATTAATGGATGCAGGAGTGCCGATTAAAGAACCAGTTGCTGGTATTGCAATGGGACTAATTAAAGAAGGTGATGATTTTAGTGTTCTATCAGATATTCTTGGTGATGAAGATCACTTAGGTGATATGGATTTTAAAGTTGCTGGTACTAAAGATGGAATTACATCGCTTCAAATGGATATTAAGATAACAGGAATAACATTTGAAATTATGGAACATGCATTAAAACAGGCAAAAGATGGAAGAATTCATATTTTAGGAGAAATGAATAAAGCTCTAAACAAATCAAGAGATAGTGTTGGAAAACACACACCCAAGATGGAGAAAATCACTGTTGATAAAAAAGACATTGCAACAGTAATTGGAAAAGGTGGAGCAACTATAAGAGAGATTGTTGAAAAGTCAGGAGCAAAAGTTGACGTATCAGATGACGGTACTGTTACAGTTGCAGCACCAGATGAAGACTCAAGAAATAAAGCAATGCAAATAATTAAAGACTTAACTGCAAAAGCTGAACTAAATAAAATTTATAATGGTAAAGTTATGAAGATTATGGAATTTGGTGCATTCGTAAACTTCTTAGGCAAACAAGATGGTCTTGTACATATTTCAGAGCTAGCTGATAAAAGAGTTGCAAAGGTAACCGATGTTGTAAAAGAAGGTGATGAAGTTAAAGTTAAAGTAATTGGCTTTGATAGAGGAAAAGTAAAACTTTCAATAAAACAAGCTACGATATAAAGATAGTATATGCAAAATCAAGAAATAGTAAAAATAATTGAAAACTTAAAAGGCCGGAGAGGTTATGAGGAAAAAAAGGCGTCTAAGTTAGGCTTTTCTTCACTTTATGCGTATTTAGAGGATAAAATTTTGAGAGAAAAACAGGCTATCGAAGATCAAAAAAAAGAATTAGAAGAAATTAAGTCTGACACTAAATCTCAAAAAAAAGAAAAGAAAAACTGCGGTTGCTGTTAATTATATTTAAAAATAAAAAAAGTCGCAGTGATTTTTCTGTTTTAATCACTATCTCTATTCAAATATAAAAAAGAAAGAAATATCAATGAAAAAGATATTATTAGCTTTAACTTTAATTATGTTTTCAACTTCTGCTTTCGCTGGTTCATGTCCGATGTTAGGTGGAAAGGTGAAAACAAAAATTGAACAAGCTCAAAAACTTCATGATGCTGGTATGAAAGCACATTCTGACGGAGACCATTCAAAATCAGAAGAACTTTTAAACGAAGCACTTGATCTCTTCAAAAGTTAATTAAATACGGGGTTCGGGGCACCTGGCAACAGAACGCCCCTACTTATTTATTTTGTGTTTAATTTTACTTATTAAGAAAATAGCAATTGCACTTACTGCAGCAAATACCTCAAGCGCGTGACCAGAATCGCCAAGTATCATTTGGACAACGTAAAATATAATACAAACAATAAACCAAACTAGAATTAACATTATTTATTTTCCATTTGCGAAAGTTTCTTTTTAAGTTTATTTGACAATCCTTTGAACCACTGTACTTCTTTACCCGATTCTGGGAGTACCGCACCATATTCAATCATCTGAGAAGGTGGTAGATCAATTATATAAACCCATACTTGAGTTTCATCTAATTTTGTTTTTTTTACTAAGATATTTTTTAAATCAGAAATTAATCTATCCTTTGTTTTTTTTGGTCTACCAGCTCTTATTTGACCAAGCAAAAATAATGAGGGTTCTTTTACTTTTTTACCACCCATAAAATGATTATTTTTTTTAGTTTTATTGAATATAACTTGAGCAAAATAAGTGTTTGCCCCAGTAACTACATTATGAACCTTGGTTATGCCTTGGGCTAAGTCTCTTTGTTGTTTGGCAGTTAAATTAAAGTTTGAATTGGTAACTGTGTAAGTTGGCATTTATTCACTTATATTTTTTGGATCAGGCATTCCAACTTTATTGTATCCAGCATCTACGTAATGAATTTCACCTGTAACCCCACTTGCCATATCACTTAATAAATATAAAGCTGAATTTCCAACATCAAGATTATCTACATTTCTTTTAAGAAAAGAATGGTCAGCGTTCCATTTATATAAAAATTTTGCATCACCAATTGCGGAAGCTGCCAAGGTCTTTATTGGACCGGCGCTTATTGCATTTACTCTTACTCCTCTAGATCCAAGATCTCTTGCTAAATATTTTACACTCGCCTCTAAAGCTGCTTTGCAAACACCCATTACATTATAATTGGGTATAGCTTTATTTGCTTCATAGCTCAGAGTTATCATACTTCCACCCTGCTTTATTATTTTTGAGGCTTCTTTTGCAACTTCTGTAAATGAAAAACATGAAATTAACATACTTCTTAAAAAGTTTTCTCTTGTTGTATTTAGATATTCTCCTGATAACTCAGATTTATCTGAAAATGCTATAGCATGTACTACAAAGTCAATCTCCCCCCATTTTGACTTTACATCCTCAAATAGTTTTATAACTTCCTCTTGCTTTTCAACATCACAGCTAAAAGTTGTATTTGAATTTAGCCTTTCTGCCAATGGAACTACTCTTTTTTTTAGAGCATCTCCTAAATATGTAAAAGCTAATTCAGCTCCGGCTTCTGCTAATTTTTGTGATATTCCCCAAGCAATAGATCTCTCATTGGCAACACCCATGATTAATCCTTTTTTGCCCTTCATTAAACTCATTGTTAAACTTTCTCGAAAACTAAAGTTGCATTTGTTCCACCAAAACCAAAACTGTTAGACATTATAGAATTCAAGGAAATATCTTTTTCTACTTTTGTAACAATTGGATATTTTTTCGCCTCGTCATCCATATCAACAATGTTTGCTGAGGCTGAAATAAAATTATTTTTCATCATTATTAAACTATAAACAGCTTCGTGAACTGAGGTTGCTCCTAAAGAATGTCCAGATAATGATTTTGTTGAGCTTATTTTCGGTTTATGATCTTTAAAAACTTCACCTACTGCTTTTAATTCTGTTATATCTCCCACAGGTGTAGATGTTCCGTGAGTATTTATGTAATCAATTTTATTTTTTGCTGTTTTTAATGCCATTTGCATACATCTAACGGCACCTTCTCCGGATGGAGCAACCATATCGTAACCATCAGATGTTGCACCATATCCAGTTAATTCTGCATATATTTTTGCACCTCTAGCTTTTGCATGCTCATATTCCTCAAGCACTAAAACTCCACCACCACCTGATATAACAAATCCATCTCTAGTTTTGTCGTAAGGTCTGGATGCTTTATCTGGTGTATCATTGTATTTAGATGATAAAGCGGTCATCGCATCAAACATTGCTGTCATTGCAAAGTGAACTTCATCGCTTCCACCTGCAAAGATAACATTCTGTTTTCCTAATTGAATTAATTCCATTGCATTACCGATACAGTGTCCACTTGTAGCGCATGCAGAACTTATAGTGTAATTTACACCTTTTATTTTAAATGGTACAGCCAGTGTTGCAGACGCTGTACTTGCCATAGTTCTTGGTACTACGAACGGTCCCATTTTTTTTGGATTTTTTTCTCTAGTTTTATCTGCAGCCAAAATTACATTTTCAATTGAAGGTCCTCCCGACCCCATTACCATTCCTGTAGAAATATTACTTACATCTTTTTCCTCTAAACCAGAGTCTTTTACAGCTTCGTTCATAGCTATATAATTATAAGCCGAACCTTTACCCATAAATCTGATAACTTTTCTATCTACGTAGTCATCCAATTTTATATTTGGCAATCCATGAACATGGCTCTTAAGATTAAATTCTTTATACTCTTCAGAAAAAGTAATACCTGATTTTGAATTTATAAGAGAATTGTAAACTTCTTTTTGATTATTACCCAAACAAGAAACTACTCCAATTCCAGTTACTACTACTCTTTTCATTATTTAAACAATCCAACTTTCAAATTTTCAGCAGAATATATTTTTTTTTCATCTGCTTTAAGCATTCCATTTGCTAAACCTACTGTTGTACCCTCTTTAACTAAAATTCTCTTCATATCAATTTCATATGTTGCAATTTTTACATTTTTTAACACTTCACCTGTAAACTTTACTGCCCCAACTCCTAGCGCTCTTCCTCTTCCGGGGTTTCCAAGCCAGCCTAAATAAAATCCAACTAGTTGCCACATTGCATCAAGTCCTAGGCATCCAGGCATAACTGGGTCCTCCTTAAAATGACAATCAAAAAACCATAATTCATTTTTAATGTCCAGTTCTGCTTTTAAAATACCTTTTTTAAAAGTTCCCTTATTTTCAGCAATTTCAGTAATTCTATCAAACATCAGCATTGGTGGTAAAGGAAGTTTTGCATTTCCAGGCCCAAAAAGTTCACCATTACCGCACTTTATTAGGTCATCGTAATTGTATGCTGATTTTTTTTCCATAAAGTTGTTCTTTAATAGTGTATTTAGATAATTTACAATATACAATCAGATTTGAACTGATAAATTAGGCGAAATAATGAATAATAATACTCATTTTGAGGAAAAATTAAGATCTGCAGGCTTAAGAACCACTAAGCAAAGATTAAAAATGTGCGAAATTCTTTTTGATAGAAAAAAGACTTTTCATTTTACTATAGATGATCTTCGAAAAATTTTAAAAAAGAAATTAGATATTAAAATATCTCAAGCTACAATTTATAATACAATTAACGCTTTTAAGAACAAAGGTTACATAAAGGAAATTTCATTAAATTCTGATAAAACATATTTTGATACAAATGTAACAAATCACCATCATTTTTATAACGAGACTACTAATGAGCTTATTGATTTTCACGATAAAGATGTCGAGGAAATAAAATTGAGAAAAAACCTCCCAGGAAAAAAAATTAAATCAATAGAGGTTTTGGTAAAAGTTTCTAACAAATAACAATAATTACTCACATTTAATAAAGTAGGACAAAAAAACACTTTAGAATCATTCTAATATATTGACATATGTTGCAAACTCATTAAATTAGCAGTGTGAGTAAAGAAATTTTAAAAGAACAGTCAAAATGCCCTTTTACAGGTGCTGGAACACCACCAAAACATCCAACTGGAAAAGGAACTTCAAATAGAGACTGGTGGCCGAACAGTCTAAATCTTAAAATACTAAGCCAGCATTCTAGATTAGTAAATCCGATGGATAAAAAATTTAGTTATGCGAAGGAATTTAAGAAATTAAATTTTAAAGCTCTCAAAAAAGATCTACATAAATTAATGACAGATTCGCAAGATTGGTGGCCGGCTGATTATGGTCATTACGGTCCATTATTTATAAGACTTGCTTGGCATGCGGCAGGTACATACAGAACTGGCGATGGAAGAGGAGGTGCTGGTACAGGCAATCAGCGTTTCGCTCCACTCAACAGTTGGCCTGATAATGTTAATTTAGATAAAGCAAGATTATTACTCTGGCCTATAAAGAAAAAATACGGAAAAAGAATTTCTTGGGCAGATTTATTTATTTTAGTTGGGAACGTTGCACTTGACTCCATGGGATTCAAAACTTTTGGTTTTGGAGCTGGTCGTGAAGATATTTGGGAACCAGAGGAAGATATTTACTGGGGATCAGAAAAAGAATGGTTAGGTGTAAATAGATACAGTGGAAAAAGAGATTTAGAACAGCCATTAGGTGCTTCTCACATGGGATTAATCTATGTTAATCCACAAGGTCCTGATGCAAATCCTGATCCATTACTAGCAGCACATGATATCAGAGAAACATTCGGTAGAATGGCAATGAATGATTATGAAACTGCGGCTTTAGTTGCAGGTGGACATACTTTTGGAAAGTCTCATGGTGCAGCTCCTGAGTCTCACAAAGGCCCAGAACCAGAAGGTTCAAAAATACATGAACAATCAACAGGTTGGAATAGTAATTATAAAAGTGGAAAAGGTGTTGATACTATCAGCTCTGGAATAGAAGGTGCTTGGACTCAAAATCCTATTAAGTGGGATATGGGATATTTAGATTGTTTGTATGGTCACGAGTGGGAATTAACCAAGAGTCCTGCAGGCGCACATCAATGGACGCCAAAAAAAAACGGTCAAGAAATCAAAATGGTTCCTGACGCACATGAGAGAGAAAAAAAACATCCTCCAATGATGCAAACTACCGATATTTCATTAAAAGTTGATCCAAGTTATGGACCAATAACACAACATTTTCATAAAAATCCAAAAGAATTTCATGATGCTTTTGCTAGAGCATGGTTTAAACTTACTCATAGAGATATGGGGCCTAGAACATGCTACTTAGGTCCAGACGTACCAAAAGAGCAGTTAATTTGGCAAGATCCTGTCCCTAAGCAAAAATATAAAATAAAAAAAAGTGAAATAAAAAAACTTAAAGCTCAAATAATAAAATCAGGTCTTAAAGTTTCAGAGCTAGTATCTACAGCTTGGGCATCTGCATCAACTTTTAGAGGTTCTGATAAAAGAGGTGGAGCAAACGGAGCAAGATTAAGACTTGAACCCCAAAAAAATTGGGAAGTAAATAAAGCGTCAAAAACAGACAAGGTTATTAAAGTATTGGAAAAAATTAAGAAACAATTTGATGGCAAAAAGAAAGATGTTTCAATTGCTGACTTGATAGTTCTAGGTGGTTGTGTTGCCATCGAAAAAGCTGCTAAAAAGGCTGGACATAAAATTTATGTTCCTTTTTCTTCAGGCAGAGGTGATGCATTACAAGATCAAACAGATATAAATTCATTTGGTTTATTAGAACCAAAAGCAGATGGATTTAGAAATTACTTGAATTCAGAAACAAATATCTCAGCTGAGGAACTTTTAGTAGATAAAGCACAGCTTATGAGATTAACTGCACCTGAGATGACGGTTTTAGTTGGAGGTATGAGAGTGTTAGATGCTAACTATGATGGATCAGAAAACGGTGTGTTTACAAAAAAACCTGGTTCATTATCAAATGATTACTTTAAAAATTTGCTTGATATGAACACTACTTGGATAGGGGTTGATAAAAAGGAACAGTTATTTATCGGAAAAGATAGAAATACAAATAAGGTTAAATGGAAAGGTACAAGAGTAGATTTAATATTTGGTTCGAATTCCCAATTAAGGGCTATAGCTGAAGTTTATGCTTCTGAGGATGGAGAAAAAAAATTTGTGACTGATTTCGTTTCAGCATGGACAAAGGTAATGAATTCAGACAGGTTTGATTTAAAACTTAATTAAGCTATAATAAGTTTATGACCGAATTAACCAGAGGAATATTTCAAACCAGCAAATCATTTTACGACAGTAACAAAGGTTCATTATTAAGAACTTTAATCTACACAATAGGACATTTTGCAATTGCTATTACTGTTTTGATGTTAATAGCTGATGTTTCTTTCATGATCGCATTAACAGATGCAATAGTTGAGCCTTTAGCTAATGCAGTATGGTACTTTGTTCTAGACAAGATCTGGACAAGTAAATTCAAAAAGAGAAAATAATTAGTCTTTCCCCCATACATCATTCATATTAATCCACCCCGAATAATTTTGACTGCTTACTTCACACCAATCTTTTTTACATTTTTTTAAGACAAATAATCTACCACTCTCAATATTTGCAATAGGTTTTGAGTTAAAGGTAGGTTTTTTAAAAAGAATTCTATTTGATAAAACTATTATTGAATTTATTTTTTTCAATTGAGAGATGTGTATCCATCCACTATTTTTTTTGTGGTCAATTATTTTTCGAAAGTTTTCTTTTTTATCAATTACTTTTACTGGTAAATTTTTTTTCTTATAAATAAATTTTATGGGATAATCTAAACCTGGACCCATTCTTACATTTGCTTTAGAATTTTTTAGCATTAAATAGTAATTTTCATTACCCAAAACATTTGTACAAAATGAAATTAAAAATAAAAAAACTACCTTTCTCCACATACGCAATTCTTTTTTTTTGAAAAATTAGCCTGTCTGAAAGTAAGATTTAGTAAATCAATAATTAAAATTTTATCTCTTAATTCATTTTTTAAATTCAATATATTTTTAAGAACTTCATTTGCTTGCATATTACCTACCATACCCGCTACTGGTCCTAAAATTCCATCTGTCTCACAATTCAAAACCTCTTCATTAACATCAGATTGATAGAAACATTTTAAACATGCTTCATTATTTCTTTTAAAATTAAACGAGAATACATGTCCATTATACCTACTTATAGCTCCAACGATAAAAGCTTTTTTTAATTTACGTGCAAATTGATTTAATAAAAACTTAGTTTTAAAATTATCTGAGCCATCTACAATAATATCAAATTGTTTTAGTATTTTATTCGCATTTTTGTTTGTTATTTTACTCTTAAAAATTTTAGTTTTTACATCAGGATTAATATCCTTTAATTTTCTTTTTAATACTTCAACTTTATATTTTCCAATATCTTTATATGTATAAATTGATTGTCGATGGATATTTGAAGCATCTACTTTATCATAATCTATTATCCCTATTAATCCGACCCCAGCTCTTGATAAATAATCAATGACCGGACAGCCAAGACCGCCCGCACCAACGACTAAGACACTTGAATCAAGTATCTTTTTTTGACCAATGATACCAACGTTTTTCAAAACTATTTGTCTTGAATATTTTTCAATTTGTTTTGTGGAAAGATTTTTCCTCATTTACCAGTAGAACCAAAACCTCCACTTCCTCTTATTGTTTCAGGAAGTTCACTTACTTCTTCAAATTCGATTTTTAATACTGGTGTGAGAATCATTTGTGCTATTCTATCATTGCAATTTATCACAAATTCACTTCCACCATGATTAAAGATTATTACTTTAATTTCACCTCGATAATCACTGTCAATAGTTCCTGGAGTGTTAAGAACACCGATGCTTTGTTTAGCTGCTAATCCAGATCTCGGTCTTATTTGAACTTCAAATTCTTTAGGAAAAGCTATTGAGATTCCAGTTGGAATTAAACATGATGCTCCAGGCTTGATTTTAATTGGGTTTTCAATAAATGCCATTAAATCCATCCCTGATGAGCCGATGGTTTTATATTTTGGAAACTTTACTTTTGGATCAAGCCTTTTTACTAAAACTTTAACCATTAATTATTCCAGATTTGAAACAATTTTTTTTACGATTTTGTTAGCAATTACGGATTTTTTATCTTTAGAAATGTTTTCAATTTCCCCATTTTTATACATGATACATACTTCATTGAAGTCTGAGTCAAAGCCTACCTCTTTTTTAGAAACATCGTTAGCAATTAACCAATCACAATTTTTTTCATTTATTTTTTTTTGTGAATTTTCAATTATATCATTGGTTTCAGCTGAAAAACCTAGTACCAATTTAGGTCTCAAGGAATTATGGTTTGAAACATGTTTTAAAATATCAATATTTTTTTCTAAACTAAGGCTATAGTTTTCTTTATTTTTAATTTTAGTTTCGGATACTTCTTTGACTTTGAAATCTGCGACAGCAGCAGAAAAAATTGCTACATCTACAGGCAGATTTTCAATTACGGCATCAAACATTTCTTTTGCTGAATTAATATTGATTATTTTTACACCTTTAATTGGATCAAGTTGCGTTGGACCCGATATAAGGGTTGTATTAAATCCACTTTTTTTAAGTGAATTTGCTATCTCATAACCTTGTTTTCCACTTGATTTGTTAGTTATATATCTTACTGGATCGATAAATTCTTTAGTAGGTCCGGCAGTTACAAGTGCTTTAAGGCCATTATTTTTTTTTAATTCTTTTGATTTTTTTTCCAAAAAATTAATTATTTCTAGTGGTTCGGTCATTTTGCCTTCGCCATATTCCCCACATGCCATATCGCCGATATCTGGGCCTATAAATTCATGACCCATATTTTTTAAAATATTTACGTTGTTTTGATTAGATTTATTTTTCCACATTCTAACATTCATAGCTGGAGCAATATAAAATTCTTTATCTGCAGCTAATAATACAGTTGATGCTAAGTCATCTGCATTAGCATTTGAAATTTTTGATAATGTATTTGCAGTTGCAGGCGCAATTAAGATTATATCTGCCCATCTAGATAGTGAAATATGATCCATCTCAGCTTCAGAAATTGGATCAAATAAGTCTGTATAAACTTTTTCTTGAGATAAAGCAGTAACAGAAAGAGGTGTTACAAATTTGTTAGCATTCTTGGAAAGGATAGTTTTAACTGAACTACCTTTTTTCTTTAGAAGTCTAATTAATTCTAAAGCTTTATAAGCTGCAATTCCTCCTGTTATAACTAATAATACTTTTTTATTTTTTAATTCACTCATCTTTGGATTAAAATACCATGAAACCTATAAATACAAGCAGTAATAAACCAATAATACTCTGATTTCTAAAGGATTTCATTTCAAGTTCTTTATTTTTCATTGCTGAGTAAGAATTTGTATTTTGAGGAATCTGACCACTTGCAAGGAATGTCAGTGCTTGATTAGCTTTTTCCATCATTTGTGGTAATTCAGGAAGTTTTTTTAAAACTTCTGCAGAATCTCTTAAAGTTTCTGTAAAATTATTAATTGGATCTTTTGTTTCTCTTAACCATTTTTCTAATACTGGTCTCGAAGTCTCCCATATATTAGTTTCTGGATTAAGTTTTCTCGCGACTCCTTCTACTACTACCATTGTTTTTTGTAACAAAAGTAGCTGAGGTTGAGTTGGCATATTAAATTTTTCTGTAATATCAAACAATTGTTTAAGTAATCTCCCACCTGAAATATCCTTAACTGATTGACCAAAAATTGGTTCACCTATTGATCTCAAAGCTTGAGCGAGCTCATCAACATTTACATTATTTGGCACTAAGCCTGCTACGAGATGAACTTCAGCGACTTTTTTATAGTCTCTTTGAATAAAACCAAATAAAATCTCCGCTAAATATCTTCTGTTTAATTTATCAATTCTACCCATTATACCAAAATCAATTGGCACTATTTGTCCACTTTCATTTATAAATAAATTACCTTGGTGCATATCAGCATGAAAAAACCCATCTCTTACTGCATGTCTTAAAAAATGTTGTATAATATTTGAGGCAATATTGTTTACATCTATATCTCTTTCATTAATTAAATCTCGTTCTCTTATGGAAACTCCATCAACCCAATCTAAAGTCAAAACTTTTTCACTAGTATAAATCCAGTATATTTTGGGCACAAAAAACCCAGAGTCATTCTTTGTATTTTCAGCAAATTCGTTAGCGGCCGCTGCTTCAAACCTTAAGTCCATCTCATGATTAGTAATTTCCTTTAGAAGAAAAACTACTTCTACCAGTTTAAGTCTTTTAGTTTTTGTTAATGTACTTTGAATTATGTAGGCTAGAAGCATCAAAGCATCAATCTCTTCATTAAAAACTTTTTTGATTTCGGGTCTTAATATTTTAATTGCTACATCTTTTACGGTTCCATTTTCATTGATCTGCGCTTTATGGACTTGCGCTATGGATGCTGCAGCTACCGGTTCACTAAGATTTAAAATAGAATTGTAATTATCTAAGCCTAAACTTTCTTTTAAAATATTTTTAGCTTCTGACATTTTAAATGGAGGTAATCTATCCTGAAGTTTTTCTAATTTTTTTGAAACCTCCTCGCCAATTATATCTGGCCTAGTTGCTAAAAATTGACCTAATTTGATAAATGTTGTTCCCATACCCTGAATAGACTCACATAGTTTGTCTTCATCAGATTTATTATTTAAAGATTCTTTTTGTTTGTAAAATGAAAAGGCAAAAATGTTTAATAAAATTTTAATAATTAATGGTGGCTGATGTATTTTAGAGACTATTTCTACAGCATCGGATTTAGCCAATCTTCTTGCAATCCTGAATAAAATAAAAATCTTTCTTAGCATTAAACCTTCCAGCCAGAATGTATTGCAACTATTCCACCATTAAAATTTCTATATTTGCAATTTGTAAAATTATTACTTTTCATGCAATCAATTAATTCTTCTTGATTAATAAATTTATCTATACTTTCAACTAGATACTCATATGGCTGTTTATCTCCAACAACAAAATCGCCTATTTTTGGTATCAGTTTTGAATATTTCTCGTAAATTTTTCTTAAATTTTCATTTTGAACTTTTGAAAATTCAAGGCATAAAAATTTTCCACCTGGTTTAAGAACTCTATAGGCTTCTGTTATAGACTTATCGATATTTTTAGTATTTCTTAATCCGAAACTAATAGTATAGAAATCAAAATAATTATTTTTAAATTTTAAATTTTCAGCTGAATTTACATACCATTTAATATTATCAATATTCTTGAATCTTTTTTTCCCCTCGTTAATCATATTTTTATTTGAGTCAACATTGTAAACTACACCATTATAATTAACTGAGTCCAAGAATAACTTACCAATATCGCCAGTGCCACATGCTACATCTATTAACTTTGAATTTTTAGATGGAGACATCATATTTATTAAATCCCTTTTCCAAAGCCTGTGAATTCCAAGCGACATAAAGTCATTCATCAAATCGTACTTGTTTGATACTTTATCGAAGACTTTCTGAACAAGTCCTTTATTATTTTGTAAAATTTGTTTCATTATTTTTTTTTATTATCTGATAATATAGTACTTAATGCCAGAATTGCCAGAAGTAGAAATTGTCAAACAGTCACTTATAAAAAACATTAAATCTCAAAAAATTCTAAAAGTAATAGTAAGAAACAGAAATCTAAGATTTAGAATACCAAAAAATTTTAGGAGCATACTTCAAAATAAAAAAATTATAAATATAAGAAGGTTTTCTAAATATATCATTATTGAACTTTCAAATAAATCATATTGCATTTTACATTTAGGAATGTCTGGAACGATACATATCATTAAAAAAAAAAGGAAAAACTTAGTTACAAATTCAAGTTTTTATCACTCACCATTTTTACCAAAAAAACATAATCATGTTGAATTTACATTTAACAAATTGAAACTTATTTATAATGATCCAAGAAGATTTGGATATTTCAAAATTTTGAACGATCATTTAAAATTAAAAAATTTTATTAAAAAGTACGGCATTGAACCTTTTAATAAAAAGTTTAATTATAAATATGTTAAAAATAGACTACAAAATAAGAAAAAAAATATTAAAGATTTTCTTTTAGATCAAAAATTTGTTTCTGGTATTGGAAACATTTATGCATCAGAAATTTTGTTTGAAAGTAAAATAAATCCTAAAAAAAAATCATGTGATCTTTTGGATAATGAATTGAAAAATATGGTGAAATATTCAAAAATTGTTTTAAGAAATTCAATTAAAAGGGGTGGTTCAAGTATAAGAAATTTTGTTAATACATCAGGTGACATTGGCAGTTTCCAAAAATATTTTAAAGTTTATGAAAGAGAGGGTAAAAACTGTCCTAAAATTAATTGTGATGGTAAGATTGTGCGTATAGTAATTTCGAATAGATCGACTTTCTATTGCAATAATTGTCAAAAAAATAAAAATAAGCAGTTGACCGTGCCAATTTGAGCAGTTATATCTCCTCGCGTTATGGCAAATACTAAATCTGCAATTAAAACTACTAGAAGAATATCTAGGGAAACAAAAGTGAACAAGCTTAGAAAAAGTAGGTTCAAAAATGCTATAAAAAAAATGAACGTTTTGATTGAAAAGAAAAATAAAAAAGAGGCTTTAAGTTATTTACCAAAATTAAACTCAGAAATCATGAAAATTGCTAAGACTGGTATTATTAAAAAGGGAAACGCCTCTAGAAATTTGTCAAGACTTACAAAAAAAATAAACGCTCTTTAACAACCCTTAAGCGACATCAGTATCTTCAACTTTTGGTTTACACTAAATATCTTAAACTTTTATTTTTAAATACTAAATATAGATTAATTTAATTTGTTAAAAATTTTTCTTTTTATTTTTTTTTTAAATAAAAATTACCACCTTAAGTTTAAAAAATTTCTATTACAGATTTAATTTTCAATTCTATTACAGATTTAATTTTTAATTTAATAATACACTTGCAGATTTTATTTTTTTTTTACTTTTTAAAAATTTTTGTTGATAAAATTTTTTAAAAGTCTGTAAATGAAAAACTTACAAATATCTCATGAACAACAAAATTACACTTAATTCTAACTCTCAAACACAGCTCTCATGGGAAAAAATTCAATCAGATTTGAAATATAAGTTTGGAAATGATATTTATGACAGCTGGCTTCGAAAAATTACTTTTGAAGAAGAGTTTAATAACTATATATTATTATCAGTTACAACACCATTTATAAGAGATTGGATAACATCAAGGTATCTTGACCAAATCTTACAAACAGTTAAATCTCATAAGTCGGAAATAAGTAGAATAGAATTATCTATAAATTCTAGTTTAACTAAAGAAAAATTTGAACCAAAAGATGTAGATAAAATTGAAAAACCTAGTAATAACATTTCATTCATAAAAGATTTTGTATTTCAATATAACAGGATTGACCCAAATAAAAGTTTTGAGACTTTTATTACTGGAGAAAGCAATAAATTGGTTTTTGAAGCCTCCAAAAAAGTTTCTGAAAAAATCTCTCACTATAATCCGTTGTATATTTATGCAGGAGTCGGAATGGGCAAAACTCACTTGTTAAATGCTATAGGGCTTAAACTTAAACAAGAAAATAAAGTAATGCTTATTTCTGCCGAGAGATTTATGTATCAATTTGTAAAAGCTATAAAATCAAATGATATGGTTAAATTTAAAGATTATTTTCGAAATGCGGATGTTTTTTTAATAGATGACATTCAATTTATGAATGGAAAAGAGGCAATGCAAGAAGAGTTTTTTCATACTTTTAATGCTCTTCTTGATAA
The DNA here is from genome assembly GCA_902584015.1 of uncultured Pelagibacteraceae bacterium. Classification (GTDB taxonomy): domain Bacteria; phylum Pseudomonadota; class Alphaproteobacteria; order Pelagibacterales; family Pelagibacteraceae; genus Pelagibacter. Next base: position 46,845 of record CACHYG010000005.1, read on the forward strand.
AGGATCACAAATAATAATTTCTGGAGATAGACCACCAAATAAACTTTCTAGAATACAAGAAAGAATAAAGTCAAGATTTTCCGGAGGATTAGTTATTGATATCCAGCAGCCTGATTTAGAGTTAAGAAAGAAAATTATCAAGTTTAAGTCAGAAGAATTAATTAAATATTATGCAAACCAAATTAATATATCTGATGAGATTCAACTTTTTTTAAGCAAAGAAATTAAAAATAGTATTAGAGAATTAGTTGGGGCTTTAAACAGGGTCGTCTCATTTTCAAGAATCTATAATAAAACACCAAACATTTCTGAGATAAAAATTATTTTAAAAGATTTGCTTAATTACTCGGAAAATAAAGTTACAGTTGATTTAATACAATCTTTAGTATGTAAATTTTTTAAAATATCCAAAACTGAGATGCTTTCTTCAAGACGATCAAGATATTTGGTTAGACCTAGGCAAACAGCAATCTATCTCACTAAACTTTTAACTACAAAATCATTACCAGAAATAGGTAGAGATTTTTCAAATAGAGATCATACTACTGTCATACACTCTATAAAAACGATTGAAAATTTAAAGAAAAATGACAATGAGCTATGTAACAATATTGATACTTTAAAAAATCAAATTTTATACAACAATCAGAAAAATGAAATTTAATGTTAATCAAAATGATCTTCAAAAATCTTTAGGATACTGCCAAGGAGTTATAGAAAAAAGAAGCACGCTGCCTATACTTTCTAATGTTCTATTAGATGCCGGCGGATCAAAATTAAAAATCACTGCAACAGATCTAGATCTGATATTTATTAATGAGATTAAAAATGTTGAAATTTTAGAAGAGGGTAAAACCACAACTACATCCTCGACAATGTATGATATTATTAGAAAATTTAGTTCAGGAAAAAAAATAAATTTTAATTTGTCGGGAGAAAATAAAGTAAAACTTGAATCTGAAAAATCAATATTTAATCTAAATTGTATTTCTGCATCTGAGTTTCCAGTTACAGAGGAAAATTTCAATGAAAATGAATTTAACATTAAATCTAAGCAGCTTCTTAAACTATTAAATAAATGCAAGTTTTCTGTTTCAAACGATGAAACTAGACATTACCTTAGTGGGATTTATTTTCATCAAACTGAGCTGGATGATAAAATTTTCTTAAATGCTGTGGCCACTGATAGTCATAGAATGTCAATTTCAAAAGTGCAATTAAGCCAAAAGATTAATTTTGAACCAATAATTCTTCCAAAAAAAACAATATTTCAATTGGTGAATTTATTAGAAGATTATGATGGGGAAGTTAAAATATCAAATATTAAATCTAAAATAAAATTTGAAATGGATGATAGTGTTTTAATATCAAAACTCATTGATGGTAAGTTCCCTAATTATATTCAAGTGGTACCGAAAAGTAATAAAAAAAGACTAGAAGTTGAATTAAAACCATTTTTAAATTCTGTAGATAGAGTTGCATCCGTTTCGATGGATAAAAAAGATAGTGTTAAATTTAAGTTAACAAAAGATAAACTTGATTTATCAGTGAATAATACAAGTAGTGGAGATGGAAATGAAACTCTTAGTGTAAATTTTGATCATGAACTTGATATTAGTTTTAATTCGAGATATCTTATTGACATAGCATCACAATTAGATGGTGATAAAATAGAAATATACCTTAACGAGACTGGCTCACCGGCGCTAATAAAAGACCCTTCCGATTTTGATAGTATTTATGTTGTTATGCCGATGAAGGGCTAGAGGTCCTATTTAAAACATCATACATCGTATTTTGCAGCGAATTCAAAAATAGTTTACCTTCAAGTCCAGGTTTTATTGGTTTAAGTACTGTTATAGTTATTTTTTTATTTTTACTAAGATTTCCATTTTTAGGCCATACTTCACCTGAATTAATTGTGACTGGCAAACAATTGATATTTAATTCTTGGTAAATTCTAGCGACACCTTTTTTAAAATCAGGTCTTTCATTAGGATCGGTCCTTGTTCCCTGTGGAAAAATAACTATTGGTCTATTATCCTGGGATGAGATTTTTATCGTTTCTATAAAATTAATTTTTTCTTTGGATATTTTATTTCTTTCCACTGGTATTGATCCAATCTTTTTTAAATACCACCCAAAAATTGGAATTTTAATTAACTCTTTTTTTAATATAAATTTAGGTCCTTTAAATATTGCTTGCAGATAAAATGTTTCAAAGGCTGATTGATGAGTACATGCGATAAAAAATTTTTCACTATTTAAAATGTTTTCTTTACCAATAATTTCGATTTTAGTAGAGAGAAATAGTTTTAAACTAAACTTTGACCAATGCCCTAAAATTTTTCCACCAAAGATAGCAATTCTTTTTGGCATCAATAAAGATGGTAGAAATACAATACATACTAAAATAACTCCACTATAAAAAAAAATTAAAAAAAGTTTTTTAGTCATAAGTTAAAATTTTTACTAAATGATGTTGATTAGTTTTTGTCTTTTCAGGACCACTCTCATCAATTTATTATTTATCATTATTTCTGAAGGTTTAGGTCTTAAATTATAATTTGAGGATAAAGACATTCCATATGCTCCAACATCTGAAATTGCTACAAACTCTTTTTCTTTCAGATTCTGAAAACTTTTCACAGATAAAAATTTGTCAGTTGTTTCACATACCGGACCAACAAAATCGTGTATTTTTTTATTTTTTTTATTTGTCTTAAATAACGGAATTATACTGTGATATGATCCATACAAAGCAGGCCTCATTAGATCATTCATTGCTGCATCTAAAATAATAAATTTTTTTTTATTAGTATTTTTTATATAAATAATTTGTGAAAATAAAACTGCTGTGTTTGCAATTATAGATCTACCAGGTTCAAAAATAATTTTAACATTATGTTTATTTAAAAATTTTTTTATTAGTTTGTTATATTTTTTATAATTAAATACTTTTGTTT